>CAZEWS010000426.1:0-2513 GCA_964515985.1 uncultured Rikenellaceae bacterium | reverse complement strand
TGACTTCCTGCCCGAATGACTCGTTCAGGCGGGCGGCTGGGCGGGCATCACTTTCTGAGATATTTGATACTTATTTATTGTGCCAAAGGGATCCCTTTTACCACAGCTCCAAAGAAATCCCCTTAGGAGGAAAAAACGGCTATTGGCCTAATCTGTAATGTTGTTATTACCCACAGTTGAAACTGTGGGTTGATAAAGATGATAGTTAAAAACCTTTTTGAGTTTAACTGCCTCAGAGACCAATTACTCGCACCCAGGAGCTCCTCATGAGGTTTCTGTTCCTTTCAGTCAGAGAATTGTATATCGGAGAGTTGTTTTACTGTTCGGTAAAATACCGAAAGAATAAGGGTATGGTTTCAATTCCTTTGAAAAAATTAAACAAAGGATAATTCTCATTCGGTGAATGGATGGCATCGGAATCCAGACCAAATCCCATAAGAATGGACTTCACCCCCAACACCTCCTCAAAATCGGAAATGATTGGAATGCTTCCACCACTTCTGACCGGTATTGGTTTTTTGCCGAAGGCATCCTCACAAGCCTTGCTTGCTGCCTGATATGCAACAGTATCGATAGGAGAAACATAACCTTCACCGCCATGTAAACTTGTCACCTTAACCCTTACACCATCAGGAGCAATGGATCTAAAATATTCTTCAAACAGTTTATCAACCTTTTTGGATTTTTGGTTTGGAACCAAGCGCATCGAGATTTTTGCACTTGCTTTTGAAGGCAAAATGGTTTTTGCTCCCTCACCCGTGTAGCCACCCCATATGCCATTAACATCAAGTGATGGGCGAATACCAATTCTTTCAATCGTGCTGTATCCCTTCTCCCCGACTTCTTTATTGATATCGATTGACTTATTATATTCTTCCTGGTTAAAAGGCTGTTTTGCCATTTTATTTCGTTCATCCCGGCTAACTTCCTGAACATCATCATAGAAACCGGGGATGGTAATATGGTTATTCTCATCGGTCAGGGAAGCGATCATTTTAGAAAGCACATTAACCGGATTGGCAACTGCTCCTCCGTAAAGACCGGAATGAAGATCCCTGTTTGGTCCTGTCACCTCCACTTCCATATAACTTAATCCACGCAATCCTACTGTAATGGAAGGAACATTACTGGCAATCATGGTCGTATCAGAAACCAGAATCACATCAGATTTTAGAAGCTCCTTATATTCAATACAGAATTTTTTAAGGCTTTTTGAACCAACTTCCTCTTCCCCTTCAATCATGAACTTAATATTACAAGAAAGGGTATTGGTCTTCACCATCAATTCAAAAGCCTTAAAATGCATATACAACTGGCCTTTGTCGTCATCGGCACCACGGGCATATATTTTCCCATCACGGATTTCAGGTTCAAAGGGAGGAGAGTCCCACTCGTCCAATGGCTCAACCGGTTGCACATCATAGTGACCATAAACCAATACAGTTGGAGCTTTAGGGTCAATAATTTTCTCCCCATACACAATAGGATGACCTTCGGCAGAAAAGACCTCGGCTTTGTCAGCACCGGCTTCCAGTAACTTTTCAACGATATACTCTGTGGCCCTGACCATATCATCATTATGCTCTGGTTTAGAGCTTACAGAAGGAATCCTTATCAACCCGAATAATTCATCCAAAAATCTTTGCTTATTTTCTTCGATGTACTTTTTTATTGTTTCCATTTGATTAATAGGTTATAAGTTATTTGTTATCGGTTATAAGCTTACTAAATATTCATAAAACATAATGAGAGCCATCAGCCATGATATTTATTTTAGCCGTTCTCAAATAATTAACATATAACGGTTAACGTATAACTTATAACATTCTACTTCTTTTTCTCTCAATATACTGATTAGTTACAATTTATTTAGTTGTTCGCTAATCTGTCCGCTTTTTTAATACTTCATCAGCAGCTATCTCAAGTTGTTTATACCATTTCTTACCATACTTTCTTTTCAAAGGATCTTTTAAAAACCGGTATACTGGTATATTCAACTTTGCACCCAGCTCTCTTGCAGGTTTACAAATATCCCATTTTTCGTAGTTTATTCCTTCAAAATCATTGTATTTTTTTACCCGTACCGGAAATATGCAACAGGAAACAGGTTTTCTGAATCCTGTTTTCTTTTCGATAAAGGCACGATATGGCTTTACTTTGGGGTAAATATTGTTAAGAATATTTACTTCCCCGGGTTCTAACGGGGCACCGGAATCTCCAAAAAAACAGCACATTCCTTTACATTTTGGGAGATCACAGGCGAACTTTTCCTCGAAAAGATCAAGACTTATTATGGTTTGATCAATCTGTAGCAAAACGGAAAGTCTTTTTTACTCGTCTGACCACTAAAATGTATTAACTTCTTACATAAACCATAACATAATTGCAATGTTTCAAATCTAAACTAATCGCACGGCAGCAGTAGTGGACGAGTATCAGTTAATCCTTTTATTTTTGCAATTAAGTACTAGTAATTCGTTCTTGAAATAACATATCAAATTAAATAAATTTCT
>CAZEWS010000425.1:0-2517 GCA_964515985.1 uncultured Rikenellaceae bacterium | reverse complement strand
AGGGTTTGGAGTTTTGAATTTGGAACTTGAAATTTATTTGTTTTTTGTTATTTGTCGTTTGGAATTTCATAGTTAAGAAAGCTTTTTTAGTTTATGGACAAACTCTAATTAATGCTGCTATTATTTAATATTTTGGTGTAATACCCATGTTATAGAAGACAAATGACCAAATATCACTTTGTTCTTCGATAATTTTTGAGGTTGGTTTACCTCCACCGTGTCCGGCACGTGTCTCAATCCTGATAAGGACAGGATTTTCCCCTTGATAGTTTTCCTGTAGGGTAGAGATATATTTGAATGAATGGGCCGGTACTACCCTGTCATCATGATCGGCAGTGGTCACAAAAGTTGCCGGATATTCAACATCAGACTGAATATTATGTAAAGGGGAATACCCATACAGGTATTTAAACATTTCCTCGCTATCATCGCTCGATCCGTAATCATAAACCCAGGCTCCGCCAATGGTAAATTTATGGAAGCGCAGCATATCCATGACACCCACAGCGGGAAATGCAACCTTAAACAGGTCCGGGGCCTGGTTTATTACTGCACCTACAAGCAGTCCTCCGTTTGATGCTCCCTGAATAGCTAATTTCTCTGAGGAAGTGTACTTTTCTTCAATTAAGTATTTTGCTGCACAAATAAAATCATCAAATACATTCTGTTTGTTCATTTTTGTTCCCGACTTATGCCATTCTTCACCGTATTCTCCACCTCCCCGCAGATTTGCCTGAGCATACACACCTCCGTTTTCCAGCCAGATAAGCCGGGAAATACTGAAATAAGGTCTTATGCTAATATTAAAACCACCATAACCGTATAGCAATGTCGGATTCTTCCCATTTAGTTCTATTCCCTTCTTATGGACAATAAAAAGCGGGATTTCCGTACCATCCTTACTTTTAAAAAAGACTTGGCTTGTCTCATAATCATCTGAGTTAAAGTCAATATCTGATATAAAATATTCATCCGATTCATGAGTTTTTATATTGTATTTATACACTACTGAAGGAAAAGTGAAAGATGTAAAGCTGTAAAACGCAATATCCTCATCCCTTTTACCGCTGAATCTGCCAACTGTACCCAGGACAGGTAATTCCAGTTCTTTTTCAAAAGTACCGTCAAGCGCTAAAATTTCAACCCTGCTGTGAGCATCTTTAAGGAATCTGGCAACAAGTTTACCGCCTATTACTGATACTCCTTCCAGAACATAATCTCGTTCCGGTATGATTTCTTTCCAGTTTTGTTCACCGGGCATCCGGGGATCGACCAGGATGAGCCGGTTCTTTGGTGCATTATAATCGGTAAAAATTAAAAATTTCCCATCAATATGATCCATTACATAATATTTATTCTCAAAGCCATCAAACAATTTAACGAGGCCGGCATTCTTAAGGGATTGGTCTTTATAATATAAAGCATTTCCCTTATCCCTCCAGGTACTTTCGATCAAAAACAAAAATTTTTCATCTTCAGTTACCTGAACACTAAACATGTGGTCAGGGTGTTCATCATCTTTATAGAATAGTTTATCTTCCGTTTGATCTGTGCCAATTTTATGGTAATATACCTTTTGAAAAGTATTTATATTTGTCAATTCATCTCCTGCTATGGATTCTTCATAACGTCCATAAAAAAAGCCGTCTTTATACCATGTGAGCCCCGAAAATTTTATCCATTTTAAATGATCTTCAAGGTCGGTCCCTGTTGCAATATCACGAACATGGAATTCTCTCCAGTCTGATCCCCCGCTTGTGGTGCCATATCCGACATATTTTCCATCTCTTGATACTGAAAAGGTCATTAAAGCAACAGTGCCATCTTCAGAAAATGTATTTGGATCAATGATCACCCTTGGCTCACTTTCAAGGTCATCCTGAATATAGTAAACCGATTGATTCTGCAAACCTTCATTTTTTGAGAAAAAATAATATCCACCCTGCTTCCAGGGTGTGGAATAACGCGGATAATCCCATATCTCTGTCAATCGTTCACTGATTTTCTCACGAAATTGGATCTTTTCAAGATAGGTAAAAGTCACTTCATTTTGTGCTTTTACCCATTCAGCTGTTTCTTCGGAATTATCATCCTCCAGCCAGCGGTATGGATCAGGAACTTCAGTTCCAAAGTATACGTCAGTTGTATCAACTTTTTTTGTAACCGGATATTCAATACCGGTTTGTGTACAAGCAAAGCAAAATAAGCTTAAAATTAAAAGAAAGGGGAAATACTTTTTCATAGGTTTGAGTTTTGATGGTTATTCAATTTAACAAAGTTAAAAATTACAACGTTAATTCACTAAAGCTGACGGTCTTCTTTTCTGACCTTCTTGTCTTTTTTGTTACCAAGGATTTGTCCTGCGACCAGGCCGGCAAACCAACCAATTAATATTGCATTTTTTATCAGGCCCGGATTGCCCGGCGAAAAAAAATATTAATATATAATTCCGGCAATAAATCCTAAAACCACTCCCAAAAGCATTCCTGCAAATGAATAAACAGCGACAAAATATGA
>CAZEWS010000424.1:0-2524 GCA_964515985.1 uncultured Rikenellaceae bacterium | reverse complement strand
CTCATATCTTTTTTTTTCAAAGATACAAAACATATTATAAATAGACTATAGCCTCATTTGACTGTTATCGTACTCTGCTGTATCGTTTTTCACCAAGCGTAAATCCGGAAAGAGATTAATGCCCGATGAAAAATCTCCTGTAATTTTCAAGCCTTGCCTTATCATCCACCCCGCCTCTTCCCGAATCGCATTTTTTTCTTTTTGATAGAAATACCGCCAATCGACAACAACCCTATCGAAATGCTGAAAGAATTCGGGTCGCAGGAGTATCTCATCCTTAATGGAAGCAATATTTCTCAATACCAGTCCCCTTCCGGATGGATTTGGCTCCGGAACAACAAATGGGATTTCCTCAATGCTTTCTTCTTCAAGGAACACCCTGAATATCCGGACATCCCCTCCTGCGATGGTTTTTTTCGAATTCTTTCCCGTATTATTTTCCATATTCTTAGGCAAATAGCCAATGGCCTGTTGCTCCCTGCAATCGAGTTTCAGTTCCTCTATTTTTCTTATCCTACCGGCCGTCGATTTAACATAAAGTGGTTTTTCCGTCCATGTGTTGTTACAAACTCCCAGGGTATATGTTCCCTTTTGTTTTCTGCAGGTAATCAGGCTTAGTCCTTCACCCACTTCAAATATTTTTACCTGGCTGCAAATTTTATCCAATGCAGCATGGACATGGTTTAGTAAAGGGTATGGGCTTATCAGCGTTTTATCTATTTTCGATTGAACCATATGAAAATCCGGTCCCGTTTCACCAATACCAAAGTCAGAAGTAAAAATGGTAAGCATCCCATTTCCATACTGCATTTGAACGATTGCAGGGATGTCATTGCAGGAAGCAAGGACCTTTGCCTGTGCAGGAAAGATTATTTCCCTTAATGCAAAATCAGATTTCTCTATCATATCAAGTTGGTTGAATTGGATTATCTGCCCTTTTTCAAAGTGTTTCTCTGCGGGGCCGGTTTTTATCCTTGCTAGTCCCCTGGGTAAAGAGGCTAAATTTCATGCGGTAACAATCAGGTGACCTCCCTTCTCTACATATGCTTCCAGTTTATCATTCAAAGCATTCCCGCCATTTAATTTTCCGCCAAGAATTAAAACAGGATATTGATTCAGTAACCACAAGGGACTGTCACTCAGAATACAATCCGCCACATCACCATACGGTGTGGGCGTAATAAATCCCGTCTCATCATGAAAGTACGATGCATCCTGGTAACGCGGGTAAAACATATTCAGTATCCCATCGATCATGTAATCCCCCCGGTCATATGGAATATTACCCCAAACCCGGTAAATATTTGAAGTATACAGATGCCTGGGGAAGGTCCACCCCGAGAAAAAATCAAGCATGATAGCAACCGGTGTATACATAACACCCGGCTGACCATGCTTCCTGACCCACGCATATGCAGATTGCTGGATCTCACCGATCGGGCTGAGTTGATCGTTCTTATCAAAAAATGATGATTCAAAACCAACGGCCACACAATTATACAGAATATGATTGTACATTAAACGCTTTAGAAGGCTCAGGCTTGTTCCTTTGGTATCACCTCCGTTGTTATTGGCATTCCCGACATAATTTTTCCATCCCCAGCGGTTCCATACCGAAGCGTTTCCAAACCATGGCACGCCGTATTGTTTTCCAGCTCCCCGGATAAACGAATAATATATCTGGGTATTGGGTAAACCCTGTGCCGTTTCCGCTCCAATGAGGGTATATACTTCCTCTTTCAGAAAATAATGGCCATAATTCAATGAAACAAGCGTAGCCATTTTATTTCCGAGCCTGTCGGATAATCCTTCAAAATGATGCTGAAAATTAAGATATTGCCTTTCTCTTGCTGAGCCAGAGGGATAGAATTGTAAGGCAAAAGTACTGATATATCGTCCGTCCTGTTCCCCATTGTCCATCCCCAGCCATCTATCACCAAGTTCATTTTTAAACAGATCAAGCGTTTTTTGGGGAACCTTGAATTGCTGCCAGTACCCCCCGGGTCCCGATCCAGGTACATATCCCCATAAATCAAACAGATAGAGGTTCCTGTTTTTTAATTCTTTAACTATATCGGGCAGGTCGGAATTATACAAAAGGGTATATCTAGGCCAAATGATATTGCCCAAAGCATGCTGCCGGGTATATTGATCCAGCTTCATTCCATAGTCACCTTCGAGAGAACGCAAAGCCATAAACTGGATCTGGTTGCCGAACACTCTTGCATCAGGGGGCTTTAGGTTGCGGCGGTTGTCGTCAGGATGTAACCTGGGATCCATCAAATGGCTGTATACCCGGATCTTGTTATCAGTCAGCCGGATGACTTGGGAATAAACTGCGGATCCACACAGTAAATAACAGAACAATAGAATAAACTTTCTCATTTTTTTATCTTTAGCAGGATTCATTAAAAATCAAATCGATTATAGTCGTTTATACTTAATTATCTTCTACGTTAAAAAGCAAGCCTGTAATTAATTTTTTTCATTTATTTTGAAATATTTGAATAGGAATTAATCCGAT
>CAZEWS010000423.1:0-2531 GCA_964515985.1 uncultured Rikenellaceae bacterium | reverse complement strand
CTTAAAGAACAATTCTGCTTCCTGAAGCCGTTTCTCATTACCAATTTCCAGCCAGAATCCATTGTCATGATTATGTGTAAGTATCTTAAAATCCGAAGCAATATTTAAGTACGTATCCATAATCGGAAAAACATCCCTCCCATTCATCAAGTCAAATATGGAAGGGCTGAGGACATGAATGCCTGAAAAGCCCTGTGATTTCAATCTCCCAACAGGCACCCTGACGATTTTTTTCTCACCGGTGGATTTGTTTTCCCATCCGCATAAGGTATTTTGCTCATCAGACAAAAGATATCGTTTGGTTTTCCGTGACCGGACGGCAAGTGTTGCAATGGCACCGGAACGGATATGATAATCATAGATCTTATTCAGATCAAGGTTGGTTAATACATCCACATTGTATGCCACGAAAGCAGGTTCTCCTAAAAAGAACCGGGTAACCTTTTTCAATCCTCCCCCTGTTTCCAATAAGCGGTCGCTTTCATCCGAAATAACAATCTTTGCTCCAAAATAATTGTTTGTTTCCAGAAACTGCTTGATTTGACCGGAGAAATGATGAACATTTATAATAATCTGATTGAAATTATGAAATGTCAGTTTCTCAGTGGCGATCTGAAGAAGTGGTATACCTTTAACCGGAACCAATGCTTTTGGAATATTTCGGGTGGTATTTCCAAGCCGGGTTCCCATGCCGGCTGCGAAGATCATCGCCTTCATTCTGTTCTCTGCTTAGGGTAATAGAAAGTCCTGTTCATGATGCTGAAGTTTCACATCTATATCGTATTTTTCTTTCAGATGTTCAGCCATTCTCTCTGCTGCATATACCGACCTGTGTTGGCCTCCGGTACATCCATAGCTCACCATCAGGTTTGCAAAATTCCTTTCCTGGTACTTCTTCACTGTTTGATCAACCAACTTCATCGTATTCTCTAAAAAACCCCTCATCTCCTCTTCCTGGTCAAGAAATTCTCTCACTTCTTTGTTCATTCCTGTCAGATGTTGGAATTTCTCCTGCCGGCCCGGATTATTGATAGCCCTGCAATCAAATACAAAACCACCACCATGACCCGTTACATCAACAGGGATCCCTCTTTGGTATGAAAAACTGTTCACACATACCGTAAGCTTTTTCGAAGTCCGGGCAATGTTCAGTAATTTCTCAGAACCTATCAACAGGTGAAAAGCGTCCTTCAGTGCACCTGTTTTTAATGGCAAATCACGTGATTGAAGCAAATAATCAAGGTTCTTAATGGCATAAGGAATACTCTGGAGGAAATGATCTTTCCGTTCATAAAAACCCCTGAAACCATATGCTCCCAATGCTTGCATGATGCGGATGAAAACATATCCGTAATAATAACGCCGGAATGTGTCCGGTTTAACGCCAATAACCTTATTTATCTCCTGTATATAATAATCCAGGAGTTCTTCCCTGACTGATTCCGGAATATCGGCTTTCCCATCGTACAAAAGAGATGCAAGGTCGTACTGCAGTGCTCCTTTCCTTCCTCCTTGATAATCAATAAAATAAGGCTTCCCTTTTAATAACATAACATTCCTGGACTGGAAATCCCTGTACAGGAAATAATTACAGCCTGCTTCAAGCAAAAAATCAGCTAATCTCTGAAAATCATCTTCCAGGTTCTGTTCATCAAAAGGGATCTTTGCCAGTTTAAGGAAATAATACTTGAAATAATGCATATCCCACAACATAGACTGTTTATCAAAGTCGGCTCTCGGATAGCATAATTTGTAGTCGATTCCTTTCCCTCCGGTAACCTGAAAGCGGATGAGCTCTTCAATAACTTTTTTATAAATACCGGTTAGTTCACCGGTAAATCCTGATTGTTTTCTAACCTCGGTTAACCAGGCATACAGGGTAATATTTCCAAGATCCTGTTCAAGGTATATTTTCTTTTCTTCATCTGCAGCATAAATTTCCGGAACCGGCAGACCCTGTTTGAAAAAATATTCCGAAAAACCAAGGAAAGCTCTGTTTTCTTTCTTATCGGAATTATAAGCACCAATAGCAACTTTACCCGGACCGGAAATCCTGTAATACTCCCGGTAGGATCCTGATTCCGGTAAAGGGGAAAATTTCAATGCTTTTTCGCCTGCCCAGTCTTCAAACAATTGGATTAATATTTTTTCCTTGCTCTTTGTCACTGATGTTCTTGTAAAATCCGAAAGCAAAAATAACCAATAAAAATATATATAACCTCCATTTAAAATAATTAACTCAAATTGTCATCTTTTATCAGATAAAGCATCGGTCAAAGTAATATTTACTGGTGAGCAAGCGATCGATCTCATGAGCGCAGCGAATAATATTGGAACCATTCTGTGAGCAAAGCGAACAGAATGTCTCACGAGCGGGTTTGAGCGAACGATTGGCTCTAACGAAGTAAGAGCCAATCTTCATGAGCTGGTTACAGTGCCTGGATTGTGGGAGCGAATAACGACAGTGGGAGCGAGTAATGTTGGAATTGGCTCCTGTTCGAGTCTTTGAAAGTAACAATTTTTCCATTTTT
>CAZEWS010000422.1:1708-2536 GCA_964515985.1 uncultured Rikenellaceae bacterium | reverse complement strand
TTCAAGTGCCCTGAGTACAATTTTCCTGCCTGTTATATAGGTATCCGACTCATAATATATTTTATCGAAGCTAACGCCAAGGGATTTGTAGGTCTTATCAAATCCTTTATAAACCCAACCATTCATCCGGTTCCATAAATCATAAACCTCTTTGTCTCCATCCTCCCACTTGAGAAGCATTTCCTGTGCCTCCTTTATCAATGGTGCAGTCCGAACAGCATTATCCTCATCAATTCCCTTTTCTATCAATGCCTGAATCTCCTTCTTATATTCCTTCTCAAACCCAACATAAAAATCACCAACAAGCTTGTCACCCTTTTTTCCTGCCTTTTCAGGAGTTATTCCATTCCCCCATTTTTGCCATGCAAGCATAGACTTGCAAATATGTATTCCCCTCTCGTTAACAATATTCACTTTCTTAACATTGTCGCTGCTTGCTTCAAATATTTTTGAAAGAGAATAGCCTATAAGATTATTCCTAATATGACCAAGATGAAGGGGTTTATTTGTATTTGGTGAAGAGAACTCAATAAGAATAGTTTTGTTTTCAGAACCCTGCTTTTTAAATCCAAAATCAGGATTCGCTATTATTTCTCTAAATACTTCAATCCAATATTTTTTATCCATTACAAGATTCAGAAAACCTTTGATAGTATTGAACCCGGAAATTTCCTTAACATTTTTCTGAAGGTAATTTCCAATTTCTTCTCCTGTATCCTCAGGTTTCTTTTTCGAAAATCTTAGAAACGGAAATACTACTAAAGTTATATCACCTGTAAAATCTTTACCGGTTTTCTGTAATTGTATTTGTTTTTCATCAACTTCAGT
>CAZEWS010000422.1:1172-1698 GCA_964515985.1 uncultured Rikenellaceae bacterium | reverse complement strand
CCATACAGGTTTTTTACTATCGTTTTCAGGCATTAATTGAAAAGACAAAGATAATGATATGTTTCGTTTCTGTAAAACTTCACTCACTGCTTTTTTACTTATAATGTTTCATTAAATTTGTCGTTTATGTTAAAATAGTAAACTCTCATGAATAAGATCATTAAGTTATTCAATCTGTTAATATTTGCTCTAATTCTATCAATACCGGTTTTCTCACAGGGATACCGGATAGAAGTCGACATTGAAGGAATAAAGGACACAAGTATTTACCTGGCATACCATTTTGGTAATAAAAAATTAGTTCTGGACACTCTTTATCTTGACAAACAGGGAGAAGGAGTTTTTAAAGGAGATAAAAAGCTTGATGCCGGTATTTACCTGATAGCTTTACCTAACATGAACTTTTTCGAATTGATCGTTGATAAGGATCAGGAATTTTCAGTTTCAACGGATACAACCGATTTACTTAAATTTATGAAGTTCAAAGGATCGACCCAGAATAGTATTTTTATTGAATATCAGAGAT
>CAZEWS010000422.1:524-1162 GCA_964515985.1 uncultured Rikenellaceae bacterium | reverse complement strand
CCAAGAACCCACCTCATCGAATCTTTGTTTGCTATATTATCGGGTATATCAAAATCAGGGGCTCTTGCTACCAGGCGGAAACTCAATAAAGAAAATCCTGATTCACTTAACATGATCACTGAAGAAATGAAAATGCTGGATATAAAGGTTAAAGATTACTGGAGTAAGATAGCCAGTGAAAATAAGGGTATGCTGATAAGCAGTTTGATAAATGCTATGCGACCTCCTGAGCCGCCTGATTTCGATATACCCGATAATATAGCAAACAAAGATTCGATGAGGTGGGTTCTTGGATACAATTATAATAAAGACCATTTTCTGGATAGTATTGATTTTTCAGATCAGCGGTTACTCCGAACCCCAGTGCTTCAGGCAAAGATTGACAGGTATTTTAACAATGTCCTGATCCAAAAACCCGACTCGGTTATACCTGAAATAACAAAGATAGTAGACAGGTGCAGAGCAAATGATAAAGTTTTCCAATATGTAGTGATCTACCTGCTGAATAATTTTCTGAAATCTAATATCATGGGGATGGATGAAGTATTTGTAAGGGTTGCTGAAGATTATTATCTGTCGGGTGAAGCCGATTGGGTTTTTGGATCAGGACATTGTTAAAATACCTGTCAATCTTTGCC
>CAZEWS010000422.1:0-514 GCA_964515985.1 uncultured Rikenellaceae bacterium | reverse complement strand
CCGCGACAGGGTATACAAGATCAAACCTAATCTGATCGGTTATGTTGCAAGGGATTTGAAAATGGAAACCGAAACAGGAGAATGGGTTTCATTACACCAGATTAATGCTAAATACATTGTATTATATTTCTGGGAAACTGATTGCGGTCATTGTAAGATATCCACACCACTGCTTTACGACATTTACAAAAAAAATAAGGATAAAGGTCTTGAAGTATTTACAGTTTACACACAGGATAAGAAACAAGAGTGGCTTGATTATATCAATGATAAAGGATTTGACTGGATTAATGCCTGGGATCCGAAACAATCTACTTTTTTCAGATTATTTTATGATATTTACAGCACACCAACTGTTTACCTGCTCGATGAGAATAAAAAAATAATTGCAAAAAGAATAAGTGTTGAAGCGCTTGGGGAAATGCTGGATAGGTTGCTCTAAAGTTTACTATCCCTGAAACCAGGATAATAATCTCAAAGTTACAGTATTGCAGTGTTAAGAGTTATATGTTTC
>CAZEWS010000421.1:0-2540 GCA_964515985.1 uncultured Rikenellaceae bacterium | reverse complement strand
TGTTCTGAAAGAAACCTTCCAGAACGCCCAGGGGTTAAAGAAAAATGTAGTAAGGACGTTGGAAAGGGTAGGGGGTATGGAGATTGTCGATCCAGCTAAATCGTTTAGCGGTTTTGACAAAATGGTCTGGCGGGTGAAGATAGCCAGAAAACAGGCAAAAATATTGGCTGAAGCTGATATAGACGGCCTGATTCTTCACTATAGCCTATGGGCTTCGCCCCGATTAGCCAGGATAGCAACCCAGATTATCCTCAGAGAAAAAAAGAAAAAGAATAGGTCTATTCCTATTCTAATACTTACTAATCTAGCTCCTGAACAGCCAGGAATGGTGGGCGGGATGGCTGCCGCCGGGGGCCTGGATCAACTGGGTGTAGCGAATATAAGAATATGGAGCAGGAACATAGCCAATGACCCAGAAAAACTTAAGCAGGTCGTGACATTTGCCAGGTTTGCTCAAGATAGAGCTAAAATTTCCTCTTCTGCCGAGGAGGTAGTTGAAAGACTACACGGTCAGATTTACGGAGAAATTGGTGGTAGGAGTATTCAAATCGTCACCGCCGAAGCTGACCCTCTTCAATGGGCTAAAATATTTGGAGTTGACACTCAACCAATTGATCAATTAGAAATCATTAGAAGAGCGAGCCAGATGATTTCCTGGCGTGATGGAGTGAATAGCGAAATAACAGAAATAAGAGATAAGAGGATTAATAAGGCTTTCAATTTTCTCACTGAAAATGTAAAAAGTGTAAATTATGAAGATAAATTCACTGAAGATAAGCTCAAATACCAACTTGCCTGCTATTATGCTACTCAGGATATCATTGCCGAAAATGAACTTGATTTCATTGGTATTAAATGCCAGCCAGAGTTGAGTGAGTATCATGTAACCCAATGTTTAACTCAGGCTTTCAGTAATGACAGCCGAGGCCCTGCCGGTGAGAAGAAAGAAGTTGTCGTTTGTGCTTGTGAAGATGATAAAGACGCTGCTCTTACGCAGCAGATAATGTATCTTTTGACTGGCAGACCAACTATGTTCGCTGACTTCCGATATCTGGATCCAGAAAGAAATATTCTTTATCTGGTAAACTGTGGTGCTCATACTCCCTGGTTTGCCACCCGAAGTAGTAGAATTGAAGATAATCTAGCTAAAATAAAGCTGGATAAACAAGCCTTTTTTTATGCTGCCTGTGGCGCAACGGTCAACTTTGATGCCGCACCTGGACCAGTAACTGGCGCAAGGCTGGCAAGAAGGAATGGCAGATATTGGATGAATATAGTTCCTGGTGAGTTTGTAGAAAGACCGGCTGATGCTGTACTAACTACTCCCGGTTGGCCTAATGCTTTTATGAAATTTAGAGTCCCCATGGAACAACTTTTCCGGGAGCATCCCTGTAACCACATGCAGCTGGTAGCTGGTGATTATGCGGCCGGGCTGGCAGAAGTATGTGAGAAGTTGGGAATAGGATATAAGATACAGGATAAGAATCTAGAGTATGAAAAAGTAATCTAGATAGAACTCATTCACACTTTTCGAGATAGGAAATACTCAGTGTTATGCGATGTAGTGACTACGGTTTAGCAAGATAAATCGTTTTATTCAGAAATGAAAATTACTTTTTTTTAATTACCAATCCATCATAAGCTATCTCATATCCATACTTTTTTCCATATTCAACTAACTCAGAATGTATGGGATTTCCTTCATGTGATATATGAGTGGCAAAAATTCGAGAATTCTTTTTTAACAGATTTTCTTTCCTCATCCTTTGTACATGTTCGATAAATTGGTTAGCATTGAGATGTCCTTCTCCATGCATATTCGGACCATAAGTATGATCAAGAACCACAATATCAAATTTAAGCTTCTTTTCATGAAAACCTTTCCATGTTTCTTCTGGAATTATATCAGTATCGACACCATAAAAAACAGTATAATCATTTTCTGTAATGGCATATAAGAGCGAATCGACTGATTTATCATGGTTTGTGGGAAATGCTGTTATTTGATAGTTTCCCGCTTCAAAGGATTGGAGATATTTTGCGGGATGAACACTTATATTCATACGTTCCTGTTCTTTTTGATCAAGAAGATTAGTTACACAACCTTCGTTTTTTAACATCTCCGACATCTTTCTGAGCGTCGCATTTGAAGCATATAGTTCAAGATGAGGAATATTTTCTACAGCATATTCTGGTATACGAGTAGAAAAATGTGATGCGTCAAAATGATCTGAATGCGAATGAGTTTGTAGGCAATATCGAATATCTGGCATAGAAATCCCATACATAAAAGAAGCGGTCATGATATCAGGTCCAAAATCTATCAATAGGTCTCGATTGATAAGTAGGGATGATCTTTTTCTAAAATTTCGTCCACCGAGTTTACGGGCTTGTTCACACGCTTTGCATCGGCAAAACACCAAAGGATACGAGGTCGCTGCTGCTGTTCCCAAAAAAGTAATTTCCATATTGTTTATTTCCTATTGTGGTTATTTGCGGGTAAAACTAATCAGTCACTATTTCGCACAACGTCCTGCCCT
>CAZEWS010000420.1:0-2541 GCA_964515985.1 uncultured Rikenellaceae bacterium | reverse complement strand
AAAATCTACTGATCCCGGCAAAGCATCTCCTGTATTTACAATTCAGGGTAAATACACTTCCCGCGGCTGGACCGAATGGACTCAAGGATTTCAATACGGTTCCGCTTTATTGCAATACAATGCAACAGGTGATACAACTTTTATTGATATTGGCAGAAAGAAGACCGTTGAAGTTATGGCGCCCCATGTAAGTCATATCGGTGTGCACGATCATGGTTTCAATAATGTAAGCACCTATGGTAATCTTCTCAGGTTACTGAAAGAAGGGAAAATTGAATACAATGAGTGGGAGAAAAGTTTCTGCGAGCTGGCATTGAAAATATCCGGAGCGATCCAGGCAAGCCGCTGGACAAAAATCAAAGATGGAGGATTTATTTATTCGTTTAACGGACCACATTCCCTCTTTGTCGATACTATCCGCTCCTGCCGGGTACTTGCCATAAGTCATGTTTTAGGACATTTTCTGCAGGAAGAAAATGATAAAAGAGTTAACCTGCTCGAACGAATGATAAAACATACAAAAGCTACAGCTGAATACTCAATCTATTACGGTGAGGGAAGGGACAAGTATGATGTACCGGGAAGAACTGCTCATGAAAGCATATTCAATGTGAAAGATGGGAATTACCGCTGCCCGAATACCCAACAGGGATATTCACCCTTTTCTACATGGACACGTGGATTAGCCTGGGCCATGTGTGGATTTGCCGAAGAACTGGAATTTATAGAAACACTTGACGATAAGGAACTGGAACTTATCGGTGGACGGGAAACAATCGAATCGTTTCTTTTAAAGGCAGCACTTGCCACTTGTGACTTTTATATAAAAAACACACCCGTTGACGGTATTCCATACTGGGATACCGGAGCCCCTGGGCTGGAAAAGCTTGGTGATTACCTGAAACAGCCGGCAAATCCTTATAACGAATTCGAACCGGTCGATAGTTCTGCCGCAGCGATCGGCGCACAAGGATTACTGCGCCTGGGACATTACCTGAATAAAAAAGGAGAAACGGAATCCGGAGAACACTATTGGCAGGCTGGATTGACGATTTTAGAGGCACTTTTTGATAAAACCTATTTAAGCAAAGATCCGAACCACCAGGGACTCATCCTGCATTCCATTTATCACCATCCAAACGGATGGGATTTTGTCCCTGAAGGATCCAAAATTCCAAACGGGGAATCAAGCATGTGGGGTGACTATCACGCTCGTGAAGTAGCGCTGTATCTTCAAAAGATTATCAATAACGAACCTTATTACACCTTTTTTAATTGTGTAAAATGAACAACAGCGAAATCAAGGATTTTTCCAGGCTTTGTATTCATACCATAACCACCAAGCCTTGGAGTTTAGAGGAGAGTGCAAAAAAATTCTCCGCTGCCGGTATTTCCGGTATATCGGTTTGGCGGGATACTCTTGAAGGCCGGGATATCCGGTCAACCGGTCAAATGCTAAGGGAACACGGACTGCAAATTGTCAGCCTTGTCAGGGGTGGATTTTTTGCTTCAATGAATGAAGCGAAAAGAACGGATGCGATAAAAGATAACCTGAATGCCATTGAAGAAGCTTTTGAATTAGGAGCTCCCCTGCTGGTGCTTGTCTGTGGAGCAGACCCTCAACAATCCCTTGAAAAATCCAGAGAACAGATCCGTTATGGAATAAAAAAGATATTACCTAAAGCCGAAGAACTTGGAATTAAATTAGCCATCGAACCCCTGCATCCAATGTATGCCGATACAAGGTCTGCCATAATTACATTAAGGCAAACAAACGATTTTGTGGAAAAACTTAATTCGCCCTGGCTGGGAGTGGTGATTGATGTATACCATATCTGGTGGGACCCGGTGCTGATAAAGGAGATTATAAGATGTGGGCAACTTGGGAAAATATTTGCTTTTCATATCTGCGACTGGAAAGTTCCTACGGAAGACCTGCTATACGACCGCGGACTAATGGGAGAAGGATGTATCGATATTCGGCAAATCAGAAACCGGGTGGAAATTGCCGGCTTTGACGGATTTCATGAAGTGGAGATCTTTTCTGAAAAATACTGGGGAAGTAATCAGGATGAATTCCTTGAAAAGATTAAAGACGCATACCTCAAACATGTTTGATAAATGCAGCAACAAAAAATAGAAACGTAATGTGTTATTTACTATTCAGGGAAGAGTTTAAAAATCACCCAATCTCCTGTTTTGTGCAAGAGAGAAATCATGAAATTATAAACACCTGATAAACTGATTGTTGCTATATGAGAGTTGGTAGTTTTGGGTCATGCGTTGCACTAAACAGATACATTGTCTATGGTGGTTTTAAAATTCAGAATTTGTTTTACTACTTAATTTGTGTCGAAGCAAGAGCGAACAATTGAAATATATCCCATAGGGATAATATGTTACAACGAGGGACGTGAGTCCCTTTTTCAGAGATAAAAGAAAATGAAGTTCCGTCCGCGTGTCGCTGAAGCTTTAGCGGAGGCGCAAGGAACGGTATGATTTTGTACCTTTAAAGACTAACAAAATCGATAAACCTGAACA
>CAZEWS010000419.1:0-2549 GCA_964515985.1 uncultured Rikenellaceae bacterium | reverse complement strand
AAGGAATTTAAAGATCCATCACATCTTCGCAACTGAGAGTATTAATAAAGATGGCCAAAATCCGACTTCAAATATGGGTATGGGTATTGCTATTATGATGCAGGATAAAGCAGCCAGGATCAGGAATGTTCACATAGAAGATTGCATCATTGAAATGACAGGACACACCGGTATCAGGATCTTTGGTTATGGCGATAAAAGCAGCCAGACCTATTTACAAGATGTTTCCATTGAAAACAATTTTCTGAAACATATTGGAGGTCCAGGTATGGTGCCAGGACGCTGTGAAAATGTTGTGGTTCGCGGAAACGTGGTAGACCATTCAGGTTCTTCAATAGATCCGCGCATGCATGCACGTGGAAGCGGTATTTGGCCGTGGACCTGCAACAATGTTCTCATAGAAAAAAACAAATTCATGCATGCAAGAGGTAAGTCTGATTCCTGCGGGGCCCACATAGATTTCAATTGCAATAACGTGGTGGTCCAGTACAACCTGAGCATGGACAATGCCGGTGGATTTGTTGAAATTCTGGGTAATGACCACAATTGCTGTTACCGCTATAATATCAGCATCAACGATGGGTTTCGCATCAAAGGCCAAAACGGTGCCCACCAGGAAGGGAAAGTGCTTTGGACCAGCGGTTATGTTGGACGAGGGAATCAAAAAACAGGCCCGTTCAACTCATACATCTACAATAATACGATATACGTAAAAGAAGATATCCGTTCCTGTTTTTCTTTTACGCGTACCACTGAAGGGATTCTCATCGCCAATAATATTTTTTACATTCCTGGAGAAACAGTTGATGTCTCAGGCGACCAGGATACCCAGGTGGAAGATCAAAACCTGACCATCTCAAATGTGGTTTTTGCCAATAATTTGTATCAAAACATCAGCATCCTGCCCGGATCGCTCACCATTAAAGACAGCAATCCTTTTGTAGGTGATCCGGGATTTCAAAATACTGGAGGCAGTGAACCTTCCGATTATGTCCCAACAAACCTGGAGCTTATAAAAGATAAAGGGATAAAGATTCAGATGATACCAGGTGATGCAGTGGGACTAACAGTTGGTCTTGATGTTAAAACCGACTTTTTTGGTAACCCCATTAAAGAATTACCTGATCTGGGAGCTGTTGAAATTCAATAAAAATATTCATCATGAGTAAGCACATCATTCTTCTACTGTTCGCCGGATCTTTATTCGGTTTTCAATCGTGTAAAAAGGAAAAGCCAATTGATCAGCCCAATGTGATTATCATTTTGACAGACGACCAGGGATATGCCGATGTCGGTTTCAACGGATGTAAAGATATACCCACGCCAAACATTGACCGGCTTGCCATGAATGGCGTTATGTTTACCAACGGATATGTGAGTTATACGGTTTGCGGCCCAAGCAGGGCCGGATTGATTACCGGTCGATACCAGGACAGGTTCGGATTTGGAAGGAATCCGTTATTTGCACCTAATGATCGGGACCAGGGATTGCCTCTTAGTGAAGAAACTCTGGCAACCGCGCTGGATAAAGTGGGCTATCAAACCATGGCTATTGGTAAATGGCATTTAGGTGCTCATGAAAGCCTACGGCCATTGAACCGCGGATTCGATGAATTTTTTGGCTTTTTAACAGGAGGACATCAGTATTTCCCTGAACTATGGACATTAATGGATATCTCTGAAGTGAAATCTCAGTTTGATGCCTATAATACCAAATTGCTTCAGAACAACACCAGGGTAGATGAACATGAATATTTAACCGATGCGTTATCGCGGGAAGCAGTTCGATTCATTGAAAGAAATGCGGGAAATCCATTTTTTCTTTATTTAGCGTACAATGCTCCTCATACTCCTTTGCAGGCCACAGAAAAATACTTAAAAAGGTTTTCGCACATAGACGACAAAAAGAGAAGAACTTACGCAGCAATGGTGAGTTCTGTAGATGACGGTATTGGGGAATTGCTGGATAAACTGGAAGAGTTGAACATCCATGAAAATACCATTGTCTTCTTTTTGTCTGACAATGGAGGTCCGTACAAGACAAATGGCTCGAGAAACGATCCCCTCAGAGAGGGAAAGGGAAGTTTATATGAGGGAGGTATCCGGGTCCCGTTTGCAATGCAATGGCTTGAAAAAATCCCGCCTGGCCAGGTTTATGATCAACCAATTATCTCTCTCGACATTTTCGTTACTGTTGCAGACTATGCCGGGGCTGAACCAGGTAAACCTCTTGACGGAGTTAATTTAGTACCGTATTTGCTTGGAGAAGAACAAGGCGTACCCCATGAACAACTTTTCTGGAGAAAATTTGATAGTAACTCATATGCTGTGAGGAGTGGAGATCTTAAGCTGGTTAATATGAACGGGAAACAGAATGAATTGTACAACCTGGTTGAAGATATCGGGGAGAGCCAGGAACTGGAGACTGATAAAGAACTGCAAAGGTTATTAAATGCGAAAAATGAGTGGAAAAGTACGATGATGGACCCAATATTTCTGGGATTAAGACACAATAATGAATACAACGAATTGAATCCCCATCGCTTTGA
>CAZEWS010000418.1:2144-2573 GCA_964515985.1 uncultured Rikenellaceae bacterium | reverse complement strand
CATCTGTATAAGTTTCAGTATATAAAGATAAAAAATAGAAGGAGTAAATCAAAATAAAAATGGAAAATAGCCTAACTTTCATAGCAACTAAGATAATTAGGTTAATAAAACCGGAAGCTAAACTAAATTGAGTCTGTTAATAATGTCAGTTTGTATTTAGTTACGATGTTTTTCATATTCAAACCAAACGCAAATAAGCCTTCTAAAGTAAAATATTTTTTTTATAAATCGTGTTTTATTTAACAGTTGATTCAAATTAATTAACAAAAGTTGCGGGTCCCTGAAAGCATACTCTTTTGATTTACTCCTTCTATTTTTTATCTTTATATACTGAAACTTATACAGATGATAATTAGAGTCTGTCAATAATATCAATAAAATAATTACTTTATGGACAGATACTAGTAATTCGTTCTTGAAATAACATAT
>CAZEWS010000418.1:0-1935 GCA_964515985.1 uncultured Rikenellaceae bacterium | reverse complement strand
ATTGCCATAATAATTAAGAAACGCTCTACTAGTAAAACCAGGTAGTTTATTAATTTTAGAATTCAATATGGCCAATTTTTGGAATATTGTTATCATTATTACCGGATTTATCATCATCCTGGTTGCCTCCAATCAGATTGCCGGTCTATTCCAAAAAATAAAACTCCCTTTGGTTACCGGGTTGCTTGTCATGGGAATTTTTTCCGGGCCCTATATCCTGAACCTGATACCGGATAAGGCAATCCCTAAACTTCAATTCATAAATAATATCGCTCTTGCCTTTATTGCTTTTGCGGCTGGAGCGGAATTGTATATAAAGGAATTAAGAAGCAGTTTTAACAGTATCAAATGGATGACCATCGGGCAACTGGCTGTTACTTTTATCCTCACAAGCCTGGTTGTTTTTCTATTAACGGATCTCATTCCATTTATAAATGAAATGAACACCTATGGCAGGGTAGCTGTCTCAATTTTAATCGGAACAATTTTTGTTGCCCGGTCGCCGGCTACGGCAATTGCCATTATTAATGAATTGCGTGCAAAAGGACCGTTCACAAGAACTTTCCTGGGTGTTACCGTGTTGATTGATTTCCTGGTCATTTTTCTTTTTGCCCTAACCTTTTCCATAGCAAACGTTCTTTTAACCGAATCAGGTTTCAATATTCAATATTTTATTATCCTTGTCGCAGAATTTCTGGTTTCATTTGGAATTGCTTACTTATTGGGAAGAATGCTTGAATTGATCCTTTCCCTGCGGATCAATACCACACCAAAAGCAATTATGATCCTTTTTACAGGATACTGTGTTTATTTACTTTCCCATCTGTTTCGTTTTTTTGGAGAGAAATATTTTCATCTGAATTTTTATATCGAACCTCTATTGATTTGTATTATTGCCAGCTTTATTGTTACCAACTACACGAAGTTCCGGAGGGAATTTTTAAAAATAATCCATGATCTAATTCCCCTGGTTTATATTGCTTTCTTCACCTTGATTGGGGCTTCTATATCCCTTGAGGTTGTGGCAACTGCCTGGTTTATTTCTCTTATTTTGTTTCTGATCAGAATTATTACAATGTGGTTCGGTGCATACTTTGGTGGAGCTTTAGCTGGAGAATCCTTCAGGAATTGTACTATCGGCTGGATGCCTTATGTAACACAGGCGGGTGTAAGTCTTGGATTAGTAACCGTTGTCTCAGCTGAATTTTCAGGATGGGGAACAGAATTTGCAACCATTATGATTACCGTAATCGTTTTAAACCAATTGATCGGACCTCCTCTTTTGAAGTGGTCGATTGGTTTGGCAGGAGAAGATCATTCAATGGCACATAAGAATAAACTTGAAGGAATCATTCGTGCCATAATTTTTGGATATGAAGATCAATCCGTTGCTCTGGCCCGGCAGCTTTCAGAGCATGACTGGCAGGTAAAAATTGCCACTTCGAGAACAGGAATTAAAGATCCTCAAATTCCCGGGGTTGAAATTATTTATTCGCCGGAAATATCACTGGAAGAACTTAAGAAACTTGATACAAAAAACACAAAGACAATTGTTACATTAAGAACAGATGAAGAAAACCTGAAAATTTGTGAATTGGTATATGAGAATTATGGAACCCATGATTTAGTAGTTCGCCTGAACCATAGATATAATTTTAGTAAATTTCATGAATTGGGCGCCATAATTGTTGAACCATCAACTGCCATGGTAAGCTTGCTTGACCATTTTGTACGGTCACCCTTGGCCACCTCTCTGCTACTTGGCATGGAAGAAAACCAGGATACTGTGGATATTGTCTTACGAAACCGTGATCTTCATGGAATTGCTATCAGGGATTTACACCTTCCTTCCGACATTCTGATCTTATCGACTCAAAGAAGGGGACATATGATCATTTCGACAGGTTATACCAGGCTGCGTCTGGGAGATATCCT
>CAZEWS010000417.1:1898-2614 GCA_964515985.1 uncultured Rikenellaceae bacterium | reverse complement strand
TTAAAATTGGTGGAATTCCTGTAGTTGATAACGACCAAACCTTAATTGGAATCGGATCGAAAATCATAACGCTTTCAGCACGCTTTACTTTTTTAACATGCTTTGCTTGCTCATCACGACTCATATTTTTATGAATAACACCTATACCTCCCTCGCGTGCAATTGCAATTGCCAAACTTGCCTCAGTAACCGTATCCATGGCAGCAGATATAATGGGGGCATTCAAAATAATGTTCCTCGAAAAGAGAGTCCGGAGATCAACCTGCCATGGTAAAACATCTGAATATGAAGGCAATACCAGGACATCATCAAATGTTAAACCCTCGCCAATTATTTTATTTTTAATAAACGACATTTATGTAAATTTGGTTAATTTTAAATGGCGCAAATTAATTAATTTTTGAATATTTATCAGCAAATATTGACTAAATATTGGGGCCACCCCAATTTCCGAACTCTTCAGGATGATATCATTAAATCGGTAGGGAACGGAAACGATACATTGGGATTAATGACCACAGGCGGAGGTAAATCCATTACTTTTCAGGTTCCGGCTCTTGCCAAAGATGGTTTATGTTTGGTTATTACTCCTCTTATTGCGCTGATGAAAGACCAGGTAGCGAATTTAGTTAAGAGAGGGATAAAGGCAATAATGGTTTATTCCGGTATGACAAAAAATGAGATTGATGTTGCATTGGAGAATTGTATTTACGGCG
>CAZEWS010000417.1:1399-1884 GCA_964515985.1 uncultured Rikenellaceae bacterium | reverse complement strand
TAAATTCCTGTATTTATCTCCGGAAAGGATTGGCTCGGAGTTGTTTAAGATCCGTGTTCAGAAAATGAACGTAAACCTTATAGCTATTGATGAAGCACATTGTATTTCACAATGGGGATATGATTTCAGACCTTCCTATCTTAAAATTGCAGAGCTGAGAGATCTTCTTCCTGATGTTCCATTTTTGGCTCTTACCGCTACAGCAACACCTGAAGTAGTAGAAGACATTCAGGAAAAATTGCTTTTCAGGAAGAAAAATGTGCTTAAAACAAGTTATGAAAGGAAAAATCTGGTTTATATCGTTCGGGAAGTTGAGGATAAGCAGAAATATTTGTTGAAAATTATCGGTAATGTTAAGGGTAGTGGTATTGTTTATGTGAGGACGCGAAGAAAATCAAAGGATATTAAGGATTTTTTAAAGAATAATCAAATATCTGCAGAGCATTATCACGCAGGGTTGAGCAATAAAGTTCGAACACAAAAAC
>CAZEWS010000417.1:634-1132 GCA_964515985.1 uncultured Rikenellaceae bacterium | reverse complement strand
GAAACTCGGTCAACAGGTAAAATCTAACTTTCCTGAGGTCAGTCAAATTAAGCGTGTTTATGAAGCCCTGGGCAACTATTTCCAGATTCCGGTCGGAAGCGGAAAAAATGGCGTTTTTGATTTCAATATAGCCGATTTTTCTTCGAAGTATAAATTTAATCTGGTTAATGCTTATAACAGCCTTAAGTTCCTTGGTCGGGAGGATTATCTTGAATTAACGGAGGAAATAAACAATCCCTCCAAAGTGCATTTTTTGATCGACAGGGACGACTTGTATAAATTCCAGGTAGCCAACGTAAAATTTGACGGGTTTATTAAGCTGTTATTGCGTTCATACACAGGCATTTTTACCGAGTACGTGAGTATAAACGAACGATCCCTGGCACAAAATGCAAATGTTCATATTGATATTGTTTACCAGTATTTGAGTAAACTTAACAACATGAAGATCATCCGGAAGAGTTCGGAAATTGGTATGGCCCCAATATTTAGTCAATA
>CAZEWS010000417.1:0-455 GCA_964515985.1 uncultured Rikenellaceae bacterium | reverse complement strand
CCGCAGTCAGGTTCTTTTATCGTATTTCGGAGAAAAAGACTCAAACCCCTGCGGGAAATGTGATGTATGTAAAAAAGGATCCAAACTGAAACTTGGTAAACAGGAATTTAATTCAATAATGGATAATATTAAAACTCTCTTATGTGAAGAGGCATTGTTATTGGATCAATTAGTGGACAGGATTAAGTTTGATGAAGATAAAACCCTGAAGGTGATCCAATGGCTGTTTGATAATGATACTATTTATTATCAGCAGGATGATAGAATTGCGTGGAAGATATGAAAAGTTAATTGTTAAATTGTTAAATTGCTAAGTTGTTAATGATTAATTAGTTATAGTAACTAATTACGATTGTGCCAGAAATTATAAAAACTGTTCAAATGAACTAAAATGAGCTAACCTGATTAATTACTTACGTGAGATCGCCCTGATACCCGATAGCTATCGGGTATCA
>CAZEWS010000416.1:1184-2632 GCA_964515985.1 uncultured Rikenellaceae bacterium | reverse complement strand
GCAGATGTTCTTATCCAGGATGACAGTGGAGTTCCTGCAGAAGAGAATAGCAGAGACCATGTTTTTTGGACGGAAGAATTTGATATGAGTGATGTTACCCAATCCGAAGAGGAAATAATAGACGCACTGATAGATATGCCAACAATTTTTATCTCTGCTCCCTGGGATTCAATTTTTGGGATTGCCGGCATCCACAGGGGACAAAATTTAGAGAATGAGGGAGGGCAGAGTGGTGATCCAAATGATCCTGACTGGATTGAACTTGTAGAATGCTCGGCGGAAATGATCTATCCGGAAAATTACCAGGACGGCCGATTCAAAAACTGGCAGGAAAACTGCGGGATTAAAATCCAGGGAGGTGCTTCGCGCTGGCAGAATGGCACGTATGATCACAAGCAGTCTTTTACTCTGGAGTTTAAAGACAAATATGGCGCGGGGATGCTTAAAAATAAAATCCTGGCTACGGCACCGTTTAACAGTGAATCAGTTCCGTCAGAATTTGACAAAATAATTCTCAGAACCGGTTTTAACCGGGATTTTGGATCGGACTGGGACCGTGCCAATTATGCATACACCCGCGATCAGTTTGCGCGAGATCTGCAGATTATGATGAGTGGTTGGGGGAATCATGGGACGTATGTGCATCTTTATATAAATGGTAAATACTGGGGGATCACCAATCCCTGTGAACGTATGGATGATAACGCGCTTGCTACATACTTTGGCGGTGATAATGAAGATTATTTTTATGGAAAAGGAAAGGGTGGGATACTGTTTGGGAGTTCTGATCGATATAACTATTTAAATAATACGAATTGGACAAACAGACAATTTAGCGAGATAGAGGAATATCTTGTTGTTGATCCATACATTGACAATGTAATACTTCATAGTTATGGGAACATCGGCGATGGTGCACAATATTATATCGGCGGCAGCACCAATCCCCCCGGGCCTATCTATTTTACGTGTTGGGATATGGAGGACAGTTTTGATGGCGGGGCACGAAGAAGCGGCCCGCCCGTTTCCCTGGAAAATTTAGAATATATATACAGTAGTGATAAATTTTTAGCCTATTATAAAATGAAAAATAATATTGATTTTAAAATGAAATTTGCGGACCGGATTTATAAGCATTGCTTTAATGATGGAATTCTTACCAATAGTCGTGTTACAGCAGTATGGGACTCAAGTTGTAATGTTATTTCAAAATCAATGATTTGTGAAATTGCCCGCTGGGGAGATGAACGGGGTGCGGTTTATGATTATGAGCACTGGAAAGAAGAATGTAATGATGTGCGCGTGGACTTGATTGAAAGAGCAGATAAGTATGTTGCAGAAGTAAAAAAATCAGGGATGTATCCAGATATAAGTCCACCTCTATTTAAAAATGGATCTAAAACAATCTTCACAAATACATATAATAGTAAAGAGAATTTTTTTCTTAC
>CAZEWS010000416.1:0-1123 GCA_964515985.1 uncultured Rikenellaceae bacterium | reverse complement strand
TAGAAAATCCTGGTGGGAAAATTTATTTTACTCCAGATGGATCGGATCCGCGTATGTGGGATTTAACCGGTAATGTTTCAGCTGCTGCAATAGAAGTGTCCGGGATAGAAGCAGCACTTATAATTACACAGCCTACCACAGTAATAGCTCGGATTAAAGATTCAGATACATGGAGCCCGCTTCACGAATTGAAAATCATTCCTCAAAAAACATCGTCAGTTGTAATAAATGAAATTAATTATGACTCCGACGCTGACTTTGACACGGAAGATTGGGTGGAAATTTATAATAACAGTGATACGGATATTTCTCTGGCCGGCTGGAAATTAATGGATTCAGATGATGGTCATATATTTCATTTCAGCCAAAATAATGTTTTAAAACAAGATTCATTTTTAGTTGTTTGTCGAGATACTTCAGATTTTAAAATATTATTTGAAGATGTTGACAGTTACATTGGTAATATTGACTTTAAGTTTGGGAATGACGGGGATGTTGTACGGATTTTTGACAGTAGCAATACACTCATCGATTTTGTAATCTATGATAATAAAGCTCCATGGCCAGCCTTAGCGGCAGGAAAGGGCGCTACGTTAGAACTAATAAATCCGGAATATGACAACACCCAGGCTGAAAACTGGCAAGCGTCGAAATATTTTGGCTCTCCGGGACATTCGAATAGTATAAGCACTATGACAGTGGTACAACCGGAAAATGAAGTCCAAAGCAGACCCGAAAAATTTTCCCTTTCGCAAAATTATCCAAACCCGTTTAATCCAACTACACACATAAAATATGAAATGGAAACGGGAGGAACTGCCCAAATCAAAATATACAATATAAGCGGACAGGAAGTGACGACACTTGTTGATGAATACCAAGCCCCAGGACAATATTCCGTCCAGTGGACTCCCCAGGGAATCGGGAGTGGAGTATATCTATATTCGGCACCGGCAAAAGCGGCCAGATCGCCATAGGCTGTACAATCCACAAAAGATTTTGCGTATATCGCTTCTCTACCTGAACGGCTTTCAGTAATAACTCCCTTTACACGGGAACCATCCATAATGGCTCCCACAACACGTGTGTTTAGAAACATTGTTACGCCGGCATTTTCAAGCAT
>CAZEWS010000415.1:0-2642 GCA_964515985.1 uncultured Rikenellaceae bacterium | reverse complement strand
GCCACTACCACTTCTTATTCTTCACGACTCACCATTCACCTTAATTAATTATATTTGCCAATCGGTTTCTCTCAGTAATTACTCTGCAAATTTTGAAATTATTCAACTTAAATAAAAATATTTTTTCTTATTACCTTAAGGTTTTCCTTCCGGCAGTTATTTTTGCCGTTACTGCCTGCAATCCCACAAAACATATTCCGGAAAACCGGTACTTGTTAAATAAGTATTCCATCGAAAACAATAACAAAGAAATCAAAAAGGATGAATTACGAAATTACATAAAACAAAAACCCAATAAACGGATACTTGGGTTAAAATTTCATCTTTCCCTGTTTAATCTTTCCAAAAAGGATAAAAACAACTGGTTTAATAATTGGTTAAGGACCATTGGAGAAGCTCCGGTTGTTTACGATGAGTTTCAAACACGTAAATCCAAAAAGCAGTTGAATACATTCCTGTCTCACAAAGGTTATTTTCATTCGGTTATAACCGACTCGGTTATTTACCGGGGGGGGGAAGCCAGAATTAAGTACGAAATTGTTACCGGGGAACCCTACACCATCCGTAATATATCCTATCAATTTGAAGATACAACCATCCGGTCATATATCATGAGTGATACTCTGAACTCACTTATTCACCGGGGAGACAACTATGATGCAGATATTTTACAGGATGAACGATTAAGGATTGAATCCTTGTTGAAAAATCAGGGGTATTATAATTTCTCCTATGAATATATTTACTACGAGGCGGATAGTGCACTTAGATCCCGACAGATAGATATTAGTATCGGAATAAAAGCATATCAGAAAAAAATTTATGCAAACCGGTATGAGAAAGCACCTCATATATCCTATAAGATTAACAATATTTATGTGTTCAGTGATTTTAATCCGCAGGAAGCACTTGCTCAGCCCGAAGCGTATTTCCGGGATCTGGATACCGTATTTTACAATGGTTTATACATTGTTTCGAGAAGTAAACAACCTGTCGTAAACCCAAAGGTAATTGCTCAGTCGAATTATTTGAAAAAAGGCAACTTGTATAATTTAACCGATGTTGAACGGACCCACTCACACCTTTCCTCACTTAAGCTTTTCAGGCTGGTTAATATCCAATTTAATGAACTTTACTCTCAGGAAAATAAGAGTGATGGGGCCTATCTGCTTGACTGCAATATTCAGTTGACTCCTTTTATCCTTCAATCTTATACTGTTGAGCTTGAGGGTACAAACTCATCGGGTAACCTGGGAGGAGCATTAAATTTGTTATATCAACACAGGAATCTGTTTCGTGGTGTGGAAAACTTCAATTTAAAATTAAAAGGAGCATTCGAAACATTAACGGAGGAAATCGGAGGGTTAAGAAACACACTTGAGTATGGTGTTGAAGCCGGCATTACGTTTCCGAAATTTTTGTTTCCCTTTATGGAGTCAGAAAGGTTTGTAAAGAAATACAACCCGAAAACGTCCCTTTCACTTGCATATAACTTTCAACGCAGGCCTATTTTTACACGAACGGTGGCAAATGCCTCTTTTGGTTATAACTGGCATCAGCCGGGATATTCTTCACATATTATTTATCCGGTTGACATCAATGCTGTTAAACTATTTGACATTAATGAAGCCTTCAGGCAACGCATAGATACTACTTCCTACCTGGCTTTCAGTTATAATGATGTAATGATTACAGGCACCAACTATAGCTATATTTTTAATAATCAGGATATTAAAAAGAAGGAGGATTTTATTTTCTTCAGGTTCAATATAGAAACAGCCGGAAATTTTCTCAGAGGAATTAATCGCATGTCGGATGCTGCAGGTGTTGACACCAGTTATCAGTTATTGGGATTGGAGTATGCTCAATTTGTCAAGGGGGATTTCGATTTCCGGTATCACCGGGTATTGAATGAAGTAAATACAATTGTTTACCGGGCTTTTATGGGCATTGGGTATCCTTACGGAAATTCACGGGCTATCCCCTTCGAGAAGCAATATTTTGGAGGTGGCGCTAACGGGGTCAGGGCATGGCATGTTCGTTCACTTGGACCGGGTTCATATGACCCAGGTGAGACGACCTTTTTTAATCAAACGGCAGATATAAAAATTGAGGCCAACCTGGAGTACCGGTTTAAATTGTTTTGGGTGCTCGAGGGAGCATTATTTGTTGATGTTGGAAATATCTGGTCGATCAACAAGGAAGAGGCCCGGCTGGGATCTTTATTTGAATGGAATAAGTTTTATAAAGATCTTGCTGTTGGAACAGGAATAGGCACCCGTTTTGATTTCAGCTTTTTTATTTTCAGGTTGGATTTGGGTGTGAAAATGCGTGATCCAAAATACTCTTCCGAAGCCATCTGGATTTTTAACCGGAATCCGGCTTCTACGCAAAAGGAGAATTACAAATTTTCTGATAACTTAACCCTGCATTTAGGGATAGGATATCCCTTCTAATTTACTCTCCGCCAGCTAGGCGGATCATGAGATCGTCACGCTATAAGCGTGGCTAAGTTCAATGTTTTGAGGTTTACAAACAATGAGAAATTTAAAATTTAAAATTAAAAATTAAAAAAAAATGTTATTTTGATGTTTTGCTTGAAATTGACCCTAAAATCTTTTTAAGCTCACCTGATTCATTAA
>CAZEWS010000414.1:1130-2676 GCA_964515985.1 uncultured Rikenellaceae bacterium | reverse complement strand
CACTACAGCAACGGTTTACGTACCAGCGAGACATATCGACGATGTCACAGAAAACAGCAAGAATATTCTCAAGGTTCCAGGTATAAATTTTGTAAAGATGGAAAACGACAGGGCCGTTTTAGAAGTGGGTTCTGGATTTTATGGCTTCGTAAGCAAATTGTAGATATATATAATTCTAAATATTACTCTGATGAAAAGAAGAATTTTACTGGTTGTTTTCTGTTCGCTATTCGTCGTGGCATATACATTCGGCAATAATGATGAAAACGTTCAATTTCATAAGGGAATAGACTTTGAGATTTTTAACAAAATGTCAATGAAATCACGTGATTTCTCAAAAAAGCCCGATTTAGAAGGAAAAATCAGTTCACTTACATTGGCCATATCTCCTTATGAAGAAAATTATACCGTCAGATACAAGGGGAAATTTGATGTTCCCAAAACAGGCAAATACAAAATAGTGGCTACCACTACCCAGATCCGCTCGTTGGGAGATATTGCAATTGACGGAGAAAAACTTTATGATTTCGACAGGTTTCCGGTATTTAAGATCATTGACCTGGAGGAAGGAACGCATGAATATACGCTTACATGCTTCAAAACAAGGGCGAATGAGGAAGAAATCAAATTCATTATTGAACCCTATCATTTACTTATAGATGAGAATCAGCTGGCAAAGAGACATTACATCTATTTCGGCTGGAGCGAAATGCATCCCAAAGCCAACTCATTAATGGGTGGGGCGCTGTATCCAAGAAGGCCCAGAATGATTAAAGGTGAACATGGTTCTCAAATCTGGGCAAATTCTCAACCTGCCTGGCATAAAAACAGCATGGATGTGGTGATGTTCTTATTAAGCGTTGATGGCGGAAAGCCATATTATCCAGATGAATTCGCTGACGATCGCAGAGAAACAATAAAATGGAGTCTTGCCGAGGATTACCTGCCAGCCCCCACATCCGCCTGGGAGAAAGATCATGTGGAGATGAAAATACAGCATTTCGGAAGAAGACTACTCAATGATAAAGCCAATGTGATCTATTCCCGGGTCGAATTAACGAACCTGGATGACAAACCACATCAACTGAAATTACTCTTAAACGGAAACAATGTGTCGGAAAGAGCATTTGAAGTCGGTGATTTTAAAGTGCATAAGGAGAATGAACACATTATTTATACTGAATATGAGATTGAAGCCGGCGAATCCATCACCTGCGATTTTGTTTTTCCGGCCAATGGCGTGGCATCTAAGGAAGAAATCCTGAAAGAAGGAGGGTATGACTGGAATTATCATCTGATGAAAAACGAAATAGATGATAAGATGTCAGGCCTGACCATGCCTGTTTCATTGCCCGATGAAAGATTTGTAAATCTCTGGAAATCTTCCATGCCCTATATGTGGAATGCCACGGTAAAAACCCCAACAGATCTTCAGCAAAGAGCGGATGGTGGAAATGTGGCAGGGTTTCCCCAGTATGACCATACCTTTAACCACGATATTCCCAATATGGCCATACAATATGCCATTGAAGGAAATTGGGAGCTT
>CAZEWS010000414.1:0-1120 GCA_964515985.1 uncultured Rikenellaceae bacterium | reverse complement strand
ACCGGAGATTCCTTTAAAACACTGAGCAAGGGTGTGCCTGAAGGAAATAAATACAATGATGCGGGACCCAAGTTCATTACAGCCATGGCACAGTATCTGCAGTTGTCGGGCGACAGGGAATTCTTTACAGAAGAACTGCTGTCGACAATTATAAAATGTGCACATGCCGTAAGTGGCATGCGAGATGGACAGATGGATGAATCCCTTAAGGGAGTTGGCGCTTACGGCCTTATTGAAAAAGGGGGAACACTGGATAATCACAACAATTTCTTGCTGGTGGACAATTTCGCCGCACTGCATGGGTTTCAGGCATACCACTATATCTGTGAGCGATTCGGAATGCAGGAGGAAAAGGCATGGGCGGCAAAAACTGTGGCCGACTTAAATCAATGTCTGAACGATGTACTGGAAACTTCCATGAAAGAGATGGGTGCAGACTGGTATTTCGCATATTTTGCTTTCGACATCAATGAATTATCCATAAAAGGGCCTGGAAACTGGTTGGGAACAAGCCTGATGATGTCATCATTCCCGTGGAATGCCTGGTTAAAAGGATTCGATCATGGCGGTACATGGAAAGATCATTTTGACATTTCAGTTGAGAAATGGATGAGTAAAGCAAAAGATCTCGGTTTGCCTGATGGATGGTGGGCTTTCCCTGCCGGAAGTGTTTACAATACCGGTATGGCCATGCCGCTTTTGTATTCCGATAAATACAGAACCTATCCTGTCAAAAGTATAGAATGGCTGCTTGAGGTACAATCAGTACCTTACAATTGGGGCGAAAGTTTCAGAATGTTTAAAGAAGGCGATTGGACACGGCCTGCGATCGGTCTTGAAACATGGGGACTGGGTTTTATAAGGCAAACCATGCTGCAGTTATGTGTTTCCGTGCATGCAGATGGAACAATTATTCTTGGCCGGGGAATAACAGATGAATGGCTTAATTCCGGTAAGACCATTGCATGGAAAAATGTAAGAATAAATAACAATAAGAAAATAGACTTCAGCATACAAAAAACTGGCAAAGAGATAAACGTATATTTAAAAGGAGATATAACGGAAGGAGCTGTTCTGGTTGATATTCCTTTCTGCATGAATAATATTGCTTCGGTAAATT
>CAZEWS010000413.1:0-2689 GCA_964515985.1 uncultured Rikenellaceae bacterium | reverse complement strand
GGGGATGAATTTCGGATGTATAGAATTGTAAATCAAGAAAATGCAACTACTTACATGCGGTCATAAGCAATGCGGGGGAAATTGCTAAATTTGAAGTAATGAATACTAAAATTACATACTACGGTTTGACAGGTAGGTGCTCTGAAACCCGCACTGCTCATACCGCATAAACGTTGTGTGGCATTTATATAAACATCCATGAAAAAGACAATTGTAATATTTGTGACAATATTACAGATGATTATTTTGGCTTTTAACCAAATATTGTAATAAAGTTTAGCTATCCATAATCAAATCCTAACGAAATGAAAAAGTTTTTAGTAGTGCTTTTAATAGCTATCCAAATAGCAGCATGTAATATTAAAGAATCTCAAACAGGTAAAAAGTTACCCGCTGATGACCCCATTCAACTACATCCTGAAAATCAGCATTATTTTTTATATAAAGGCAAGCCATTGGCATTAATTTCGTCAGCTGAACATTACGGTGCCATACTCAACCTCAATTTTGATTATCGAAATTATCTTGAAGCACTATCCGCAGATGGTATGAATTACACGCGGATTTTTACAGGTACTTATTTTGAAATTGAGGGAGAAAGTTTTGGAATTCAAAACAATACCCTGGCACCAAAGAAAGACAAAATCATCACTCCCTGGGCCATGGTCGTATCTGATCTATCCGGAGAAGAGAAGTATGACTTTTCTACATGGAATGAAGTTTATTTCGAGCGGCTAAGAGATTTTATGGCCGTGGCGGCGGATCATGATATCGTTGTTGAAGTGACATTATTCTCATCTATCTACCGGGATGAACATTGGGATATATGCCCCCAGAATCCGGCAAATAATATAAATATTACCCATAAAGTGACACGTTTTGATGCACAAACCTTAAACAACGGCACCCTTCTAGCTTATCAGGTAAGTTTTGTCCGAAAGATGGTTAATGAGCTTAATGAATACGATAATTTTTTCTTTGAAATACAAAATGAACCATGGGCTGATCATCCGGTACCAGTTTACAATATAGTAAACAAAGAGGAATTAAAACCTGATGATTGGACTTACAAAGCCGATTTTGCTGATGAAGAATCCATGGCATGGCAGGCAAAACTGGCATCAATTATTGTTGAAGAAGAAAACAATCTTGCTCAAAAGCACCTGATTGCGCAAAACTATACCAACTTCAAAGCACCCATTCCGGTAGTAAGCAATCATATCTCAGTCATTAATTTTCATTATGCCTGGCCAGAGGCAGTAAAATGGAACTATCACTATGATAAGGTTATAGGATTTGATGAATCCGGGTTTGCAGGTTCCGGGGACCAGGTGTACAGGAGACAAGCCTGGCAGTTTATGCTCAGTGGTGGCGGTTTGTTCAATAACCTGGATTATTCCTTTTTCGTTGGACATGAAGATGGGTTGGGTGAAAACAAAGCCCCCGGTGGAGGAAGAAAAACATTACGCCAACAGCTTAAGATATTGAGTGATTTCTTGCATGGCTTTGAATTGGAAAAATTACAACCAAACCTTTCCTGCATTAAAAGTTCACCCGGTTTAATTCCCTATGTCCTATCTGATAAGAACAATGCTTATGCTGTTTTTCTAAGAGCTATTGGCACCGAAAATAACACGCTACAATTAAAAACAGGGGATGGAAATTTTCTGGTTCAGGTATTAAATACCATCACTGGTTCATTTACTGACCCAGTTATGATTAAATCGGAGGAAGGCTTTATAAAGATTGAAGTAGAGATTCCCGAAGGGGAGTTAGCTTTGAAGATTATAAGGGAATAGGGGAATTTTCAATGACCCTTTAGGAGATTAGATTAAAAGATTTCAAACTGGATAACCAGGAAGAGGAAATTACTATGTATTAATTCCTGAGAATGAAAACGCAACCTAACACTTAGGTACCAAATGACAATGGGTGCAGGGCACCCCACTGCATTTGTGCCCTTGTTGAACAAAATAATCTCCCAGTGACGAAAACAGGAGTTTTGATGTTATCAATACTTTGTGATTCTTTTGTATTTTATGTTTATGGATTGGTATTTAACCTTTTAATAAAAATAACACAAAATATCTAAAACTAAGAAAAACAAAGGTTATAGTTCTGTCGGGGTTAATATCTTGAATATCAGCCCATAGCTTTAGCTATGGGAACGATACTCCTCAGAAAAGAAAACCGGTCTAACTGCCATTCCTCATTATTGAGTAACCATCCCATGGACCGGAAAAGAAAAGCCTTGCAAATCTTGACTTACTATATAGGTAGGTTTGTAACGAACTAATTTCATATAGTCTGATTAGTTACAAATTATTTTCTTTCAACAAATGTTTACTACTTCCCAAGGTGATTCAATGATGACCGAAATGCTCCACGGCTTTTTCTCCTGCAGTAAGACGGATTGGCAGAATATTTTCTTTCGGGGGCAGGGGACAGGTTGCATATGGGGTGAAAGCACAGGGAGGATAATAATTTTTTTGATAATTTCTTCATAAATGCGTAAATTATACAAATAAAGATACTTTTATTATTGGAGAAAAATACAAAACTGGTACGGAAATTGCTTTATATTTAAGCATTTTAGCCTGCATTAATCATGCAGATAATAAAAGATAAAAGTTTACCCTGTGAAACAGCAACTTCGTTGCTCCTGCTGCGCAGGGTTTCACAGGGTAAA
>CAZEWS010000412.1:0-2706 GCA_964515985.1 uncultured Rikenellaceae bacterium | reverse complement strand
GTGTTTAATTAATTACCACCAGGAAAAAACACCTTCGACATTGATTCCCATACTTCTGGCGGTTCCCGCGACCATCTTCATGGCTGATTCAATTGTAAATGCATTTAAATCAGACATTTTATCCTGAGCAATGGTTTTAACCTGGTCCCATGATACCGAACCAACCTTATCGCGATTAGGCTCGGAAGAACCTGATTTGATTTTGGCAGCTTCAAGTAACTGGACCGCAACCGGTGGTGTTCTCGTTACAAAATCAAAGGATTTGTCTCGATAAACAGTGATAATCACCGGTATCAGTTTCCCCGCACTATCCTGGGTTCTTGCATTAAATTGCTTGCAGAACTCCATTATATTCACTCCTTTGGCACCCAGTGCCGGTCCGACTGGCGGGGATGGATTAGCCGCTCTTCCACGAATTTGTAATTTTATTATACCATCAACTTCTTTAGCCATGATGAATTACAATACTACATTTTAATTGATTCATGATAGTTACTCCGGAAGCATTTATAGATTATTGTAACTATCAGTTTTTATACTTGTTTTAAGTGCTTAACCTTGGTTTAAATAGTTTATTGCTATTCTTTTTCAACCTGCATGAAACTGAGCTCCAATGGTGTTTTCCTGCCGAATATTTTCACCATAACTTTCAGTTTCTTTTTTTCCTCGTTAACCTCTTCAATTATACCTGTAAAACTGTTAAATGGTCCATCAATTACTTTAACCGATTCTCCTTCACAGAACGGCACACTGATTTCCTCACCACTGGCTGCAAGTTCATCGACTCTTCCCAGACTTCACTGGAACGTAATGGCACAGGTTCCCCCCTTTGGGATCCTAAAAAACCCATGACATTCGGAATATTTCTTAGGATATGAGGTATTTCGCCAACTAAAGCAGCTTCAACAAGGATATAACCCGGAAAGAAATTTCTTTCCTTACTGATTTTCTTCCCTCTTCGGATCTGGTATACTCTTTCAGTAGGTATCAGAACCTGAGAAATATAATCCTGCAAATTTAGCCTGCTAATTTCGCTATCGATGTAATCCTTAACTTTTTTTTCCTTCCCCCCAATTGCTCTAAGAACATACCATTTCTTCACATTCTCGCTCATTTTTTCCAACCTTTATTTAATAAAACATACTATAAATCAACCCCATCAAATTCTCAAATGAATAATCCATAGCAAAGATAACCAGGGCAATAATCACGGATGCAACCATTACAACAATTGCACTACTCTGCAACTCTTTCCATGTTGGCCATGATACTTTATGCATCAACTCATTATAGGCATCTTGGAAATAAGATTTGATCTTCATATTATTTAAGATTTTGCACGGGAGGAGCGACTCGAACGCCCGACACCTGGTTTTGGAGACCAGTGCTCTACCAACTGAGCTACACCCGTGTGTATCTTCTGAGGTTTAAAAAATAACGGGCTTGCAATGAAAAACCTAAAAACCTATATGTTGATAAAGCCTTCTAGTCAATAATACCTGTTACTTGTCCCGCACCAACTGTCCTGCCACCTTCCCGAATTGCAAAACGCAAACCATTATTAAGAGCAACAGGATAAATCAAATCAACGGTAATGGTTACATTATCGCCTGGCATTACCATTTCAGTGCCTTCCGGAAGGAAAATTTCTCCGGTTACGTCAAGGGTTCTCAGATAAAATTGAGGACGGTACTTATTATGGAATGGAGTATGACGTCCGCCTTCTTCTTTCTTCAATACATATACCTCAGCTTTAAATTTAGTATGAGGGGTAATAGATCCTGGCTTGGCTAATACCATACCTCTCTTCACTTCCCTTTTATCAACACCTCTAAGCAGCAAACCAACGTTATCTCCCGCTTCACCATCATCCAGAATCTTCCTGAACATTTCAACTCCGGTGCATATGGTTTTTCTTTTGTTCGCACCAAGTCCAATCATTTCCAATTCATCTCCTGTGTGAACAGTACCTAATTCAATTCTTCCGGTTGCAACAGTTCCACGACCTGTAATCGAGAATATATCTTCGATAGGCATAAGGAAAGCTTTCTCCTTATCACGTGGAGGTACGGGGATATATTCATCAACGGCTTTCATTAATTCCACAACTTTTTCTTCCCATTTTGCTTCACCATTCATGGCTCCCAGGGCTGAACCTTTGATCACAGGAGTATTATCACCATCAAACTCGTAGAAATCAAGCAACTCCCTAACCTCCATTTCAACCAACTCAATTAATTCCTCATCATCAACCATATCAACTTTATTCAGAAAAACAACGATTTTCGGAACATTTACCTGACGAGCAAGCAAGATATGTTCACGGGTTTGCGGCATTGGACCATCATCAGCTGCAACAACAAGTATAGCTCCATCCATCTGTGCCGCACCGGTTACCATATTTTTAACATAGTCAGCATGACCGGGGCAATCAACATGAGCATAATGCCGGTTAACAGTTTCATACTCGACATGAGCTGTATTTATCGTAATACCCCTTTCTTTCTCTTCCGGTGCATTATCAATTGAATCAAAGTCTTTAACCTCGGCCAATCCATCTTTGTTTAATACCATAGTAATAGCTGAAGTTAAGGTGGTTTTACCATGGTCAACATGACCAATGGTTCCGATGTTTACATGAGGTTTAGTTCTTTTGAATTTTTCTTTAGCCATAATTTTATAAAATTAGATAATTAAATATTTCAT
>CAZEWS010000411.1:0-2710 GCA_964515985.1 uncultured Rikenellaceae bacterium | reverse complement strand
TTAAAAATATAAATTATTAAACTAATCGATGTTATTAATTGAAATGACGGCGTAGTTAAAAAAAAGTTTTGATTCAAAAATAGTGAGAAAAGTAAGAGTCAAGTTTTAGGCAAAATCCCAAAATTTTACGCTACCCCAAGACCTTTCTTTTGACTTATAGAGTGATTTAAAATAAAATATTTATCCTTTAGAAAAGCAGACGGATTAAGGAGGAAATAACCATGAAGTATGGTTATTTTGACGATAAGAATAAGGAATATGTCATTACTAATCCCAGGACGCCGGTCAAATGGATTAATTATATCGGAACTCTGGATTTTGGTGGTTTTGTGGACCATACTGGCGGCGCTTTGATATGCAAAGGCGATCCGTCTTTGAACCGGATCGTGAAATATATTCAACAGATGCCCTCATCCGAGTTTAAAGGTGAGACTCTCTATCTACGGTTCAAGCAGGGAGGCGGTTATAAAATATTTTCTCCTTTTTTTGTCCCGACGCTGGATCCATATGATCTGTATGAGTGCCATGTTGGCCTGGGATATACCCGTATAATCTCGGAATTTTACGGAATCCGGACAGAGTGCATCATATTTGTTCCTATCCATAGCGGGCGGGAGATTCGGGAAGTAAAAATCACCAATAAAACAGGGAAAAATCTGGAACTAGATGCTGTCAGCGTGGTCGAGTATACTCACTTTGATGCCGTAAGGCAGTTTAATAATGCCGACTGGCTCCCCCAGACTATGCAGTCACGCTGTATCCGGGAAAAGAGCGGGCTGCTGACCCTGATTCAATACGCTTTTATGCGTAGGGAGACTAATGTGAATTTTTTTACTTCAAGTCACCCGATTTCTTCTTTCGAGTCAGATAGAAAGCGATTCCTGGGCAATAATGAATACGGAACCTGGTCGAATCCACTTTCCCTTCAAATGGAGGAGCTGGCCAGTTATGAAGCCCACCGGGGCGATAATATTGGCGCTCTTCTGCATCATCTGGGAAGCTTCAAACCGGGGGAGACAAAAGGATTTATCACCCAGCTGGGTCAGGAACAGAATTTTGAAAAGGGCCGGTACGGTATTGAGAAATATAGAAGTCCGGAAGCTGTTAAGAAAGCGTTTACCGAAATGAACGGTTTCTGGGATGAGTTTTTAACCAGAATGCAGGTGGAGACACCTGATCCCAACATGAACAGAATGCTGAATATTCATAATCCCCGGCAGTGCTTTATTGCCAAAAACTGGTCCCGTTATCTTTCGTACTATCAGCTGGGAATAGGAACCCGTGGTATAGGATTCCGCGACAGTTCCCAGGATGTAATGGGAGTAATTGACCGTATACCGGAAGAATCAAAAAAACTATTAAGGCAGCTAATGATGGTTCAGAGAAAGAACGGCAGCGCGATGCATAGTTTTAACCCGTTAACCATGGAAGGATCGAAGGGAGAAACGGAGGAATTGCCAGACCGGCCTAAATACTACGGCGATGACCATCTGTGGATTGTTCTGGCCGTGACCGCCTATTTAAAGGAAACCGGAGATATAGAATTTTTACAGGAAGTGATTCCCTATTATGAAAAAGATGAAGACGGCAAGCCTCTGGAGAGGGGAACGGTCCTGGACCATATAAAGCGGGCTTTGAATTTTACCAGGAATGATAAAGGTCAGCATAATCTCCCACATCTTGGTTTCGCGGATTGGAATGACACGGTTAACCTTCGAATCGGCGCGGAATCCCTGTTTAATACCCATCTTTATGGGAAGGGTCTTTTGGAAATGAGTGAACTCTGCAGCTATCTGGGGGATATGGTTGTGGTTAAGTACTATAAGGATGAGTACGATAAGCTGAAAAAAACGTTTAATCAGACAAGCTGGGATGGCGAATGGTACATCCGTTATTTTGACCCTGACGGTACTCCGTTGGGTTCACATAAAAATGTGCATGGAAAGATATACAGCAACGCTCAGTCATGGTCTTTGATATCTGGAATGGCGCCTTCCGGAAGGGCAGAAAAGGCCCTGGATTCCCTGAATAAGCTTCTCAACACCTCGAAGGGAATTAAACTCAGCTGGCCCGGTTTTAACGGTTATGACCAGACCAAAGGCGGCATTACCACCTATCCGCCTGGAGCAAAGGAAAACGGCGGCATCTTCCTGCACACTAATCCCTGGGTGGTGATTGCTGAGACTATGATGGGGCGCGGGGAACGCGCTTATGAGTACTATAATCAGATAAATCCAGCTGCTAAGAACGATATTACAGATGAATATGAATGCGAACCATATGTTTACGCTCAGAACATCCTTGGGGATGCGCATCCCCAGTTTGGTCTTGCCCGGAACAGCTGGCTTACCGGAACAGCCTCATGGATGTATCAGGCCGGAACCAGGTTTATACTGGGAATACGGCCGCGTTATGACGGTCTGGAAATTGACCCGTGTATTCCCAAAAAGTGGGACGGCTTTAAAGCCGTCCGCAAGTATAAAAACGCCATCTATAACATCGAGGTAAAAAACCCGAAGCATATCAATAAGGGGATATCTAAGCTTAAAGTGGACGGTAAGGAAATAAAAGGTAATATAGCCCCTGTTTTTGGCGATGTCAAAACCCATTTCATAGAAGCGGTGATGGAATAATAGTTCCTCACATCGCAAATCACACCTAATGTTATCAATTGAAGTAGCAGTGCAATTGTGATAGAGTTTAATCTCAA
>CAZEWS010000410.1:0-2785 GCA_964515985.1 uncultured Rikenellaceae bacterium | reverse complement strand
TATCCTTAATCTTCTGATTTGAAAAATAAACCTTCCTATGCCCTGATCTGGCTGACTCCCTGGTAACCAAAGCTTGTTTATTCAAAATTTTACTTCTCATCCAATCCAGTCGCCAAGCTATACTTGTAAGGAAGGGGGTCGCATGAATATTTGGTGGCTTTTTATTAAAGGCATTTGCAATCATTCCAAAAACCTCTTTGTAGGAAAGATTTTCAGAAGAAATGATATATCGTTCTCCAATTATTTCACCTTCCATAAGTTCAATCATGGCTTTTACTACATCCCTGACATCCACAAAACCAGTCACCCCTAATGTATAAAATTTCAATCCATCCCAAACAGACTTCATTATACGCCCGCTGCTCCTGTTCCACTCGCCGGGTCCCAATACCACTGAAGGGTTTACAATCACTGCTTTCAATCCTTCTTCCATTCCCCGCCAGACCTCCATTTCGGATCTAAACTTGCTTACCGAATACCACGAATGGGATTTGGAAGGTTTCCAGATGGTGCTTTCATCCACAAGCCCGGCGCCTGATTTGTCACCTAATGCAGCTGTTGAACTGACAAAACAAAGTTTTTCTATCTTCGTTCCAAGGCAGGCATTTACAACATTCGCCGTTCCCATGATATTTGTTTCTAGCATTTTTTTTCTGTCCCTTGTTTCAAATGAAACCATTGCAGCACAGTGATAGACCTTTGAAACACCCTGCATAGCGTCTTCCAGGAAAGTTATGTCTGACACATCTCCTTCAACCCATTCGATTTTTGAGAATAATTCTTCAGGATTATCGGAATAATAACGGATTGTTTTGAGTACGTTTTCAGTTTTACTGGTTGGGCGTTTTAAAGCTCTGACCTTCTGCTCCTTTTTAACTAATTCATAGAGCAAATGTGAGCCAACCAGGCCTGTTCCTCCGGTTATTAGGATCATGGTGAATGGTGAATGGTGAAAAGTGAAAGATAATAATTTTTTATAGAACGCTGATTACACAGATAAAGCGGATAAAAACAGATACATTTGTGAAACGTCAAAGGTGAATAGAAATTACTTTTTATCCTTTAAATATTTTATCAATCCGAGCAATAATCTTCTAACCTTATTTATTTTTTCGATGATAGAATCAACTTCTTTAATAAATTCTAATTCTACTGCAATAATCATTTGTGTTTCAACTTCCGATAGCGATCCAAGAGCTATGTAAAGGAAATGATTAAATTCTTTATCCGATCTCCTTGCGGCTTCCTCAGAAATATTTGAAGGAACTGAAACTGCTGCTCTTTTTATTTGGCTTGTCAATCCAAATATTTCGTCTTTAGGAAAATCTCTAGTTTTGGCATAAATCATTTTTACTAAGTTAATTGATTCTTTCCAAACATCTAATTCTTTATGATCCATGATAATAAATTTTAATTGGTTAAACTTAAATATGTTTTAAATTTCAATATATTCAAATAATTACTCTTTCTGATATCTGTAGTTGAAAAAATTTAATTCAAGGCGCCATTCACCTTTCACTTTTCACTTCTCACTATTACCTCAAATTGCTTTGAGAATTTTATATCTTTAACATTTTAGAATTTTTCATAAAATAAAAAGAAAATATCATGAAAACACATCTGAAAATTCTTTCTTTTGTTTTAATTTCTGTAATCCTTTCCACCGGATTGCATAACTTATGCTATGCACAAGAAAAGGAGAAAGGTCTGGAGATCAGAGCGCTGCTTTTAGGTGCTCCGGATAGTGAAGATCTGCAACTTTTTAACAAATTTATCCGGGAAGCACTTCCGGAGGAGGGAGTAAATGTGCTTGTGGTACGATTCCGGTATAAATATCAGTTTGAAAGTTACCCTGAACTGGCTGATGAAGGGGCTTTGTCAAAAAAGGAGGTAAAACAGATTCTCCAGGCGTGTAAGGATGCCGGTGTAAAACTTATCCCAAAAATGAACTTCCTTGGTCATCAATCAAGCGGAACAAAAGTGTCCCCGTTACTGACCGAATACCCTGAATTTGATGAGACCCTTCATTTCGAACCTCCGGATCCATATGTCTGGCCTAACGAACATGATTTCTACTGTAAAAGTTACTGCCCCTCCCATCCCGATCTGCACAAGGTACTTTTTTCATTAATGGATGAACTCATTGAAGTCTGTGAAGCGGATGCCTTTCATGTAGGAATGGATGAGGTTTTTTACCTTGCTGACAGTAAATGCCCCAGGTGCAGTGGAAGAGATAAAGCAGAATTATATGCAGAAGAAGTAACAAGATTATTTAACCACCTGAAAGGAAAGAACATTACGATGTGGATGTGGGGAGATCGGTTCCTTGATGGAAAAACAACGGGGTTGGGCATGTGGCAGGCCAGTATGAATAATACCTATAAGGCTATCGATCTGGTACCAAAAGATATCATGATCTGTGACTGGCATTACAATGAAGCACCTCCGACACCGGCCTATTTTGCTTTGAAAGGATTTAATGTGCTGGCATGTCCGTATACTGATGCTGATGTGGCTTTGTCTCAACTGGAACACATTAATCAGGTGCGTAACAGTTCAAATAAACAAATTGCAACAAGGTTAAAGGGCGTTTTTCATACTTCCTGGAGTAATGCAAAAGGTTTTATTCAGGCCTACTACGGAGAGGATGTGAAAGAAAATGACAAAAATTGTGCTGAGTGCTTTAAGAAGCTGTTTTCTGAGATAAGGAATAATAGTGATAAGTGAAAGAAGGCTAAGGCTGAGGTTGAAGCTGAGGTGACTAGGAGACCTGGAGAGACCTGCC
>CAZEWS010000409.1:0-2844 GCA_964515985.1 uncultured Rikenellaceae bacterium | reverse complement strand
GTTCTTCATTACAAATTCTTACACAACGGCCACAATGGATACACAGGTTATAATCAAGGTCATAAAATGGGTTATTCCTTTCCGGGGCGAGTCCCCTATAGGAAACAGGATATCTTACATCAGAGAATTCCAGGTAATCAACCAATTCCTGCAATTCGCAATCGCCATTACTTGTACAAAAATTACAGCCGGTTATAGTACTAACTTTGCGGGTGGAGTGCATAAATTCTGTACACTCGTTTTTATCTTTACAAGTAAGACATGTATAGGGATGCTCCGATAATATAAGTTCGAGTATTTCCTTCCTGAGATCCTGTAATTCAGGGGATTTCGTTGTGATCTCCATTTCGTGAACAGCGGGTGTAGTACAAGCGGTCGGATATCCACGCATATTTTTAATTTGAACCAAACACAATCGGCACCCCCCGTAGGATTTCAGGTTTTCAAGATAACACAAAGTTGGGATGTATATCCCTCTTAAACGGGCTGCTTCAAGGACGGTAATACCATCGGGTACATAAAATCTCTTCCCATCAATCGTTAAGCTGATATTTTTTCCTGATGATCCTTTCATATTAAATACCTGGTAACTATAAATTTCTCCCAAAGGGATGCCTATGGCATAATTGCTCTAATTTCTATCCGCCCAGGCGGATGACCTAAATAATACCCAAATTTTACTCGTCTGACCACTAAAATGCATCAACTTTTTACATAAACTATAACATAACTGCAATGTTTCAAATCTAAACTAATCGCCCGGAAGCAGTAGTGGTCTGACGAGTATCATAATAGGCATCCCTCCGGGAGAAATTAGGTCAATTAGGTCAATTAGGTCAATTAGGTCAATTAGGTTAATTTAATTTATGTTTGGTTATTTATACAATTTCAATTGCATCACCTGCTATGGCGTCAAACCGGCAGATCTCATAACACGCCCGGCATTTTATGCATTTCGACAGGTCAAGATAGTGCGGCTCACTCCTGGGTCCGGTTATTGCACCTGTTGGGCAAACACTTACACATCTCTGACAGCCGGTACATTTATCTTTAATGACCCTGTATTCAACTAAATCCCTGCATACTGCCGCCGGACACCGGTTATTTTCAATATGCTCCAAATACTCATTCTTAAAGTACTTTAGGGTAGTCAGTACAGGGTTAGGTGCAGTTTGTCCCAGACCACATAGAGAACCGTTTTTAACCGTATGGGCGAGATTCTCCAGGATCTCCAAATCTTTTATTTCTGCTTTGCCTTGTGTAATCTTTTCGAGAATTTCCAATATTCTGGTGGTTCCAATCCGGCAGGGTGTACATTTACCACAACTTTCCTGACTTGTGAATTTTAGAAAATACTTTGCCACGTCTACCATACACGTATGTTCGTCCATTACGATAAGACCTCCGGACCCCATAATGGAACCGGCTTCTGTAAGGGATTCGTAATCGACTGGAAGATCAAGAAATTCTTGTGAGAGGCAGCCGCCTGATGGCCCTCCTGTTTGAACTGCCCTAAAGGCTTTCTGAGGCCCTCCTCCAATGTCGAAGATAATTTTACGCAAAGTGGTTCCCATTGGTACTTCTATCAATCCTGTTCTGCGAATTTTTCCAACCAGGGCAAAAGTTTTGGTCCCTTTACTGGTTTTTGTACCAAAACCGGAATACCAGTCTCCGCCTTTGCGCAGAATATTGGGTAACGTTGCAAGTGTTTCAACATTGTTGATAGTGGTTGGATTCCCATTCAAACCATATGTTGCAGGAAAAGGAGGCCTGCTTCTTGGCATACCCCTCTCTCCTTCAATAGATGCAATCAATGCGGTTTCTTCTCCGCAAACAAAGGCTCCTGCACCTTCTTTCATCCTGATTTCAAAAGAGAAACTACTATCAAGTATATTTTTCCCTAAAAGACCAAAATTCTTCATTTGTTTGATGGCGATTTTCAGCCGTTCAATGGCAAGCGGATATTCGGCCCGGATATAGATGTATCCGTAATTTGCTCCAATTGCATAAGCTGCAATAACCATTCCTTCCAGCATTGCAAGGGGATCACCCTCCATAAGCGAACGGTTCATGAATGCTCCCGGATCACCCTCATCCGCATTGCAGATCAGATATTTTGGGCTGACTTTGGCCTCTCTGCATAATTGCCACTTTTTATATGTTGGAAAACCTGCACCGCCCCTTCCTCTTAAACCGGATTTTTTTATCTCCTCTATTACACCTTCATGCCCAAGGTCAAAAGCTTTTAATAAACCTGTAAATCCATACCTGGCAATATAATGATTGATATTTTCAGGATCGATGATACCACAATTCCTTAAAACAATGCGTTTCTGGTTTTTCAACATTGGCTGATCCCAAAAAGACTTAATCCCGTCAAGTTCTTTTCCTTGTGAACCAAAGTGACCAAGGGGCTTATGTCTGGATTCATTCCCATTTATAAATTCTGCAATTAATTTAACAGATCTTTTTCCATCAACGTTATTGAAACTTACCCGCGGGAAACCAGGTTTTTGAATATCTAAAAACGGTTCCAGATAACAAGGACCTATGCATCCAACTTTAAGTATCCTGGCCTTAATTTTTTCTTTTTTAATGGTTTTATGCACCTGTTTCCATACTTCGTCTGCCCCTGAAGCAATACCACAGCTCCCCATTCCAATATAAACTACCGGATCAGGACTGTTTTGTAAAAATTGCCATTCTTTTATGGCTTTTTCCCGAATTGCTTCAAAATTATTCATATGTATCCAGCATTTCTTTTAATTTAATAACAGACATCCGGCTATAAATGGTCTTATCAATCATTATAACAGGAGCCAATGCACAACATCCAAGACAAGC
>CAZEWS010000408.1:0-2849 GCA_964515985.1 uncultured Rikenellaceae bacterium | reverse complement strand
TTAGAATGGTTTGATGGATTAGACAATTTTTTATATTACCATCGGTCTAAAGTTTATGAAAAATATGCTGAGGAAATGGAATGGAGCGGCATTTATGTTCCTGCGCTTGACGTGCCTCTCGATTTAAATGAAGATGGGGTACCTGATGTTGCTTTTTATAAAGTTATGCCGGATCCTGCTGTTCCCGGAGTTACTTATATTAATGTGGAAGAAACGGTCGGGGGAATACCAAATTCACAGAGATTATCCAATGATACCTATGGTGAAGTAACCTGGCTGAATAATGTTCCAAGAATTTGGGATGAAAAACATTATTACTATCCTATTCCCGAAGAACACAGGCTTATGAATCCTAATCTTGGACAGAATCCTGGCTGGTAACTGATTATACATTTTTCGAAGCAATAATTGTCATCATATAGATAGTTAGAAAAAGCCGCTTTAAAAGTATGTACTTCAAGGCGGCTTTTTGTTTATATTATTTCAATATTGCTTATGTGGCTTAACTTTGGTAATCACGCCGGTTCAACCGGAGGGTTGAGGGAAGGATTAGTAACAATGAATAAAAATAACCATTTTTCATATTCAATGTTTTAAGTATCCATTTTTTTCTACATTAAGATTTCTTTTATTAAACTTGTAAGTTATTACTAAAAACCCATGAATCATGAAACGTAATTTTTTAAAATCTGTTGTTATTATTACGGCAGGGTTTGTTGCTTTTAGTTGTGCAAACCAATCTCAAAAGAAAGAAGAAGCCCAAAAGCCTAATATTATTTTTATTATGAGTGATGATCATGCATATCAGGCAATAAGTGCCTATGGCTATGGTTTAAACAAAACACCTAATATCGACCGTATTGCACAGGAGGGTGCTATATTCAAAAGCGCCTTTGTTACTAATTCAATTTGTGCGCCCAGCCGTGCAACCGTTCTAACAGGAAAATTCAGCCATGTAAATGGCAAGGTGGATAACATGAATCCCTATAACTGGGACCAGCCCAACTTCGCGAAATTGTTACAGCAAGCCGGTTACCAGACTGCATTAATTGGTAAAATTCACCTGGCAGGCATCCCCCAGGGGTTTGACTACTGGAGTGTATTGCCCGGACAGGGACACTATTACAACCCCGATTTTATTGTAAACGGTGAAAGGAAACGTTTCCAGGGTTATGTTACTGATATAACAACTGATTTTGTTCTGGAATGGCTGGATAAAACACGTGATAAAACAAAACCCTTCTGCATTTTATATCAGCAAAAAGCACCTCACCGTAATTGGAAACCTGCTCCTGAATACCTGAATCTTTACGATGATAAAACATTTGATGCGCCTGCCAACTATTTCGATGATTATGAAGGAAGAGGAACAGCCGCGAAAACCCAGGAGATGAAAATTGACGGCCATGGGATGTGGGGGCACGATTTTAAAATGGTTACTGATCCCGATGGAAATGAAACCGGTTTATCAAGGGAATTAATACGATTTGACGAAAAACAATTAGCCGATTGGAATGCAGCATACAAGCCCAAAAATGATGCCATGAAAGCAGCTAATCCGGAAGGTAAAGAGCTTGCACTCTGGAAATTTAACCGGTATATCAAAGATTATCTGCGTTGTATTAAATCGGTTGATGATGGTGTAGGTGAAGTGCTTGATTACCTGGATGAAAACAGCCTGGCAGAAAATACTATTGTTGTTTATACGTCAGATCAGGGTTTCTACCTGGGTGAACATGGCTGGTTTGATAAACGTTTTATGTACGAAGAATCATTCCGTACCCCTTTGCTTATTCGTTATCCAAAAGAGATCAAATCAGGATCTGTGATAGACAAGCTGATCCAAAACCTCGATTTTGCTCCAACTTTCCTTGATTATGCCGGGGTAAATATTCCCGAAGAAATTCAGGGAAAATCGTTCCGTAATATAGTTAACGGAAAATCAAGCGAGTGGAGAGATGCTATCTATTATACTTATTACGAATATCCATCTGTTCATATGGTTAAGCGCCATTATGGAGTTCGTACCGACCGTTATAAACTTATGCATTTCTATTATGATATTGATGAATGGGAGATGTACGACCTGGAAAAAGATCCTTCAGAAATGAAAAATATTTATTACGATCCGGCTTATGCAGATGTTAAAGAAATGATGCACAAAAAGCTGGAAGAGATGCGTGAGAAATATGGCGATAATGACGAACTCAATGCAAAATATCTGAAATCGTATCTTGACGCCAGAAAAAGATAAATTATCACCACACTAAGTAGATTTACTAACAAAACAGAACTCTCTAAAAGGGGACATTCACTAAAAAAAGGTGATTGGAAATTACTGGAATTTTTCGAGGACGGGCATCTTGAGTTGTATAATCTTAAAAAAGATATAAGCGAAACTAACAATCTGGCGGAACAAATGCCCGGAAAGGCAAGAACACTCCACAAGAAGTTACTAAAGTGGAGAGTAAAAGTAAACGCTCCGGTTCCCACAGAATTGAACCCGGATTATAACCCCGAATACTAAAGTGATCACACAAGAGAATTACCTTGAGTTTATATCATACTGATTAGTCACGCATTTTTTATTACTTTAATCACCTCTAAATTCTCTAAAATTTTAAATTATCTTACGATGCATATGAAACAAAATCTACCTTTAATCGGTACAATGGGACTGGGTGTTACCCTGGCAACATTAACCGGTTGTGGCTGTGGTGATCAGAAAGAAAAAACCACTCCTCCAAACATCATCTTTATTTTGGCTGATGATCTGGGATACAACGAACCGGGATGTTATGGCCAGGAAATTATTAAAACCCCGAATATCGACAGGATCGCCGCGGAAG
>CAZEWS010000407.1:1647-2863 GCA_964515985.1 uncultured Rikenellaceae bacterium | reverse complement strand
TCGGGAATGTGTTCAGTGACATTGACAGAAATGTTGCCAGCATTACTCTCCGCCCATCCCAGCTTCCATAGAATCCGGGCGACTTCTGCTATGTCTGTTATGATGTTTTCTAGATCTTGACTTACGGCAATCGATTCGCCCATTTCACCTCCTCAAATTACAGGCGCAATTTGATTTTAATACAAGCACAATTATTCCAGTGTCATCGCGAGGAGCGAAGAAGATTCCTTCGCTTTGCTCGGAACAGGCTGTGCGATCTCGTTAATTAATCTTAACTCCCATGATATAAAACATGAAAGCCCATTTATCGGATATCTCATCGATTCTTTTCGTCGTGTTGCTTGCTCCATGTCCGGAGCGGGTTTCAATCCTGATTAGGGCCGGATTGTTGCCTGTGTGTTTTTCCTGTAGTTCAGCAATGAACTTAAAGGAATGAGCTGGAACCACCCGGTCATCATGGTCAGCTGTTGTTACAAGCGTGGCAGGATAAGCTACGCCTTCTTTGATGTTGTGTAGCGGCGAATAGGAGTAAAGGTTTTTGAAATGCTCTTCCTCGTCACTCGAACCGTATTCCACGGCCCAGCCCCACCCAACCGTAAATTTATGGTAACGAAGCATATCCATGACGCCTACCGCAGGAAATACCACCTTGTATAAATCCGGTCGTTGAGTCATACAGGTACCCACCAGTAGGCCGCCGTTGGAACCCCCAGCAATGGCCAGTTTATCTTTGGATGTGTACTTTTCCCTGATCAGATATTCAGCAGCAGCTATAAAATCATCAAACACATTTTGCTTGTTAAACAGCATACCTGCTCTATGCCACTCTTCACCGTATTCGCCCCCGCCGCGGATGTTAGCCATGGCATAAACTCCCCCGTTCTCCAGAAGCACAATAAGAGTGGAACTGAAGGAGGGAAGACTGCTTATGTTGAAACCGCCATAGGCGTAGAGGTAGGTAGGATTATTGCCGTTCAATTTCAAGCCCTTTTTATGAACAATAAACATCGGGACTTTGGTTTTGTCTTTGCTTTGGTAAAAGACTTGCTTGGCAACATAATCCTCTGGATTAAATTTGACTTCGGCTTTATGAAAAACTTCTGTTTCTCCGCTTGAGATATCATATTTGTAAATTGTAGGGGGAGATGTGAAGGAGGTGAAGGTATAGAGCAGGTATGCTGTTTAACAAGCAAAATGTGTTTGATGATTTTATAGC
>CAZEWS010000407.1:1020-1450 GCA_964515985.1 uncultured Rikenellaceae bacterium | reverse complement strand
GGAGCATCTGTGTTAGTGAAAACCAGGAATTTATCTCCGATGTTATCGATAACATAGCTGTTAAACTCAAATCCCTTGATCAGGGGGCGAAATTTCATGTTTTTTACCGAAAGATCTTTATAATACAGCTCATTGCCATGAGTTCCTTCTGAAATATTCAAAAACATGTATTCCTCGCCTTCGGTGACATCTACTCCTTTATACCGAAACGGATGTTCTTTATCCTCATAAACGAGTTTATCTTTGGCCTGAGGATCGCCAAGTTTGTGGTAGAACACTTTTAGAAACTTGTTCCTGGCTGTCAATTCTTGACCTTTTTCCGGCTCATCGTAACCGCCGTAATAAAATCCGTTGCCGTGCCAGGAGGCACTGGAAAATTTTACCCATCTGAGGCGGTCAGATAATTCCTTTTTGGATTCAACTTCCATGG
>CAZEWS010000407.1:0-1010 GCA_964515985.1 uncultured Rikenellaceae bacterium | reverse complement strand
CGAAGTTTACAACTATCCCCGGTATTCTTCGCCCTTCAGAGCGGGAAAAGGCCACATAACGGTTGTCCTTTGAAAAACCTAATAGGCCGATCCTAATAGTGCCGTCCGGAGACAATTTGTTGGGATCGATGAATACTTCTGGCTCTCCGTCTAATCCCTTTTGAATATATATCACAGATTGATTCTGTAGCCCGTCGTTCTTGTAGAAGAAATAGTACTCCCCTGCTCTGAAGGGCGAAGAATACCGGGGATAGTTGTAAACTTCGGTTACTCGCTGGTGAATTTTTTCCCTGAAGGGAATCTCCTCCAGGTAGGCAAAAGTAACCTTGTTCTGTTCCTCCACCCATTTTTTTACTTCGTCAGCAGTGTCATCTTCCATCCATCGATAAGGATCTGCCACCTTGGTTCCGAAATAATCATCCATCTGGTCGCCTTTTTGGGTAACCGGATATGTCGGCGCCGGCTGGATTACTTTTTCAGCTTGTTGCTGGCAAGCTGGTAAGAAAGTAAACGATAATAAAATAATTAGGACAAAAATTTTCTTTCGCATTCTTTCCTCCTTTAGCCTTTCATTTAGGGGACGTTCCCTTATGAACCACCCTTTAATATCAAAATAAATAGACTCCATAGTCGGCCAGGATGACACATTGGGGAAGTCCTCCTTCTTTCATGTAGATAATCTTTATTATCACAACAAAAAATTAGGGTCAATTATAAAGATAAAAAAGAGGTCTGTCCCCTTTTTAATTTATGTAGAAAATATTCAACTCAGTTCATTTATATATTCAAAAAGGTGGGCTTGATGAATCAAGCCCCTACATAAGAATCCGTACACAATATGAATTAAGCCCAGACATGAGATAAATTAAAACCAGATATAAGAAGAATTAAACACATACATAAGAAAAATTAAAAACCGTTCAGTTCATTGATATATTCAAAAAGGTGGGCTTGATAAATCAAGCCCCTACATAAAAATCCCCACACAATATGAATTAAGCCCCTACATA
>CAZEWS010000406.1:0-2873 GCA_964515985.1 uncultured Rikenellaceae bacterium | reverse complement strand
GGCTTTAGTCTAATATAGCATGTAAAATTGTATATTTGCATAAAAAAGTGATGGATAGAGAAACCGTTAAACAATTCATACTCAGCATGCCTGTTGCAGAAAGGCAGTTATTCCTTCGCGAAGTGCAACAAGAGGGCAGCAGCCATAAGAAAGTATTGTCAACCAGAAGAAATAAGCTGGATAATAAGCAGGGGAAATGTCCTCATTGCGGAAACTTTAAATACTCGAAATACGGAACAGATAAAGGTAGTAAAAGGTACAAGTGTAAAAATTGCAATCGTACCTTTACCGAATATTCTGGAACGTGGATGGCGAGGATACACAAAAAGCATCTTTTAGAGGATTATATCAAACTCATGGAAGAAGAAGAAAAGAGCCTTGATAAAATAAAAGATGATTTAGGTATCAGTAAACAAACAGCATTTGATTGGCGACATAAGATTCTTTCAGGGTTTGAACATTTCGGAAAAGGAAGCTTTCAGGGAATTACAGAAAGCGATGATACCTTTTTCCTGGTTTCAGAGAAAGGTTCAAAAAATATTAACCGTCCATCTCGAAAAAGAGGGGGATCAGCTAAAAAGAGAGGGATTAACAATGAACACGTTGCTGTGCTGGTAACAGTAGACCGTGTATCAGAAATAGATTTGACGGTTGCACGATTAGGACGCATAAAGAAGCAGGATATCGAACAAGCTATAGGTGACAGAGTTTCAGGACAGACCATTTTGTGCAGTGATAGTCATGTAACTTATAAGGGATTTGCAATGGATAAAAAGATAGAACATCATGCTATCCGAGTTGATTTAAAAGAGTTTGTAAAGAATAAAATATATCATGTTCAACATGTAAACTCTATTGATAGCAGGTTGAAAAAATGGATAGAAAGCCGGTTTTATGGAGTATCAACCAAATACCTGCAAAAGTATTTGAATTGGTTTAGGGCAAAAGAGATGTTAAAAAAATCAATTAACTATTTGGAGGAATTTACAGACAAATCATTAGAGGATATATCGGCTTGGAGCAATTATAAAGAGATACCAAAATCCTTCAATAAATTGATGCAGTTTTCAACGTTAAATTAGACTAAAGCCATTTGTTGTTAGAGAAACAATAAACACCTATATACTATGAAAAGGAACGATGGTTATCCCAAAAATGGAGGTTTAAAGCTGTTAAATTTAATCTTATCGCTATTAATTGTTCTGTCTTTTAATTCATGCAAAGAACAACAAAAAGCACCCAATTTGCTGATTGTTTTTCCTGATCAGATGAGAGGGCAGGCAATGGGTTTTACCGGGGAAGAGCCTGTACTTACCCCCAACCTGGATAAATTCGCGGCAAGTGGAATTGTATTTAACCAGGCTGTCAGCAATTATCCGGTATGCAGTCCGTTCCGGGCCATGCTGATGACAGGGAAATATCCGGTTTCCAATAAAGTGCTTTCAAACTCCACAAGTTTGGTTCCCCCGGACAATGAGCTTCAGACAAATGACACCTGCTGGTCAGATATCCTGCATAAAAAAGGTTACAGTTTAGGATATATTGGTAAATGGCACCTTGATAGGCCTTATGAACCCTATATTGATTGTGCAAACAATAAAGGAAAGCTTAAATGGAATGAATGGTGTCCCCCTGACAGAAGGCACAATTTTGATTATTGGTATTCTTACAACACATATGACCATCATCTTCGTCCCTTATACTGGACTACGGCTGCCGGCCGTAATGAGTTTCATTACGTAGATCAATGGGGACCTGAACATGAAGCAGATAAAGCCATAAAGTACATAAAAAACAAAAACGGAGAATACAGAAAAAATAACAAGCCTTTCGCGCTGGTGGTGTCCATGAATCCGCCCCATATGCCTTATGATGCTGTCCCTCAAAAATACAAGGATATCTACAAGGATGTGGATACGGTAAAACTGTTCAGCAGGCCGGATATTCCCCCTGCAAGTGCGAAATGGGGTATTTACTACCGGAAAAATATTCGTAATTATTATGCCATGATTACTGGAGTAGATGAGCAGTTTGGCAGGATTCTCAAAGCATTGAAGGAAGAAGGACTTGAAGAAAACACCCTTGTACTGTTTACTTCTGATCATGGGAATTGCCTGGGAATTCACAATAGGATATCAAAAAGCAATCATTACGAAGAATCCATGCGTGTTCCATTCATTTTGAGATGGCCTGGCAAAATAATCCCACGACATACGGATCTGTTGATTTCCAGTCCTGATATTTACCCTACGATTCTGGATCTTATGGGAATGAAAAAAGAGATCCCAAAAACAGTCGAAGGCACCTCTTTCGCGAAATTAATAGAGAATGAAAATGGGAAAAAGCCTACCTCTCAAATGTATATCCAGATGCAACCGGGTAATCCGGAATTGGGAAGAAGAGGCATACGTACCCACAGATATACCCTGGTGGTAAACAAAATATCGGATACCGATGAGGAGATAATCCTTTATGATAATAAATCAGACCCTTATCAAATGAAGAATATTGCCAATGAAAATCCTGAAATAGTAAAGAATTTAATAACCAGTGAACTTATTCCATGGTTGAAAAAAACAAAGGATCCATTTTTAATAAAATTAAAGAATTAATAACTGTTTTTTAACAATAATGATTCGTAAATACAGTTTGATCATGGTTTTAGTTTAGTGTCTTCATTAATTGGTTTTTGATGTTTAGAATTTATTTGTTATTAGACCAGACCCTAAGAGTCTATCAACTCAAATTACTCGTCAGACGAACTTTAGTCGTCTGACGAGTAACACCTCAAAGAACACCATCGGTGTTCGATTATTGTAGAAGAAAACCAATTAATAGAAATCCCGGCAACTCTAGGAGTTGGATTATTATTA
>CAZEWS010000405.1:0-2880 GCA_964515985.1 uncultured Rikenellaceae bacterium | reverse complement strand
CTTGTTTGTGGGCTTTACTGGATCCAAATAATACTCCATCAGGTACAATTACCGAAGCACGTCCACCCATCTTCAGTGAATTGAAAATCCGGTTAACAAATAAAAGTTCCGTTTTGGTTGTACTTAACCTGAATCCTTCATTAATATCTCCCTTATCAATACTTCCCTTAAATGGAGGATTGGCAAGGTTCACATCGTATTTATTATCCTCATTGTATTTCTTACTCAAAGTATCCACCAGGTCAATATTAGGTTGTGAAATCCCGTGTAACATCAGGTTCATCAATCCGACCCGAACCATTGTATTGTCAAAATCATAACCAAAGAAGGTTTTTTCCTTTAGCTGAATCCATAGTTTCTCATTTGTAAGCTTATCCCCAAAAGTTCCTTTAATAAATCCATTCTCATCTGTAAATCGCCTTTCCTCTGAAGTGTACTGTGTTAATATATGCTGATAAGCCCCCAATAAGAAGCCGCCGGTTCCACAGGCAGGATCGCAGACAATTTCTCCTAACCTTGGATTCACCATTTCCACCATCATCTGGATGATATGCCTTGGGGTTCTGAACTGACCATTCTTCCCTGCAGTAGCAATCTCAGATAGAAGAAGTTCATACATGTCTCCCTGAGTATCCTGGAAGGTTTGACCTGACTCACTTTCCTTCTCTATTTCCAGGTAAATATTATCTAACAAATTTATTGATTCAACAAGCAACGAAGGCTTAGGTATAATAAAAACAGCATCCCTCATATGCCTGCCAAAAGTAGACTCGCCTCCATATAAAGAAATAATGGAGTTTGCAAAACATTTAATTGCTTAATAAAAGGAAAAACTTTACTTTGAACATGCGCCAACATCTCTCCACCTTCCATTTGCTTGAAATGGCTCCACCTAAGAGTTCCCTTATCCACATCTTCATTTAAATTTGGGACCTGAAAGTGTCCTTTAAAGACGGACTTATATTTCTCTCCGGAGAACTCAGCTTTTTTGATATTATTCAGATCAACCTCATCAAGTCGCCGCATAAACAGAAGATAGCTGATTTGCTCGATAGCTGTTAACGGATTACTGATTCCCCCGCTCCAGAATTTATCCCAGAGTTTCTTTATTTCTGATTTAATACTTGATGATAACATATTTTATGCAACTAAATGTTTTGCAAACTCCATTATTTCTTTAATTTCCCTGGGCTTAAATACCCCGATAATTCCATCAGGGTCGATCTTGGTAAAGGGCTCCTTCACAAGATCTTTTTTATCAAAGGCACCTTTTCTTAAAATGAATGTTTGCAAGGTTAAAATAAACTGTATTTGTTGTTCGCTGTAGGTATTGTGTTCTGCAATGAAAGAGGCAAATGCTTCCGATACTTCTTCCATGAATGATTTTAATTGTTCCTGTCCAAGCATGTGCTTGATGAATTGAATGAATTTTGCCCGTTTGTTGTCATAAACCTTTTGTAACAATTCTTTAGTAACCCAGGGATCACGGCTCATAAGAATATTTGCCAACTGTTCAACCTCCTCTTCAGTTATCTCCTGGCCCAACTGTAATTTCTGAAGCACAAAGTTCGAACCCACCATTTCTTTAATAATAGCTTCAACTTTATCCCGATATTTTTTTACCGTCATTCTTTCATGTTCCGGGCCGAACTCCACCTGTTTTTTCTCTGCCACCTCATCGCGGATATCCAATTTCTCTTCACCAGGCTTTACTTCTCCTTTATACTTCATTAAAGGTCCCAAACGGGTAACAAGTTCATCTAAATCATTATATGTAAATCTGTGCCACCAGCTTGGTTGCAAAACAGTTTCAATATACTCCTTCTCTTTTCTTACAATATTGATGGACACTGGTAACTCATCAATCTGTTCGATAACAGCATCCCTGATTGTCTCGTATTTCTCAAGCTCATGCCTTAGGTGAGCAGTAGCCATATCAACCACATTAATTTCAAAACGCATTGATTTAAAATCACCCTGTGATTTAGCACGCATTACCGGGGCTATCACTCTGCGTAAATCATCTATCTTCTCTTCGGAAATAAATTTCCAATAGCTTTCTTCTATTACAGGAGCAAGATCTGAATGAGCTTCCAAAACAATGACTGAATTTTGTGGTAGTTCTGCAATCTCATCTCTTAAATGCTGAATAACACTATTTTTAATATCAATATTATTGGCTTCCATAGAAGCGGATAATTCGTCCAACCTGGCTTCAAACAAACGTACAGGTAAAGGTTTTTGCCCCGTAACTTCTCTGCTCTTTGGTGTTTCCTTGAAATATTCAAAGTTCTCCCACATATCTATAATGAGAAACTTGTTTTTTCCCAGGCACCACGGTTTCAATTTGTTTTCATCCAGCACTCTTGTGCCACGCCCAATCATTTGCCAGAACTTGGTATAAGAATACACCGGTTTAGCAAACACAAGGTTGACAATTTCAAGTATGTCAATTCCGGTATCAAGCATATCTACACTTACAGCAATACGTGGCATATCTGTAGTCTTGAATTTATCGAGCAATCCACCTTTGCCATAGACACCTTTTATGCCGGAAATCAAAACCTCCGCTATTTGTCCTTTGTATTCAGGGAAAAGCCTGTCAAAGGTTTCAACCAATCTATAAGCGTGTTTCTTGCTTATGGCAAAAAAGATAGTTTTGCCCGGCAAAACCCCATCAGGGCTTTTAATACACTCCTCCATAAATTCACGTACAATAAGTGCATTAGTTCCCTTATTGGTCACTTTTTTTTCAAGATCAGAACCCTCATAATTAATTGCATCGGGATCCTTACCTTCAGCAAGCAGTTTCTTTGCATCTTCAGGACTCATGGTGCGTTTACTGATCCCTTCCTCCATAAACTTGCTACGTATCTTCAG
>CAZEWS010000404.1:0-2885 GCA_964515985.1 uncultured Rikenellaceae bacterium | reverse complement strand
GGGGCTACATCATCCTGATTTTAGGGTGTCATATTAAACATGAAAATCTGTGCTAAATCAAAAGGAATGGGAATAACTGTTGAATCCGGGTTTTTTTCAAAACATACCCGTTGAAACTCCTCAAGTTTTGCCTTGTTTCGGGAAATTATAATGATCTTGTTGTCAGCATTTTCCGAAAAGATGCTGGCAACACCCCTTCCGATTCCGCGACTTGCCCCGGTAATAATAATGTTCATGCGTTAAGATTTTATAAGACTATGATCTTTGCAAAATAATTAAAAAATGAATTAATTATCAAAGAGAACTACTATTTTTAAACTTTTATACTTTAAAAACATTTGTATTGTCATAAGTGTACACTAGTGTACGGTTATAAGTCAAACAATAAAAAAAAACCGGACAGTAGTGAAAAAGGTATGAATTTTGTAAAAAAAATTTAATGATGACAAAGAACAACATAATTTGGGTTTTTCTTATCCTTTTATTTTTAGTTCCGGCAAACCTGGAATCTAAAGATTTTAATGAATTAACTTTCCGTGAAAGGTTATTTTTTGGTGGACATTTTGGTTTAATGATCGGTACGATTACGAATATTGAATTATCTCCCATTGTGGGTTATCGTTTTACACCCCGTTTGTCACTGGCTTTAGGGCCGAAATACCAATATTACAAAGAAGGGATTTTTATCAATACTCACATATATGGAGGAAGGGCTTTTGCAAGATACATGTTGATTAAGGATTTGAATAATCTGGTCCCACTTAACCTCAATGCTGGTCTTTTTTTTCATACTGAATATGAAGGTCTAAGCCTGGAAGAAAAATATTTCGGTTCTCCGGGTTATGAAGGCAGGTTTTTACTTAATTCGGTTTTGGTTGGCGGAGGAGTAAGCCAGCCTGTGGGAGATCGTGGAGCGCTTAACATTACCGTTTTATGGAACATAAATGGAACCGATAATACACCATACACCAATCCGGTAATTCGGATCGGATTTAATTTTTAACCGAACTTATTCTTCCAACGCGATTACTTCTGATGCCTGAGGCCCCCGGTCACCTTCAATTATCTCAAATTCTACTTTCTGGCCTCTTTTTAGTTGCTTAAAACCTTCGGTCTTAATACTGGAGTAATGAACAAATAACTCTTTACCCTCGTCGGTTGTGATAAAACCGTAGCCTTTAGCCGTATCAAACCATTTAACTGTACCTTTCATTATTGATCGATAATTCAGTTAATCAAATATCAGGAAATAATCCCTTAAACGCAAAAAAATCTTTTGGATAGTTTTCTTATCATTCTACCTTTAAACTTTCCCCTTCAGATTTGGCGATAACTACTGCTCCGCAACTGTCACTCCATACATTAGTGGCTGTCCTGAACATATCAAGTATTCTGTCCACTGCCAGGATCAAACCAACACTCTCCAGATCCCAGCCAATGGCAGTCAATATTATGGTAATCATAACTAATCCTGCCATAGGTATGCCGGCAGCTCCGATTGATGCCAGTAGCGCAGTTATTACAATAATAACCTGATCCATTATTGTTATATCATATCCATAGGCTTGTCCAATAAACATAACAGCAACACATTCGTACAATGCCGTTCCGTCCATATTTATTGTTGCGCCAAGAGGTAGAGTAAAACTGCTTATTTTGTTGGATACACCGGATTTATTCTCGACAGCTTCCATGGTTAAGGGTAAGGTCGCACTTGAAGATGAAGTAGACCAGGCTGTAAGTAAAGGAGTTTTCATGGAACTGAAATGTTTCCATGGGTTAGATCTTCCAATGAGTCGTACAATTAAAGGCAGGGTTATTATGGCATGAATAGTCAAAGCTGAGAGTACTACCCCCATATACAATCCCATACTTTGTAAAAGAGCAATCAGGTTTTCTTGTTGGGCGACTTTTTCAGCTACTAATCCAAAAATTCCCAAAGGTGTGAATTTTATGATAAATAAGGTGATTTTCATCATTACATCAAATACTCCGTTAAAAAAATCGGTTAGAAGAGCTTTCGACTTCCCACTGGCCTGGGTAATAAAAAAACCAAACAAAATCGCGAAGAAAATTACCGAAAGCATTTTTGTATTATCACTAAATACAGAAAAAATGTTGTCTGGTATAATATGAATGAATGTTTGACCTAACGTTTCACTACCGGGCAATTCTTCTACTTTTTGGGTAAAATTCAGGTCGGCTCCACTTCCGGGCTGAATAATATTGACTAAAAACAAACCTGTGATAATAGCAAGAGTGCTGGTACTCATGTAATACAGAATTGTTTTTGCCCCTAATCTTCCAAGATTTTCAGCACTTCCAAGGTTCGTAACTCCGGATACAATTGAACTAAGAATTAATGGGATGATGATCATTTTAAGGGCCCGTAGGAATACTTCACCTAACCAGGCAACATAATGAATTTGATCCTTGAAAAATATGCCATAAATAATAGATAGTACTAAGGCAATTAAAATTTGCCAGTGAAGTTGAATTTTAAGAATTTTCATAAGATACTGATAATTAGTTGTTTATTATAGTATTCAAATACAAAAGCCTAAAATTAACAATTTTATCATAACCCGTAAATCCACAATAGCAAAACCAGAACCCAAAAACCTTAAACATAAAACTTCTAACTTTTAAAACAAACCATAGAAAGTAGGGAAGGAGCAATAATTTTTATAATCATGACTTTCTAAGATACTAGTAATTCGTTCTTGAAATAACATATCAATTAAATAAATTTCTAATTACTCTATCCGTCAGCTGACGGATGACCTAAATAATACCCAAATTCCCAATAACCTAATTGGTACTTGGTTTTTGGAATTTATTTAGAAATTAGGTCAATTAGGTTAATTAGATTAATTAAATTTCTG
>CAZEWS010000403.1:0-2886 GCA_964515985.1 uncultured Rikenellaceae bacterium | reverse complement strand
ACATGGAATATGCTCATGAAATCACCCTCACCATACAGGATGGCCATTATGGTAATCAAACAATTGTGCAGCCCGGCAATACCTTCTGCCGGAACTCCCAGACTTTTATCTTTTAGATAACGCAGACGATACTTATTTACAATCAAATGCCATGTTTCTTCCCACTTTTTATTCTCTTTGTGCCACTCCAAACGAAGCAAGTAGAATGAATAGCCCACCTGCTAAAATTGATTTAATATACTTTTTCATCATTTACAAGTTAATATTCTCAATAATCAAAAATTTTTTGAATGAAATAATATTTCTGCGGGGATCTCTTTCTTTTCTCCTCCAGCGATACGGTAGAATACTGTAAAGCGGGAAACACCTTCCCGTTCAAAATATCGAATGCGAACAGGATGGAAACCCTTTTTTAAGGCAATCTGCCCCCACTTTTCTTTTACTCCATGAATACCGTCATTATCAGCCACTAATTTATCTCCAATCCAAAGTCTGCTGCCATCGTCTGATTCGGTATAAAAAGTGTACACTTCATCTTCAGGGACATTGATAAAACCATCAAAATCCAGACAAAATCCATGTTCAAAACATTTTGGTTCAAGGCTGATATTTTTTACCAGCCCGGAATTAATAGCTTCCAGTCCGCTGATATCCGGCAATTGCTTCCACTCCCCTTTAAAACACTGATAATAGATACCTTTTGACTTATCACCGGCAGGTTCTGGTTCCCGGAGTTCAGACACTTCTTTAAATTTGATTTCCGTCTGATTACTTTTACTACCTTCTTCATCAATCGTTACTGCTTTGAATGTCAAATTTTGTGAAATGGAAAACGGTTGTTCATACTTAAGAGAATTTTTATCAGGCTCACTACCATCTAATGTAAAGTAAATCGCAATATTATCGGGTTGGGACAAAGCAATTGTTGTTTTCTTATAGAACTGACCACCATCGTGATTTACTTCGATCGGTGCTACCGGGAATAAATAACCAACACATGTTATTTTAACTGCCATATAGGGTTTCCCGGGCAGTTTTACAGAGAATTTCTTCTGAAAATTCTGCTCAAGGATTTCCGATGTCATATTCCATGTATCAATAATTTCTACCTGATAATTTCGCCAATTGGGAAGATCAAAAGTCCATTCCGAAGGTTTTTCCTCATCAAAATAATAGAGGTAATGCTCTCCATATTTGCCAGCGGCATATTCATTTATTGGGCTATAACCCTTTTCCGGGCCATTTTCCAGATATTTTTTAAAGAATTGTATCCTTTCTGCACTTTTACCATGGAGCACACCTCCTTTTGACCACCAAAGAATTTCATCTTCCCGGTCATATGTTTCACCATGCCCGGCATATGTACCGGTAATCAGGCTTTTCCAAAACATGCCGGTCATTTGTTCCGGAGTAAGCCTACCCCAAGTAGGTTTGATATCTCTTTCATAACGGCATTCGTCATAAACAAGCGGTTTATTCTACTTTTCACGCCATTTCTTCGCGGATATAAAATCAGTGGTCTGAATACTTGCATGCGTAATCCATGGTTTGTTATGATCGTACCACTTTTTGCAATTATGAATCCCAAGCAAATGTTTATAAGGATCATTCTCGTACACAACCTTACACAAACGATCCCAATCGTCCATCGTTTTAAAGTCCATTAAATCATATTCGTTGGCCATAGACCACCATACGTTTCGAAAAGCACTTAGGCGTGCAACAATATATTTTAAGTATCGGGCATCGGTGTCCGCGTCCATCCTGGCATACCCCCACCGGTCATAAGGATGGAAAAGGATTAGATCAGCCTCAATACCCATCTTTTGAAGTTCCATAATTCGATTTTCAAGATTCCTGAAATATTCAGGACTAAACCGGGTATAATCATTTTCTCCATCACCATTTCTTTCGAAAACGAATAGCTCCGGTTCATTCTTGTTATAGATATAGTCTTTTGGAAAGACACACATCCTGATTTTATTAAAAGGTGAGTTCTTTAATGTTTCAAGTGTTTGCTTTTGTAATGCCAGTGATTGATGTGTCCATGCATAACATGTTGTCCCTATTTCATAATACGGGGTACCATCCTCATAAGCAAAATGAAAGGTATTTCTTACCCGTACCGGGCCATGATTAGTACCTGATGCTTTTACACATTCGAATTTGCCCGTTTTAGCGTTTAAGGACGATTTGTTACTTTGTGTTATGTAAGTCCACTTGCCAATCCGATCCGGCATAAACCTAACCCTATAATTTCCATTCCCATCATAAAATCCATCTACCGTTTTTTCAAATCCTTCACAAATAAAGGTAGCACTCAAATCAACTTCAGTGTAAGAATTGCCAGTTTTAGGCCCTTTAAGGTTGATTTCATAAATATCCCATTGTTCTATTTTTTCAGCAGATGCTGAAATCGCGAGAATAATATTAAATACGATTAACAAACATTTAACTGTTTTCATTGTTATCAGGTTTAATTTCAATTAATATGGATGCAACTCATTATTTACCCAACACTTCAATTTTTACGGGCTTATCAAATTCCTCATTGATCCACAGAATCAGGTTTGAGCCATTTGCAGTATTTGTTAAACCATACCGAAACAGGTTTTTATCAGATACCTTTTCACCGTTTATGCTTAATACAAGTTCTGTTTTATCCCAATTAGAGACAACAAAGGCAGGGTTAACTGCCGGATATTCCGGCGAGCAACTCAACTGGATACTGAAAGTATTGCATCCATCCGGATTTATACATTCCAGTTGGTAGGCCCTTTCGTCAGATTCATACCCTTTACCGGAAATACCCTCACCATACACCGACATTTTCAGGGATTTTTTTTATCCAAATTATCTTACACTTTTCTATTTAAACCGAAAATC
>CAZEWS010000402.1:0-2897 GCA_964515985.1 uncultured Rikenellaceae bacterium | reverse complement strand
TCAGGTTATTACGGGTGGAAATGGAATTGTTCTGGGTTTGGATGCGGAAACAGGAGAAAAGTTATGGAAAAGTAATGTTGAAGGGATTGCAAACGGTCTTTCCGTATCAGACCAGAGCCTTTTTGTAAGCACTGACCTGGGACCTGTTTATTGTTTTACAGGTAAATCAATAATAAAAGAAACAGAAGAACCCGAAAAAATTCAGCCAATTTTAACGGACTCTCCCTATCCGGAAGATAAAATGACTTCTGTTTATGAAAAAACTGCATCAGCTATTTTGGAAGAGACTGCAATTGAAAAAGGCTATTGTCTTGTTCTGGATTGTGGGGAAGGACAGCTTGTTTTTGAGCTTGCACAACGATGTAACTTAAATATTGTAGGAATAGAAAGCGATCCCGGAAAGGTGAAAAAAGCCAAAAAGAAGTTGGATAATGCAGGTATATATGGGTCGAAAGTTATTGTGGAGAATTGGTCTATAAATTCCCTGCCGGAATATTTCGCTGATCTGATCGTTTCCGGAGATATTTTAAAATCAGGTAAAATTGATGTTTCTCCCGGCGACATTTTCAGAGTGTTAAAACCTGGTGGTGGAAAAATCTGTTTCGGGCAACCTGAGGTGGAAAGTATTTCACTAAGAGCATTGAATATAGAAGAATTGGGAGATAAATGGAAAAACTTTGAGGTAGAGGAACCTGTAATCATCAGGGAAGGTGGTACCTGGGTTATTCTTACCCGGAAAATGCTGCCCGGTGCCGGAGGTTGGACCCATCAATATGGAAATGCTGCAAACACTTCCTGCTCTGACGATAAACTGGTTATGGCTCCCTTCAGCACACTCTGGTATGGCCTTCCGGGACCTCAATTGATACCTGACAGACATGCCAAGGCTGTTGCTCCTGTTGCTTTTAATGGCAAACTTATTGTTGAGGGTGAAGATGTTATTATGGCTTATGATGCTTATAACGGAACACTATTGTGGGAAAGAAGAATCAAAGGAGCAAACCGTATGCGTGTCGATATGGATGGAGGAAACATGGCAGTTAATCAGTATGGATTATTTGTAGCGGTAAAAAATAAATGCCTTCAGCTAAATATTGAAACAGGAGAGACCGTTCGATCATTTAACCTGCCTGCTCAATGGGATAGTAAATCCCGGCGATGGGGCTATATTGCATTGAAGGATAACATCTTGTTTGGGTCAACGGCTATGCCTCTAAGCCAGGAATATGATCAGCTTTTTAAAACACTGGTTGATGAGGGTGAAAAATGGAGAGACATGGAAGAACTTGAGCCTTCGTCAACATTAATATCCGAATACTATAAGTATCGGATTTCAGATAATACCGGAAAGGTCAAAGAGGCTTTTCAAAGAGATGGAACGAAATGGCGCCTTGTTGCTGATTTTCCTGCCTGGGATGGAGGAATTGAAGGTCTTAAAGGTACCTCAGAGAGAATGATGACCAGCGATGGGATATTTGCTATTGATATTGAAACGGGCAAAACACATTGGGCTCATAAAGGAAGGAAAATAGCACAAATAACGGTTTCCGTTGGGAATGAGACCCTGTTCTTTGCTGAAAATTCAATAACATCTTCAGAAAGACAAAAAGCCTTAGATGAAAAACAAAAGTATATTCAGAAGGGACGCTGGGAAGAGTTCAAAATAAAGTTAAATCCGGATGAGGCTGATATAAGAATAGTGCATGCACTTGATGCCTTGACAGGGCAGACAAAATGGAAAAAAGTAATTGATCTGTCGGGTTGCGGCGACGATCAGACCGCATCCGCTTATCAAAATAATGTTCTTCTGTTTTTTGGGAGTTTCGGACTTCATGATAAATGGAGGTTCCCTGCCGGTGAGTTGAAATGGCACAGGGTAACAGCCATATCGGCTGAGGATGGTGAATTGTTGTGGTCACGTCCGTTAAACTATATGGTTCGTCCTTTACTTATTAACGATGAAGTTATTGTTGAACCCCGGAAATGCGATCTGTATACCGGTAAAATTAAAACCCGTATTCACCCTGTCACCAGGGAAAAGGTACCCTGGGAATTCTACCGTCCGGGACATACCTGTGCTGCCACTTCGGCCAATGAAAACTGCTTGTTTTACAGGTCGTACAATGCTGCTTATTACGATCTGAAGGAAGATAAAGGATTAAGCTATTATGGCGCCATCCGGCCGGGATGCTGGATTAATATGATTCCGGGAAATGGTTTGGTGCTCTTTCCTGAAGCCAGCTCCGGTTGTACTTGCTCTTTCCCCTTACGAACTTCGGTTGTTTTAAAACCTGAGAAAAATGCAGAAGTTGAAGATTGGAGTCTGTATATTAGCCATGGACCAATGACACCAGTACAACATTTTGCAATCAACCTTGGTGCACCGGGGGATAAGAAAGATGGTAACGGAACAATATGGTTTGGATACCCACGCCCTGATATAACTACCGGAGTTAAGTTCGATCTGAAGGAAGAAATTCTGGAAGGGATGGGTTATTATTCCTACGACTCCAAAGGAGTAAATATGGAAGGGACCGACTATCCGTGGCTTTTCACCAATGGATGTGTTGGATTATCAAAATGCGAAATTCCTTTAATTGATAATTCTTTTGGCGAAGAACCTGGAATCTTTACTATACGACTTGGTTTTGCTACACCATCCACCAGACGAATGTTTGATATAAAAATTCAGGACAGTATTGTTATGGAAAACCTCGATGTTTTGAAAGAAACCGGAGGTGCAAACAAAGCGGTCATTAAGGAATTTAAGGGTATTGGGGTTGAAAATATTCTTGCCATCGAACTTGTTTCGGAAATTAACAATCCTGAAGTAAGCCAGGCACCGGTTATTAACTTTATTGAAGTAATACGGGAAGATATTACTGAAAAGCCAGAAA
>CAZEWS010000401.1:879-2939 GCA_964515985.1 uncultured Rikenellaceae bacterium | reverse complement strand
ATGTTTTCGTACCTCAAATTTCACCCCGGCACAGTCATTCCCTGTTAAATATTGCCCGCCCTGTGTAATTGCGTTGCACCACTTCGTGGATTACACAGGGCAAGCAATTTCACGGGGTAAACCACCTAATGACAATTGTATGACTATCGTATGACTAATCAAGACAAAAGATAAAAGTACAAAGATAAAAGTATAACAACCTAATAACTACCTAATTACAACTTAATGACCATTGTATGACCACTTATTCAACCATTCTATTCTTTCAAATAAACTACATTTCCTGCTACAATTGTTTTTTGAATTACAATTTCTTCCTGTTCAATGGTAAATACGATCAAATCTGCCCGTTTCCCCTGGCTGATTTCACCAAGTTCATCTAAGCCAAGCAATTTAGCAGGATTTGTACTTGCCATTTGAATCGCATCTTTCAAACTGCATTGTGTAAACTGTATCATGTTACCTACACATTTACTGATTGGTGAAGCAGCTCCGGCTAAAACATTTTCAGCCGGAAATTTTACAACATTAGGGGTTAACAAAACCTTTCTTTCACCACGGATATACTCTCCGGGGGGAAGTCCTGCTAAATCCAAAGCATCGGAGACTAAAATTATATTACCCGGTCCTTTAACTTTATAGAAACTTTGAATCTCCTCTTTGGTGAGATGGTATCCATCGGCAATAATGGTTGGGGTTAAACGGTCATCTGCCAATTGTGGCCAGAGCGGATTATGGTGACGGTTTATCATGTTAGCACAACCGTTTCCAAGGTGAGTGCTCATAGAAGCGCCGGCATCAATAGCTTTCTTGATATTTTCAGCCGAACCGTTATGATGTCCCAGTGAAACTACGACTCCGTTCTCCACACATTTCCGGATAAAGGTAATGGCTCCTGCAACTTCCGGGGCTACGGTAATCAGTTTTATTCCTTTTTTGGCAGCATTTTGATATTCCATAAATTCCTGCCAATCAGGCTTCCTGACATATTTTTCCAGATGTGCACCACGGAAACCTTTTACCGGTGAGATGTAAGGCCCTTCAAGATGAAAACCAGGGATTGAAACCCCAATTTCCGGATCATCCAGCACTTGAGCTAAAATGGTAAAGTTTTTCTTTAACGCGTCATGTTCGTTGGTAATCAATGTCGGGAAAAATGTGGTAACACCTTCTTTCCACAATTCCCTTGTTGCTTTACGAATTCCATTCAATGTTAAATCCTGACTGGCAAAATCAACTCCCATGTACCCATTTATCTGAACATCTATCAGTCCGGGTGCTATATACACTTTAGGAATACCGGTTTCTGCCTCCTTATGTTGAATTTCTGCAAACCTGCCATTTATAATTTTGATAATGACAGGCTTACTATCCAGATAAAAATGTCCTTCAATTATTAGTGTATCCTGCTGACCTGCAAATACTGAAAAAGAAAAAACAAATTGAATTAAGTAAATAATTATTACGTTTTTCATTTTAAAAATAAATTTTCAATTTCAATCCCAAGATTATTTTTCAACCCGATACTTTATTTTAATTTATAATCATACCCCAGCCTAATCCTGATAATGTAGCCATAATAATCACAAGTTCTATATAAACCAAAGTCTTTTTTATGCCTATTACACTTCGTATCACCAGCATATTTGGCATGGAGAGCGACGGACCGGCATCAAAAAGCGCTCATAATCCTCACAGCCAATCATGGTATGTGAGCACTGTGAATGCAATAATAAAAGCTTCTTGCAATAACGTGCTACGCGGTTTACAGATATCGAAGTGTTCTTTGTCTCGCCCTCGACAAACGTTACAAATTTGGAGATTACACTGTGTATATCATCGAAAAAGGGTTGATTCTCCCTTTTTCAAACTCAGGTTCAACTCTTCTTTCCCTTCCGAGAAAACCTTCTGACCCAGTGGGTTTACATAAAAAAGCCCATATCCCCTGGCATGCCAGTAGGTAGGATAGCCCGGGTTTTTCTTATGATCGATGATAATCACCGCTACTTTCTCATCTTTATACTTACCATAAAGCTTCATCTATTTGGCACGTGTTCCCC
>CAZEWS010000401.1:0-806 GCA_964515985.1 uncultured Rikenellaceae bacterium | reverse complement strand
AGTGTAACCGATCCGTCTGAAGGTAATTCCAGTTCGTGGCTCACCCGGATTGCAAACATACCTTCTTTATTATCTTTGAAGAGAATATCTTCCTGTGCAGTTAACGTGCCGATCCAGTCATTGAATAATCCGGTAATCAAACTTCATCAATAGCAGAGTGGTTAACAGCCTTGACAACCGGCCGTTCCCGTCCTTGTATGGGTGTATGGATAAAAACTTATACACAATAAATATATCCATTTTATATCCAATTTTATCCAATTGAATAAATTATAACCAGGCAAAACAAGCGTTCCTGGCACAAAAAAACCCGGCGTAGTGAGGCTGTGTGAAAATAAAGATAAATGGCGGGGTTAGTCAAAATTTAATAATATTTATCCAATTCCTGTACCTCTTCTTCAAAGTAACGGTGGAATGCTTTCGGCAATTGATGATAATCCACACTAAGAATTTCTTTTGAGAAATCCCTTGCATTTAATGTATTCCAAAACAATATTTTTTTATTCTTTAAACCCCCGGATTTTGCATCCTTGATGAGAGCGGCAAATGTTTTTCCTGTATACGTTCCGTCTAATCGAATATCTTCCAACTCTTTTAAAAGGTTAATGGCTTCCATCCCTTCTTTAGTAAAGTGTGCATAACCTTCGCCAAAAAATTCATTCCTTATTTTAAATTCATCCTTTTGAAATTTAACATTAGGGAAGGAAGGATCAAGGGAACATAAAAATGAAACGGTTTCTGTAAAAAGATTTTTGATAGTTTCAAAATTTGCAGTTTCAGAAGGTACAACCCTGACCGGTACTATC
>CAZEWS010000400.1:0-2943 GCA_964515985.1 uncultured Rikenellaceae bacterium | reverse complement strand
ATTGATCAGAAGTTATTTTCGTATGGATGGACATCATATTCAATTTAATGTTGTAACTGCAGACACACTAAGGGCAGCCCAGAAAAATCCTGAAAAATTCAAGGATCTCATTGTCAGGGTTGCCGGGTATAGTGATTATTTCAATGATTTGAACGAGGATCTTCAGAATGAGATCATCAGGAGAACAGAACATGAAGCGATTTAATTTATACACTAAATTCTAAATCCCATAACAAGGATATCATCGACCTGCGCATTGGTGCCTTTCCAATTTTCAAGGGTTGTATTAAGGATTTTCCCTTGTTTATTCATGGGTTTACCATGGATATCCAACAGGAGATCCTTGAAAGGCCTGGATTTAAATTTACCCCCTTTTCCCCCACCAAACTGGTCAATGTAACCATCCGAGAAAATATAAATTACATCACCCTTTTTCAGGGTCTGCTCATGGTTGGTAAACGACTTTTTTTCATTAATATAAATGCCGATTGGCATTTTATCTCCCTTAATTTCCATAAGCTTCTTGTTTCTTATTAAGTAAAGTGGATTATAGGCACCTGAGAATTGCAGGTTACGTGTTTCAAGATCAAGAACACACAGAGCCATATCCATACCATCTTTGGCTTCATCCTCTTTTCCGGTTTGGCGAAGCGCTGTTTTTATGTAGTTCCTTAAACGGTTCAGGATCAGACTTGCCTTTGTGATCTTATAATTATTGACAATTTCGTTCAGGTAAGAGTAACCCAGCATGCTCATAAATGCGCCCGGCACTCCGTGCCCGGTACAATCGATACCTGCAAGGATGACCTTGTTATCTTTTTGGGCAATCCAGTAGAAATCACCACTTACTATATCACGGGGTTTAAATAAAATAAAATGATCGGGAATGATTTTGCTGACAAAATCTTTTGGCGGAAGGATGGCGTCCTGAATTCTCTGTGCATACTGAATGCTGTCAGTAATTTCTTGTTTTTGCAAGACTATTTCGTCCCTCTGTTGCCCAATTTCATCTCTCTGTGCCATGATCTCCTCTTTTTGCTCTTCAATTTGTTTCGTCCTTTCCCTGACTTTGATTTCCAGAACTTTTTTGTCATGCTGTAATTTTCTTTCCCGAATAATGATTAATAAATAAACGGCCAAAATAATTCCTAAACCAATAAGCAGATAAAACCATACCGTTCTGGCAAAAGGAGGGGCAATGCTGAACCGGACACTTTTCTCCGGACTGATGGATCCCATAATGTTTTTTGCCCTTACATGCAGCAGGTAATCATTTGGAGGTAAATATGGAAAAAAGATAACCGGATTCTCCGTCCATTTTGACCAGGTCTGACTTAACCCTTCCAGAAAATACTGATATTGTGTCTGGCTTGATTTGATGTAATAGGGGGCGATAATTTTAAACTCAAGACTATTGTTTTCTGCACTGAAGTCTAATTCTGTGAAGGAGAAACTTAATCCTGCCTGGTTGGTGACGCTTTGAATAAAAAGGTTGAATTCTTCACGGACATGAGAAATCTCAGTGTAAAGAATTTTGTTGAGCTTATTGCCTTCATTGATAATCCAGATATTATTGTTCGAACCGGTGTAAATATTCTGAATTCTGTCAAAAAGTTTTAAATATTTTGGTAAGATCTTACTCATTTCAGAAATGGTATCAAGAGAGAACCACTCCTGGTTTTTTGAAATCCAGGTTTGTCCGTCGCCGGCAAAAACATATTGGTAGAATTGTTGTTTACGATCCTGAAGGGTATCGATACTTACCAGTTCATCTATTTCCGTGTCAAATCCATAAATACCTGTTGAAAGAAGGAAATATGGCTGGTTTCCCAGACCTGTGACTATTACTTTTTCGGAAAATTCTTCCAGGAAGTAGTATGAATTTACTTCAACGGGTTCGAATTCCTTACTAAGTTTAATTCTATAAGCTTTTGTATCGGATCCCAACCATACATACTCACCGGATTCAAAAATCGAGTAAACCGGAACATTTTCTTTAAAGAATTCCCGGTTCACTTCCCATGAGTTTTCCTTGTAAACAACGGTAAATACGCCCCCGGGGGTGCCAATATAAAACAAGCCTTCCTGATTTCTTGAAGGTAAAATATAATTGATATAGGTATAAGCTGCTATAAATTTGACTTCATTATTTTTTATTCTGTATAATCCGGTATTGGTCCCAACCAGGATCTGATCACGGAATTTTACCAGTTGCCTGCATTTATCATCCAAACCTTTGATTTTACTAAACTTATGGCTAATTGATTGAAGGGCATAAGTCTTTTTCTTCACATATGTTGTCTTTGGAGGTGTTATTGAAACCGGAATTGTTTCGGGTTCGGTTTCAGGCTTTTCAGGGCTGGTAGTCAGAACCGTTTCAATTTGCTCTTTTTCTGTTTCCTGTGGCGGGGCTATTTTCTCCAAGAGCCAGGATAAGAAGCCTTTACGAGGTTTTTCTTTTTTCCTTTCTTCCCCGGGAGTTTCCTGTATTGTTGGTTCGGTCTTTTTCTCCCTGGTTTTTCTTTTTGTCCGGTGTGGTATTTTTTCTTTTATTACTTCTGTATGCTCCTTTTTATCTCTTGCTTTCACCAATACCTCGATTTCAGCATAGTCCTTTACTTCAGTAAGGAAATAAACCCCTTCACTTGTGGCAACATAAATTGTGTTGTTGAAGTCAACGATTGAAAGAAGATTTCCTTCCAAACCAGGGTACGAATTGTAATTTCTTACCGGTATTGAAAAATCGATCCTTGTTGTACCAAATTCATGTGAGAGCCATAAACCATTCATGTTATCCTTACCAATGGCATATATTTCATCGTCGGGTAAACCCGTTTGATAATTCAAAGTGAATTTGGTTTTTCCTGATTCTTTTTCAACAATAACACACCCGCCTGTAAGAGTCGCCAATGCGATTTCTTTTTCATTCAATTCGATCCCACC
>CAZEWS010000399.1:2719-2947 GCA_964515985.1 uncultured Rikenellaceae bacterium | reverse complement strand
GCAGTTTTCAACGTTAAATTAGACTAAAGCCATAAAATTTTGTATAGATGTGGTATTGAGATATATATTTAAAGCATGATACTATGGGATTCTATTACACGCCCTAAATGATATATCAAAGTTGATAGCCATGATATGATTCATAAAGATAAAGTATCTTATAACATATAACGTATAACATATAACGTATAACTTATAGCAATTAACCTAAACATAAAAGGAGACTCT
>CAZEWS010000399.1:1530-2592 GCA_964515985.1 uncultured Rikenellaceae bacterium | reverse complement strand
GAGATTTATTGTTTGCTTACGAGACGGATAAAGCATCTTTTGAAGAAGAAGCTAAAACAGAAGGGATTTTGCTGGATGTTTTTTATGAGGAAGGCGATGAGGTGCCTGTCTTTACAAATGTAGCGGTTATTGGACAGAAAGGGGAATCTGTTAAAGAATTCAGGCCAGTAGCTTCTGATGAGGGCCGGTTGGAATCAATGGAAGAAGATGTTGAGAAGAGTGAAATGGAAAAAAGATTGGAAAATGAAATAATACGGAAACCTACGCTAAAGAGAGAAGCAGGGAAAATAAAAATTTCACCAAGAGCAAAACGATGGGCAAAAAAAATGGGAATAGATTTTTCAAATGTTAAAGGATCTGGACCATACGAAAGGATCGTTGAAAGGGATATTGAGGCTCTGATAAAATCCCGGCCAAAGATTACTCCATTAGCCAAAGCAAAAATGGAACAGGAACAACTTGTTTTTAAGCAGCAGGAAATAAAACCGGGCGGAAGGGTTACCACTAAGAATCTAATCAAGCCGGAAGAATTGAAGAAAACAGGGTTTGAAGAAGTTCCACTTTCCAGGATACGGAAAATCATAGCGGAAGGTATGTACAGATCTCTTCAGAATTCAGCTCAATTAACACACCATACCAGTGCAGATGCCAGGAATATCCTGGCGCTAAGACAAAAAGTGAAAAAACAGGTAGAAAAAGGAAACTACCTGAATATTACCCTGAATGATATGATATGTTTTGCCGTTATAAAGGCATTAAAAAAACATCCTGATGCCAATGCTTTTTTTCTTGGCGATTCGATTAAAAAATTCTATAAAGTACATCTTGGGTTTGCTGTGGATACGGAACGCGGACTGATGGTGCCGACTGTGTTAAATGCTGATGATTATTCATTGGCAGGCCTGTCTTATCAAATGAAAGACCTGGCTGAAAAATGCTATCAGGGCAATATTGATCCCGATCTACTGTCCGGTGAATCAGCCACATTTACGGTTTCAAACCTGGGTGCCTATGGAGTGGAGATGTTTACCCCTGTTCTGAATATTCCACAGGTGGGTATTC
>CAZEWS010000399.1:0-1520 GCA_964515985.1 uncultured Rikenellaceae bacterium | reverse complement strand
CGGAGTTAACACCATCGTTAAGCGTCCTGCAGATTTAGGTGATGGAGTTGTTGGATTTGTTCCTTATCTGGGACTTTCACTCACCTATGATCACAGGGCTTTGGATGGTGGACCTGCCTCTTTGTTTCTTATGCAGATCAAGGAGGAAATTGAACAATTTGATGAAGAAATAGAAAGTTAAAAGTTATACGTTAACTGTTATATGTTGATTTTTATCCTACTGAATATAAAATAGAGTCTATTGAAAACTTAATAGTTGTTAAAAAATAGTATTTAACTATGCCAAAAAATCAATTTATCGACCCCGGGATTGCCAGAAAGCCAGGGAAAATCACATTTGGAACCATTCCGGTGAACCAGTATAAAAAATCCCTGGAAGAAGAAAAAGCAAATTTTTCGAATGATGATTTTATCCGGATTTACAGGGATATGGTGATCATACGGGAATTTGAAACCATGTTAAACCGGATCAAGACTACAAATGAATACTCCGGTGTCCGGTATAATCATCCGGGTCCTGCACATCTCTCGATAGGTCAGGAAGCTGCGGCTGTTGGGATGGCATACCATTTAACGGTCGATGATTTTATTTTCGGGTCACACAGAAGTCATGGCGAGATCCTGGCAAAAGGTCTGTCCGCTATTCATCAGTTGGATGAGCAGTCGTTGATGAAGATAATGTCAGGATATTTTGGTGGGACAACCTTAAAAGTTGTAGAGAAATACCAGAAAGACAATGTGAAAGAGCTGGCAATCGATTTCCTGTTGTATGGTACTTTGGCGGAGATCTTCGCGAGAGAAACAGGTTTTAATAAAGGTTTGGGCGGTTCGATGCACGCATTCTTCCCGCCTTTTGGAGTATATCCGAATAATGCTATTGTCGGCGGATCGGGTGATATATCGGTCGGAGCCGCTTTGTTTAAGTTAGTAAACAGAAAACCCGGTATTGTTGTTGCTAATATTGGTGATGCCTCCATGGGGTGTGGCCCGGTTTGGGAGGGCATTAGTTTTGCCACGATGGATCAGTTCCGGATCCTTTGGGATGAGGAATTCAAGGGTGGTCCTCCGGTTATATTTAATTTTATGAACAACCAGTATGGTATGGGTGGTCAGACCAAGGGTGAAACAATGGGATATGGTATATTAGCTCGTGTTGGCGCAGGTGTAAATCCGGATATGATGTTTGCGGAGCGGGTTGATGGTTATAACCCATTGGCCGTAATGGATGCATTCAGGCGTAAGAAACAAATTATCCTTGAGAAGAAAGGTCCTGTGTTACTTGATACTCTTACTTACAGGATAAGTGGTCATTCACCTTCCGATGCATCTACATACAGGTTAAAAGAAGAGATTGAAGCCTGGATGAAAGCTGATTCCATTCATGAATTTAGGGTACAGCTTGCCGGTTATAAAGTAGCTACGGTTGATGAGCTGGAAAATATTAAGGAGGACCACCCTTGAATTCCTCATCCCAAAGAATCCGGAACTGATCCATTGTGGCAAAACTAATGCCCTCCCAA
>CAZEWS010000398.1:0-2992 GCA_964515985.1 uncultured Rikenellaceae bacterium | reverse complement strand
TCAGGATCTTAACTAATTGATATATAATATTTTAGAAGCTAGGAAACTTGAGTTAGTTAAAAGGGAAAGCATGTTAAGATGTTAGAAAAAAAATCAATCCAAGGCTGATAGCATTGATATTTTACACGAAAATCAAGTAGCATATAACTTATAACCTATAACTTATAACAATTAACAATTCAGTACCCAATAGTTACAGAAATGACAAACTCAGATCAGGATACCAATCTTCACAAAGTTGAGATAAGGAGTGAAGAAGTTCAGGAAATTATGGGACATACTCCGCGATGGATTATTCGCTGGGGAATAACCCTTGTCTTCGTTATTATTGCCGGAATCCTCGCTGGAAGCTGGTTCTTCAAATATCCTGATGTGATTCCTTCCCGGATCATTATCACTACTGAATACCCGCCTGCAACGGTAGTGGCGAAAGCAAGCGGGAAATTACAGGCTTTTTTCGTTTCGGATAAACAGGTTGTTACCCGGAACCAGCCCCTTGCCGTGATAGAGAATCCTGCCAGATACCAGGAAATTTTTCAATTAAAAGATAAACTTAATGAATTTCAGGAGTTCATAATAGATTTTAATACAACAAAAAATATCGACTTCGAAAATAATCTTTCATTAGGGGAAGTTCAATCGCCATTTGCAGCATTCCTCAAGCACTACCAGGCTTATCAAAACTTTCTGGAGATAAAATACCATGCGAAAAAGATATCCTCCATCAGGGAGGAAATAAAAAAATTCAGGTTGTATTACAACCGGCTTTGCCGGCAGAGGGATTTGTTGAGAAAGGAGCTGGAACTGGTTGAGAGGCAATTCAACCGGGATTCCGTGCTTTTTCAGAAGAAAGTAATTCCTCAGGCGGAATTCGACCAGTCAGAAAGTCGGTTATTGCAAAAAAAACATGAATTTGAACAGGCAAGGATCAATTTATCCACTACCGACATACAAATTTCAAAACTTGAGCAAAGTATTCTGGATTATGAGCTTGAATTTGAGAACCAAAAGAAACAGCTTGAACTTCAAATAATTGAGTCGTTCGATAATCTCTCGGCGCAAATTGCATTATGGGAGCAAACCTACTTATTAAAAGCTCCGAACCAGGGAGTAGTAACTTTGACAACTTTCTGGACGCAGGATCAAAATGTCACCATTGGTGATAAGGTTATTACAATTGTACCCGAAGATGCAGGGAAAATAATAGGCAAGATGAACCTGCCCCTACGGCGTTCAGGTAAAGTAAAAGTGGGGCAACGGGTTAATATAAAACTTGACAATTATCCTCATATGGAGTTCGGTATGGTTAATGGTATTGTAAGAAATATTTCATTGGTTCCTGCCGATAATTTTTACACCGTTGAGGTGGAATTACCTGATGGTTTAACCACCTTTTATAATATTAATCTTGAATTTGACCAGGAAATGCAGGGTATGGCTGAAATCATCACTGAAGAACGGCGTCTTCTGATAAGAATTGTGGAACCGGTAAGGTATGTTTTGGAGAGGAATGTTAGCAGGAGAGAAAAAGGTGATAGGTGAAGGTTAATCAGGTAGCAGGGTGGTATGCAGCTATCATTTGATAGTCATTTGCTCTCCGCCAGCTGGCGGATCGCGTCATTCGGCTTCGCCGTCATTGGCTCGTCGCTATACTCCTCGCGTTATTTGCTCACTTTGTTCGCTGTAATTAAGTGGATATTAGGTTGTTTTACTTTTTTCTTTCCCGCCCGAACGACTAACGTAGTTCAGTCGGGCGGGTGTCTTTTATCTTGTTTGTAATTAGCTCGCTAACGCTCACGTCATTAAGTAGTTATTAATCGGCAAGTAGGTAGAGAATGTAGAGCCGAATTGTATTCGGCTGGGAATGGCAAAACGAGCAGGGCGCTGAGGACAGGATTGTAGAACGACTCTCGAGTCGTTATTAACTGGTTATTCAGATGAAAGATGAATAAGAGCATGGGGCCAAGGGGCATGGAGCAAGGGGAAAGACGAAGGACGAAAGATGAAGGATGAAAGGGTGAGGAGGTGAAATGTATGCAGTCCTCCAAGTATCCAGTACGCAGCACCCAGAAATCAGCACCCAGTAAGCAGTACGCAGCACAAAACCTGAAACTAAAAACTACAAACCTGAACCATTCTGTGAGTTTTGCGAACAGAATGTCTCACGAGCGGGATTGAGCGAAGGATAGTGGGAGCGAGTAAACCACAAACTATTCTTTAACTTCTTCTGCCGGCTCAATGGAGATTAATTCTACTTCAAAAACCAATGCTTCATAAGGCTTAATAGGGCCACCTGCACGCGGATATGTACCGTAGGCAATTTCCTGCGGAATAAATAATTTCCATTTCGATCCTGGTTTCATCAACTGCAGGGCTTCAGTCCATCCTTTTATTACCTGGCTTACTCCGAAAGTTGCCGGCTCTCCTTTATCAAGGGTGCTCTCGAATACAGTACCATCAATCGTTGATCCGGTGTAATGTACGGTCACCCTATCTTCCGGTGCAGGATGAGGTCCTGTTCCTTCTGTTATTACCAAATATTGTAACCCACTGGGCAAAGTGATTACGCCCTCTTTTGTTTTATTTTCTTCAAGAAATTTCTCCCCACTGATTTTATTATCAGCAAATTTCTTTTCAACTTTTCTTATCTCGTTTTCGCGAAAAAACTTGTTTAAGATCTGATTGATCTCGTTTCTTTCAAATTCAACTTCTTTTTCGTTAAATGCATCACTAAAGGCTTTTAACAGGGCTCCTTCACTTATAGAGTCCATTCCACCGCCTTCATGAAGTTTGGTGGCAAAATCAGTGGCAATCAAATAGGTAACAGTATCCAGTTTGGTTTTTAATTCAAAATTGGAATAATCTTTTTGTTTACAAGCTGAGAAAACAAAAAGAAATACTATTGCACCGATAATAAAATTTTTCATCTCTGATTTGTTAATGGTTTTGATTGAATTCGCGAAGATAATATAAATATTTAAAATATATTAAA
>CAZEWS010000397.1:2467-3003 GCA_964515985.1 uncultured Rikenellaceae bacterium | reverse complement strand
CACTTGTCCATTCGTAGGGTTGGTTTACGTAAATGGGTATTCCATATCCCTGCAATTCCCAATTTGAAGGAACAGGAATATTATCCCAGTCATCGATGTTGAATTCAGGTTTGTGAAATTCTTTTGGTCGGTCTGCCGGTTTTCTTACCCAATTGAATTTCCAGGTGCCGTTTAACAATTGATAGTACGGCGATTCTTTCCAGTCATTCTTTATAACCCCTTCAGCGTTATCAAAAGGCAACAGGGAGGCATGGGGTTCCTCCTTATTCTGATTAAACATCTTTGGATTTTCCAGATCAACCGGAAAGTCTTGCTGTGCAAGGCATGGTATGAATGTGGAAACCATCATTAGAAATGCGAATAGTTTAATTTTTTGATTCATTTTTCTATTTTTAGGTTTTATTTCGTCTCAATAGTAACTGAAGCCCCATCCAAACCTTCAGATGTAGTGGTAATGGTAGCCTGCCCGGATTTTTTAGAAGGCTGCAGGACAACAAGACATTTCCCGTTAAAAGCTTTTCGCGAATCAGCTTTAA
>CAZEWS010000397.1:0-2457 GCA_964515985.1 uncultured Rikenellaceae bacterium | reverse complement strand
TAAATGGTTCATGGCTTATCTGGCTGCCATTATCAACTCCTGATATTGTAACATTACCATCAATCTTAAATCTGACCAGGTTATCTGCATCAGGGACCATGGTCCCATCTTTATCTACAATGGTAACGGTCACAAATGAAAGATCTTTTCCATCAGCATGTATCTGGGAACGGTCTGCTTCCAGTATTATTTTAGCAGGAGGTCCGGCTGTTTTAACTTCAGTGGTCATAATTTCTTTACCATCAGTACGTCCTATTGCCTTTAATGTTCCCGGAACAAACGGGATTCTCCAAATCAGGTGTAATTCATCACCCTGTTTGGTTTTAGTTCCCAATGATTTATCATTAAGAAACAACTCCACTTCCCCGCAATTGGTATAAGCCAAAACATCAACCGTATCACCTTTTTCCCAATTCCAATGCGGAAATATATGTAAAACATCGGTATTTGTCCATTCGCTTTGGTACATATAATATGCATCCTTGGGGAAACCGGCTAGGTCAATTATTCCGAAATAAGAACTCCTTGCGGGCCAGGGGTAAGGAGTAGGCTCACCAAGATAATCAAAACCTGTCCAGATAAACATTCCGGAAATAAAATCATATTTTTTGACGATTTTCCAGGTTTCCTCGTGAGTAGATCCCCATGGCACACTACAGTTATCATAAGCAGAACAGGTAAAATCAGCATTCATTAATCCTTTATTTTGGGCAAAAAGCTCCGCGAAGTCAACATCATCATTTTCTTTCATCAGCTTCATGATTTTCGCTATCAATTCACGTGAAGGCCACCGCCGGATGGTATCTGATGGCATATCGTAATGACCGCGTGTTGCTATTGCTGATGTCGTTTCGGCAGCAATAAATTTCTTTCCGGGAAACACCTCGGGAAACTTCATCCAATACCGTCTACCGTAATTATGTCCGATTATGTCAAGTGCTCCTGATTGAATAATAAAATTCTCAGGCCCCGGACGATTACAAGCAGATGTGACAAGACGGGTAGTATCAATCTTTTTGATGATCCCTGATAATTGTTTTGCCAGAGAATCTCCTTTAGGATCCCATTGTTCCCGGATTTCATTGCCAATACTCCACATAATGATACTTGGATGGTTCCTGTCACGAAGCACCATATCCTCTAAATCCCTTTTGTGCCATTGATCAAAAAATAGATGATAGTCATATTTTGTTTTTTGGTTTTCCCACATATCAAAGGCTTCATCCATAACAATAAATCCCATTTTATCGCAGAGGTCTAATAATTCCGGAGCAGGAGGATTATGAGAAGTACGGATTCCGTTACATCCCATTTTTTTAAGAATCTGAAGCTGGCGTTCAATAGCACGGGTATTTACAGCAGATCCCAGGCAACCCAAGTCGTGGTGATTACAAACCCCTTTGATTTTAACATACTTATCGTTCAGGAAGAATCCTTTATCTTTATCAAAAGTAAAGTACCTGATACCAAATGTTGTTTCATAATTATCGCAAATTTTCCCATCACGTTTCACATAAGAAACAGCCTTATATAAATATGGACTCTCATCAGACCAAAGTACCGGATCGGTTACTTTCATTTCCTGTTCAACTTCAGTTACAGAACCCTTGTTGATATTAACTTCGGTAGATGAAGAGGCAACCTTTTTACCCGTTGAATCATAAACCATTGTCTGCAATGTAACAGGTTGTTCGTTTTCCTGTTGGTTTTTGATCGTTGTTTTTATCCTGACTTTTGCAGCTTGTGCAGTAACTTCCGGTGTGGTAATATAGGTTCCCCAATGGTCGATATGGGTTTTGTTTGTAGTGACCAACCACACATTTCTATAAATTCCGGAACCGGAATACCATCTTGAGTTAGGTTGTTTTGAATTATCAACTTTGACAGCAATCACATTTGTTTTCTCACCATAATTCAAATAAGGGGTCAATTCATACCTGAAAGAAATATACCCATAAGGACGTAAGCCCAGATAATGACCATTTATCCAAACCTCACTATTACAATATATTCCGTCAAAATCAATAAATACCAAATTGTCTTTATCCGATTCGTAAAGGGGAAAAGCTTTACGGTACCAGCCAATGCCACCTGGTAATGCACCTCCTCCCGGGGTAGCCGGATTATCTTTACTGAATTTCCCTTCTATACTCCAGTCATGTGGCAGGTTTAACGGTCGCCAGCCGGAATCATCAAAGGTCACATTTTGTGCATCGTTAATATCTCCAAGAGTAAATTTCCACCCTTCACCAAAATTTTTAGTTATCCTTGCCGATTTGGGTGTATTTGAACATTGGCTAAAATAAAACAGCGCAGCAACAAAGACAATACTTAATTTTATTAAGTTTTTCATAATAATTCTCTTATTTTATCAAAATTCAGATCTCCTGATCCCCTCTCATGATATCAGTTAGTTAAGGCTTTCATGTCGGAAACATAAAATATCGTAAATTAACA
>CAZEWS010000396.1:0-3017 GCA_964515985.1 uncultured Rikenellaceae bacterium | reverse complement strand
ATTGGCACTATATTCAAAATTATTACACACTAATATTCAGTAACTTATGTCGAAATACATTGGAATTTTAACCTCCGGTGGTGATACTCCGGGACTTAATGCAGCCATTCGAGGAATAGGGAAAGCAGCATTTAAAAAATATGGAATGCATGTAGTTGGCTTTCGCGATGGTTTTCGTGGTTTAATGGAGAACAGAATAATGCTCATCGATGGTAATACCTTGTCAGGAATTCTGACCATTGGAGGCACTATTTTAGGGACAAGCCGTCACAAGCCCAATAAAATGCCTGTTGGTGGCAAAATACTGGATATGACAGACGTTATCGTTGAAAATTACCGAAAACACAGTCTCGATGCTCTGGTTTGCCTTGGTGGTGGGGGAACACAGAAAAATGCTTACCATCTTTTCAAAAATGGGCTTAATATCATAACCCTTCCCAAGACCATCGACAATGATGTTTCGATGACCGATATAACTTTGGGATTCGACACTGCCCTGGGCATTGCTGTTGATGCCATTGACCGTCTTCATAGCACTGCCCACAGTCACCACAGGATTATTGTTGTTGAGATTATGGGTCACAGGGCCGGCTGGCTGGCCCTGGGAGCCGGAATTTCCGGGGGGGCAGATGTAATCCTGATCCCGGAAATACCTTATGATCTGAATAGCATCGCTGACTCCATCCTGGAACGCAAACGCAGCGGGAAATCATTCAGCATTGTCGCTGTAGCGGAAGGAGCTATTTCAAAAGAAGGTTCCGGAAAATTAGAAGCAGCAAAGCAGGAGTTAGAGAAAACCAGGAGCAAGAATGAAAAGGCAGATATCAAAGCAAAATTAAGTGAAATCGATGATCAATATACAGGCAATACCACTCTTATTGCCAAAGAATTGGAAGCATTAACAGGTCTGGAATCACGACTTACCATTTTGGGACACCTGCAACGCGGAGGAACTCCTTCAGCGGCTGACAGGTTATTGGCAACCCGGTTGGGTACGGCATGTACAGAATACATCAATGAGGGTACGTTTGGTGTAATGATAGCTGCTAAAGGAGAAAGTACTGAAGCTGTCCCGCTTGATAAGGTTGTTGGAATCCGCAAAACCGTTCCTCCTGATCATCCATGGATACAAAGTGCCCGCTCAATAGGTATTTGTATGGGGGATTAGCGGGTAAATGAATAGTTTTTCCCTTTAGCGAATCGTTGCCAGTCTTCAAGCTGTTCATTCCTGAGGACCCTTGGAAATTTGTGTTGGCCGCCAATTTTACCTATTTTTTCCTGCCAATCATAAAATATCTTGTTTGGCAGTACCTCAACGAATACTTCCTTGAGAGCAGCCTTCCTTTCCGTTGCATAATCATCATTCAGTTCCATAAGTACTTTGTCCAACCTATCCCTTAAGTCATGTGGGTCAATTTTTTTATCGGACCCGATATACCACTTATGAGCAAAAAGATTATCGTAAGGAATACCTGCTACCGTAAATTCCTTAATGTCGATTCCAAATTCTCCGGATACAATGCTTATCGCACTGGTCATATTATCAACCGAGAGATGTTCTCCGCACAAACTTAAGAAGTGTTTTGTTCTCCCGGTAATGATAATTTCATAATCCTTAACCGAAAAGAATCGAATAGTGTCACCTATCAGATATCGCCATGCTCCGGCACATGTGCTGATTAGAATAGCATACTCCTCTCCTTCCTTTACCGCTTCCATGGTTAATACCCGCGCACCATCCCTGATTTCCCCGTCGGATGTAAAATTTTCTTCATTAAAAGGTACAAACTCATAAAAAATACCATTCCGAAGCACCAGTTGCATGGCATTATGTTTATACTTTTTCTGATATGCAAGAAATCCCTCAGATGCAAGGTATGTTTCCATATATAATACTTCCTTCCCCAATAGTTTTGAAAATCCACTTTTATACGGTTCGAATGTAACACCCCCGTGGGCATAAATCATGAAATTCGGCCATAACTCATGAATATGCTTCAATTGGTAATGGTTAATGATTTTTTCCAGAAGGATCTGAACCCAGGCAGGTACGCCGGCGATAATTCCTACATCCCAGTCTTTTGCCTCTTCTGTAATCTGATCAAGCTTGATATTCCAATCCCTTTCCAGGGAAATAACCTTTCCCGGTTTATAAAAATTATATACCCAGCCCTGCATGTTTTTGGTAAGTATTCCGCTCACATCTCCCTCGAAAACATTCCCAATCTGACTAAGATGTGTACTCCCTCCCAGCAGAAGAATATTCTTCTCATAAAAACTGCTTGGAACTTTAAGTTGACTCAGGGTGCAAAAATGCCGTATACCTGCTCGCCGCATGGATTGTAACATATCCGGGGATACTGGAATTTGTTTGCTGGGTGCACCGGAAGTGCCGGAACTCAGGGCAAAGTATTTTATTCTTTTCGGCCATGTAATGTTTTCTTCTCCACGGAAGCACTTATGCCACCATTCTTTATAGATCGAGTTATAATCATAAAATGGAACGGTTCCCTGAAAATCCTTAACCAGATCCCTTGATTTCAGGAGATGGTTAAACTCAAATGTCCTGCCAAACTCTGTCCTGACAGCCTTTTTGATTAGTTTTTTAAGTGTATTCGACTGGGAACGATAAACGTTTTTGATATTTACTGTGAGAAACTTGTCGTTTATATTCACCGCACCTTTAACAATGGTTCCTAGAAATGCCATGTTTTTATTGTTAAACTATAAAAAAAACGTCAACCTTTTAAAATAAGAATTTTGAAATACCGCAGAAATATTCAAATTTACATTGTATAAAAATAAGATATTTTTCCAACTAATGAATGTAGTAAGTTTATTTGGAATGAATCAGAATTAAGGTAACTAATCAGACGGTCGGTGCAATACATTAATAATCAGGACTCTATTGTAATAATTTGTAAACTAACATGGAATAGTGGATGGCAGCGGTGGTGGGTAGGACGAAGCTCCCAGCCCCCGCCAGAATGAAAGAATTCATTCTTTCGGGCTGGCGA
>CAZEWS010000395.1:0-3051 GCA_964515985.1 uncultured Rikenellaceae bacterium | reverse complement strand
CAGCATTTGCTGGTTGAAAATTTCGGCTTCCCATACATCGCCTTCGGTAAAGGTATCGATGTTATCCGTTTTTAATTCCAGTATGGTTTCGCCGGTAGTAGGATTAGGGACGAAACTCATGTAATAGCCGCCACAGTCCCAGTAAGTACCAAGATAATCTGTCAGAATGGTTACCTCGTCTCCGCAATCTGAACAGCATGTCTGGGCTTTTACAACTACCCTTCCCCCGGGCATTGATTGCGTATTGATGGAGATCATATTTTGGTATTGATAATATTTATACCAACCGGATTGAATAGTCCAGCTATAATTGGATGTTGAGCAACTGCTGTTGTTATCCACATAAATATGATATGTTGTATTGGGGCACATTAACCAGGTTCCACCATAATTAGGTGCCTGTTGCCCAGTGGAGTAATAGACATCCAGTTCGACATCACTGTATTCAGGACCTCCGACTAGAAAAGCTTTACTTACTTGAGTACTCCCGCAAGAATTCGATATGGTAAAAGTTATTTGAGCATTACCTATGGCTGAGCAAGTAGCATGTATAGTGGCGGATGAACCGGTTCCTGAAGAGGGGGTTACACGATAATCGCTATACCAGTTAACTGTTGTTCCGGGCGGGCGGTTGTGAAGGATGAAGGTGGAGTTGGAGGTGCAAACAAGGGAGGGGCCGGTGATATAAGGATATACAGCCTCCACAGCATTATATGCATTTAATCTGCCATAACCAAGCTCATAGGACCTTCCGTTGGTATACGTATAACCTCCAACTTTATCTGCTGAATTTTGAAGAACATTACGAATTTGTTGATTGCTTAAAGTAGGATTGATTTGCTTCAATAATGCAGTTATTGCTGATACCTGTGGGGCCGCAAAAGAAGTCCCATCGCCATAACCATAATTATCAGACAGTGTTGAACTATAAATATCTTCTCCTGGTGCAGCAATAAATAAATTTGAACCATAATTTGAAAAGTTGCTTTTTTGATCATTTTGATTAGTTGAACCAACTGCTATTACATTAACGTTACTTGCAGGATAATTTACTGTCGAAGAATAATTGTTGCCTGAAGCACATATTAATGTAACATTTGCATTCTCTGCAACCTGAATGGCTACATCAATTGCATCTGACTGTGGAACTCCCAAACTCATTTGAATTATATCTGCTCCATTATTTACTGCATAAAGAATAGCATCATCAATAACGCTACCAATTGGACTTGCATCACCAACAAGCAAAGGCATCAACACAACTCCCTGACTATTATTCCCTCCAGCTATTCCAGCTATTCCTGTATTATTGTTAGTTTTTGCAGAAACAATGCCTGACACTTGTGTACCATGTGAATTTATAGTACTTCTTGAGTTATTATCTTGGTTCGCAAAATCCCACCCAATCCAATCATCTGTAAATCCATTACCATCATCATCGATACCGTTTCCGGTCGTTGGATCAGAATTATCACTCCAATCATCTTCGTCTGAATTATGCCAAATATTATTGAAATTATCAGTCCCATTTCCTAAATCTTCATGTAACCAATCAGTCCCTGAATCAAGGATTGCTACAACAATACAAGGATTCCCATGTACTAAATCCCATGCATAAGGCACTCTGATTTTACTTAAATACCATTGATTATTATAATATTCATCATTTGGAGTGAATACTCCATATTCTCCAAATGCATTAATACACACATCTTCAATATAATCCAGTCCCTGTAATATTTTTGCAAAATGCAGGACATCAAAACCCTGTGGAATTTCAATGTCAGTATAACCTGTTGAAGCTTTTCGAATTAATTTTATATTGAATTTCCCTTTTAACTTAGCTAAGCCTTCATTAGATAATGTATCAAATTTAACAGTTATTACTTTACTGTCAACTTCATAATATTTTTTTGGATGGTTTATATCAGCTATCATCCATTTTTCATCTTTTTTTTCAAGTAGTTTGTTCTTAAAATAAAATGTAGTTGATACTTGAGCATTTACTGTGTGTAAACAAAATAGAAAAATTGAAATTGATAAATATCTTTTCATGATTTTTAATTTAGTTGTTTTTAATAAAAGATTCAACAGTAACTATAAATTCTATATCATATTGTTTTTCAATTTTCGGAATTAAAGCATGATAATAAGCACTTCCTAAAGCAGCATAGCCTCCTTCTTTAATTTGTACCTCATAAACTATTTTATTATTCTTTGAATAATTAAATACATGCTGACTCAAAATGGTTGGACAGATACCACCAACCGCTTGTGAACCTGCTAACAAAGTATTTTTGGAAAAATCTACAATGGAAAGTTCATAATCAAAATTACATTCGAATAGGGATTCATATTCAGATTGACTGTTTATAACAAAATGTGTATCTTTGTACTTAGCATTTTTTAAATAGCACGAATCACCACATACTGATAAACCACTAACAATTTTAATAGGTACTTCCTCAGGTTCAACACCATTTTCCTTCTCACAGCTAAAAGCCGTAAGAACAATTATTCCGCCCAGGATTAATATTTTCATTATTGTTTTCATGCCATAAAATTTAATGTTCGTTAAAAAATAGAATTTTATTTTTACCCTTCACCACGTTATATCAGGTACAGGGTATAATAAATGCCATTACGCGGCTTTACGGCTATGGTACAATCAGGTGTAAAATACATAATTCTTACATTTGTTATTTCATTTGCATTTATGTGTAAGTTACCACAAAAAACATACCAAGTCAAGTTCTACTCCACCTATTTTATATTTTATAACATATTCCATAATTAGGGTTTGCTGAAAAACTAAATTGAAGGGCTGCCCACCAAAGCTCGGGCCATAGTAATGGCAGGCGTGTAGCCCGACTCAAGTTCGGGCTACGAGTAAATTAAACCATTTTCAGTTTATAGGTTTTAATGGCGTGATAACCTATATCCAGAACCATCTTATTCCTGCTGAAAGGAACCGGTTTTCCCTTTCCTCATCCAGTATTTTTCAATTTCTTCCAGGGATTTGCCCTTTGTTTCCGGCAAGATTTTCCATGC
>CAZEWS010000394.1:0-3065 GCA_964515985.1 uncultured Rikenellaceae bacterium | reverse complement strand
AGTTTAGGATATAAATTCCACTCTTTAAGTTTGAAAAGCTAACCGATTTTTCCTCTTTTCCTATCATGCCATCATACCGTTCAAGAAAGACTTTTTTCCCTGTAATATCGCTTAATTCGATAATGATATCCTGCTTATCCATAAAATTAAAAGATACATTAAGATAATCAGAAACAGGGTTGGGATAGGCGATAATACTCTAATCGAATTTATCAGGATCGTTAACACTGCTAATTATCAGGGTTGGCTGCTGGAAACCTTGCGTGAGAATGAGATTGGATGTACTCAGTGTGCTAACTGCTATTTCACCCAGTGTATAAGAAAGTCTAAGATTGTCACTTTCATAATAGCTTCCGGCAGATGCTATTACAGTAGGTGTTAATGATTGTGAATAGGTATAGGCGATTCCTGTGATCAGGATTACAATTGTACAAATGGATTTTTTCATAATTTTCAAAATTTAGGACAATGCTCCGTAATTTCGTGTATAAGTTAAGAAACAAAATGGTAAAAGTCAAGGCTAAATTAAAATTTTTATTCGTCTGACGAGCTGGAGCCTGCCCGGCTTGTTTGACGGGTCGTCTGACAAATAGTTCCTTTTTTTCTTTATGTTTGATAATTCAAAGATATTGTATATTTTTGCCACCTCTCCGGATTTTGATTTATCGTTTCCCTTTTTTTTTCGATAATTTCTTGATATTTAATGTACAATCATTATGGGTATTGAAAATTTCAGCAACGTTGAAAGGGTTTTTTACGAAGAATCCGGCGTTGAGAGATTCAGTACAAAAATTCCGTATATTCTTGTTGATAACTTTCCGAAACTTGGAAAATTTGTAGCGCTTAGTTTTTTGGAATGGGTTAAAGAAAACCCTGAAGGGGTGATCAGTTTACCAACCGGGAAAACACCTGAATATTTTATTAAATGGACACAACATATATTGCAGCATTGGAAAAACAAAGAGATTACCGGGGAGCGTGAAAAATATGGTTTAACGGGTGAACAAAAACCTGATCTAAGCAGACTGCATTTTGTCCAGATAGATGAATTTTATCCCATTTCTCCTGAGCAGCATAATAGCTTTTATTATTATGTAAACAGATTTTACATTGAAGGATTTGGTTTAGACCGCAGTAAGGCATTGCTTATCAACAGTGAGGAAATCCCTCTGGCGGGTGGAAGGCATTTTACCGAAGTGTTTCCTGATCTCACGATTGACACTACATTAAGGTACCGGGAGAGTAAAACAAATCTGGAACAAATCCAACAGGAATCAATTCATTTAATTGATAATTGGTGCTTTTTGTATGAAGAAAAAATCCGGGGGAAAGGTGGTATTGGTTTTTTTCTGGGTGGAATTGGTCCGGACGGTCACATTGCCTTTAATACACGGGGATCAGATCATTACTCCAACACCCGGTTGACAGCTACAAATTTCGAAACCCAGGCAGTAGCTGCCGCAGATTTGGGTGGGATCGAAATTTCACGCCACAGGCTTGTAATAACCATTGGATTAGAAACCATTACATACAATCCTGATGCCGTTGCCATCATTTTTGCTGCCGGAGAATCAAAAGCAAAAATCATAAAACATTCCCTCGAGAGCGAACCAACCAATATCTATCCTGCAACAGTTCTTCAAAAACTTAAAAACAGCCGGTTTTATATTACCCATGGCGCCGGTAAAATCCTTGATGATAGTCTGGAACGGTATTATAAAAAAGGAACGTGGTCCCATCAAAAAACGGAACAAGCCGTTATTAATCTTTGCAAAAGACTGGATAAGACAGGTATCGAAGTCACAATGGATGATTTAATGGCAAGTCCTAAATGCCGTTTGATACCTGAACTCAACAATAACACAGTGCAAACGGTAGTGAATTCTATTGAGGAGAAAATAAAAAATGGCCTTATTCAGGAAGAACACCAGGTTTATCTCCACACAGGCCCGCATCATGATGACATCATGCTTGGCATTCTTCCTCACATATCTCATCAGTTAAGAGAACCAACCAATAAATTCCATTTTGCCATACTGACTTCAGGATTTACAGCCGTTACCAATACTTTCATTAAAAAAGTATTGTTGGATACCCGGGGATTTCTTGACAAAGGCCGGATTGAGATGATAAAGTACGAGGACTTTTTTGAAGAAGGTTATAAGCATAAATGGGATAAAGATGTCTATCACTTTTTGAATAAAGTGGCATCGATGGATGTTGAGGGTCAGAAAAAAGGACTTTGCCACAGGGTTGTACGGGCTATAGTTGAAATTTATAAGGTGAAAAGCGAGGAGGCACTCAGGGACAATATCTACGAAATCCTTTTCACGATAAATAAAAGTTACGAAGGAGAAAAGAATCCGCCGCAAATCCAAAAGTTAAAGGGGATGATCAGAGAATTTGAAGAAGAATTGGTATGGGCGCATTTTGGGGTTCAGGTCAGGAATATTTCCCATTTGCGTTTGGGTTTTTATACAGGTGATATTTTTACCGAACAACCAACTCGCACCAGGGACGTTGAACCGGTCTTAGACCTTTTGCGGAAGGTGAATCCTACTGTTCTCAGTTTAACCCTTGATCCGGAGGGTAGCGGTCCGGATACACATTATAAAGTTCTTCAGGCTACAGCAGAAGCTGTAAGGGAATGGGGAAAGGAAAAAGATCTGAGTGATTTCAGAATATGGGGATACCGGAATGTTTGGTATCGCTACCATGCTGCTGAAGCAAATATTATTGTTCCGGTTTCCCTGAATTCTTTGGCGGTTTTGAATGATTCTTTTAAGAATTGTTATGTCAGTCAGGTCGATGCATCCTTTCCAAGCTATGAGCATGATGGTCATTTCAGCACACTGGCACAGAAATTATGGGTTGAGCAGCTTAAGGATATGCAATTATTGATGGGAAAAGAATTTTTTTATCAAAATACACATCCCCGTATCCGTGCAGCTCACGGTTTGATCTATTTCAAAGAAATGAATGTTGATGAATTCCTGAATCAGGCCAGGGAACTTGAAAAAAGCATGAAAGGATGAAGAGGAAAGGGGGAAGGACGAATATGGGAG
>CAZEWS010000393.1:788-3085 GCA_964515985.1 uncultured Rikenellaceae bacterium | reverse complement strand
GATGCCTGTTGGCAGGAAAACCTGGCAGAGTCTGTGAAGGAGACGGAGTGAAAGGGAAACAATGGAGCGGGATGTAAGGAGTATGTAGTAAGTTGACTTGGCGAAGAGGAGAAAGGACAATGAGGCGAAGAGGCGAGGGGAAGACTGGGTGACTTAGTGACAGAGAGATTGGGTGACTGATAGATTGAGAGACTTAGAGACTGGGAGAGACCTGCCAGGGTTTTCCCGAAGGGATGCCTGTTGGCAGGAAAACCTGGCAGAGTCTGTGAAGGAGACGGAGTGAAAGGGAAACAATGGAGCGGGATGTAAGGAGTATGTAGTAAGTTGACTTGGCGAAGAGGAGAAAGGACAATGAGGCGAAGAGGCGAGGGGAAGACTGGGTGACTTAGTGACAGAGAGATTGGGTGACTGATAGATTGAGAGACTTAGAGACTGGGAGAGACCTGCCAGGGTTTTCCCGAAGGGATGCCTGTTGGCAGGAAAACCTGGCAGAGTCTGTGAAGGAGACGGAGTGAAAGGAAGATGGGGAGAAGATTTAAGGAATTGAATATTGAGAATTGGTGATCGAGGATTAGTGAAAAGATAATGGTTCGATGTCTGCAGGCCAAATAAATTATGCAAGAGCAATTACCCCGAGGGGTAACATTATTGTAGAAAATAAAGCAAACAAAGTAAACGCGCCGGAACTACAGTTTTTGATAAGTGTTGCAACCGTTTCATCTGGCGCAAGTAGCCACACATCTAATTAAGGATAAATTACAGCGAACGAACGTTTGAGCGAACTTGAGAGCGAAAACCTCATGAGCGGGATTGTGCGCCTGCATGTGGGTAGCGAATAACATAGTGAGCAAATTACGCTGAGCGTCAGCGAAGCAAATGACAATTGAATAACGCGAAGCGAATTGCAGTGGACTTAAACCCAGGAACCAGGAACCGGGAACCTTTTCCATTTTTTAAAAAATGTTTATATTTGATCAAACAAAATTTAAAATCATGGAAGTAACCAGAATTTTTGACATTTTAGACCGGTACCAGAAAAATTTCCAGAAGGAAGATGCCCTGGCTGGAAAAGTTGATAAAAAATGGGTCACATACAGTACAAATGAGTACATAAGTTATGTGAATAATTTCAGTTACGGCCTGCTTGCGCTCGGGTTAAAAAAAGGCGATAAAATCGCCACCATTTCCAACAACCGGCCCGAATGGAATTTTGCCGATATGGGTATGAGTCAGATTGGAGTGATCCATGTACCTATTTATCCTACCATCAGTGAAGAAGAATATGCCTATATTCTGGAGCATGCCGAACCCAAAATAATTATGATTTCCGATAAACCACTTTTCGATATACTTAAACCCATAATTGAGAAAAATAAGTTTATCGAAGATACCTATACATTTAATGAAATAGAAGGCGCTAAAAACTGGAAAGAAATTGTCGAACTCGGAAAACAGAATGCTGACAAATTCAAAGACAAGCTTCTGGAATTGAAAGCCGGCATCAAGCCCGAAGATATCCTGACTTTAATTTATACTTCGGGCACAACCGGTTTCCCTAAAGGGGTAATGCTTAGTCATCATAATATTGTCAGTAATTGTATTGCCACTGCCAATGTGCATCCGTATGGTTTCGAGTCGAAGTGTCTCAGTTTTCTCCCTTTAAGCCATATTTACGAGCGGATGGTAAACTATCATTATCAATATAAAGGAATTGGTATTTATTATGCTGAAAGTCTGGTAACCATAGCCGACAACCTTAAAGAAGTGAAACCAGATATCTTCAGTACTGTTCCACGGCTGCTCGAAAGGGTTTACGACAGGATAATCGGTAAGGGAAAAGAACTCACGTTTTTGAAAAAAAATATCTTTTTCTGGGCTGTGAACCTCGGACTTAAATTCAAACTTCACCGGAAGAACAGCTGGTGGTATTACCTGAAACTAAAACTTGCCGATAAACTGATCTTTTCTAAATGGAGAGAAGCGCTTGGTGGAAATACAAAAATAATTGTTTCCGGTGGAGCTGCTCTGCAACCCAGACTGGCAACAATTTTTTGGGCTGCAAATATTCCTATTCTCGAAGGATATGGATTAACCGAAACTTCGCCGGTAATTGCAGCAGGCAATTTAAACACCATGGAAATAAAATTCGGGGCGGTAGGTCCTGTTATTAATGAAGTAGAAGTTAAAATAGCTGACGATGGAGAAATACTTTGTAGAGGGCCAAATGTTATGCTCGGTTATTATAAACAACCCGATCTGACAAAAGAAGTCATTGATCAGGAAGGATGGTTTCATAC
>CAZEWS010000393.1:0-685 GCA_964515985.1 uncultured Rikenellaceae bacterium | reverse complement strand
GACAGGGGATGTAGGAATAATTGAAGACAATAAATACCTGAAAATCACCGACAGGAAAAAGGAGATATTTAAATTATCAAGCGGAAAATATGTTGCTCCTCAGGTAATTGAAAATAAATTTAAAGAATCCTTTTTCATCGAACAGATTATGGTGGTTGGGGAAAATGAAAAATTTGCAAGTGCTCTTGTTTCACCGAATTTCAGCTATCTGCACAATTGGGCGACGGATCATCATATTAAATTTCAAGACAACACAGACCTGATTCGGCATCCGAAGGTTCTCGAAGTATTTCAAAAAGAAGTAAACCAGATTAATAAGGAGTTGGCATTTCACGAACAAATTAAACGATTCCGGTTGGTCACGGATGAGTGGACTCCCCAAACCGGTGAACTTTCACCAACCCTTAAGCTTAAACGACAGTTTATTTATAAAAAGTACAATCATATACTTAAAGAAATTTTTTCAGCCTCCAAAAGCGATTAAAGAATACGATGGTATATTTAAAGAAATATTTGCGTATACCAAGAGCTAATAATAACAGATTCGTTACTAATCAGTCGAAACAAACTATTTAACCATAAGCTCAAGTTGTAGCCGATTTTATTGGAATATTGAAAAATTGGAAGAATGCCCGCCCGTACCGAACGGTACCTGCCCGAAAGAATGAATTCTTTCATTCAGGCG
>CAZEWS010000392.1:0-3108 GCA_964515985.1 uncultured Rikenellaceae bacterium | reverse complement strand
CTCTTTTTCCCCTTGGATCGGTAATTTCTCCCGCAATGGCAGAAGCAGTAGCAGTAGCAGTAGCAGTAGCAGTAGCAGTAGCAGTAGCAGGAATAAGTAAACAGTCAGTAGTAGGCAGTTCGCAGAGCAAACTGAGAACTGAGAACCAGAACGTTTGGTTAGATCCGCCAGCTGGCGGAGAGAAATCAAACTTCACGAGCAGGTTTGAGCGAAGGCTAGTGGGAGCGAGTAAACCAGTAGAGCCGAATTATATTCGGCTGGAAAAAGGCCTGCCAGAGTTTCCAAAACCTGGCAGAGTCGGTAAGAAAAATGAAGGCTAAGGTTCACCCTGTGAAATGCTGCTGCGCAGCAGTGGCTTTGCCACTATTTCACAGGGCAATGGTTAAGGTAATGGTGGAAGTGGCAGTTGCAGCCTGCCCGGCTACTGATGGATAGCAGGAAGCAGGAGAATTGCGCCATCTGTCCGCCCGCTTCCAGCGGTCCGACGGATAGTTGAATTAATCACATAACTAAGAAAAATGGCTAACAAAACTTTTGTCGAAAAAATCCTGAATGCAAAAACCGGTGATTTAGTCTTTCGCAGACCGGATATTGTTCTAACCCATGACAATACAGCAAGCATCTATAAAACTTTCGAAAAGATGGGAGGGGAGAAGGTGGCTGATCCCGGTCAGTTGCTTATCGTTTTGGATCATAATGCTCCTCCAACCAGTGCCAAACTTGCTAATCAATATCAGAAAATCAGGGATATTGTTAACGAGCAGGGTATAAATAAGTTTTATGATGCCGGAAAAGGCATTTGCCACCAGATAATGTCTTATCATGCAAAACCGGGTATGTTGATTGTTGGAAGCGATAGTCATACCTGTACTGCAGGGGCTTTTAATGCACTGGCAGTCGGTATCGACCGGACAGAAGCCGCGGGAATCTGGAAACGGGGTGAAACATGGTTGAGAGTCCCGGAAACCATAAAAATCACGCTTAACGGGAAATTAAGGGAAGGTGTGTATGCAAAGGACATTTCACTCTGGATTATTGGTATGATTGGCTCGGCAGGTGCCAATTACATGTCGATAGAATATCATGGAGGAGGTATTAAATCACTGACCATTTCAGGACGGATGACCCTGGCCAACCTTGCTTCGGAGATGGGAGCAAAGAATGCAGTTTTTCCGCCTGATGAAGTTTTGGCGGAATTCTATGGTGAGCATATTATTGAAGGAGTATGGGCAGATGAAGGGGCCAATTATACCAGGGAAATTGAAATTGATCTGGATAAAATTTTCCCTTTGGTGGCTGTCCCTCATCATGTCGATAACGTTAAAGCAATTTCCGAGGTTCAGGGTACGAAACTTAACCAGGGTTTGGTAGGAACCTGTACAAACGGCAGACTGGATGATATTCGCATAGTAGCGAAGATCCTGGACGGAAAACAGGTGGCTCACGGGTTTCAGTTACTGGTCACTCCTGCATCACAAAAAATCTATTTGCAGGCAATGGAAGAAGGGGCAATAACAAAACTGATCAGTGCAGGAGCCAATATTTTAAGTCCTTCTTGCGGGCCATGTCTGGGAACAGGCCAGGGCATTCCTGCTGACGGATATACGGTTATTTCGACGGCTAACCGTAATTTTTTAGGCAGAATGGGCAATAAAAATTCCGAAATTTATCTTGCTTCGCCGGCTGCAGTGGCACATTCTGCCATTGCGGGAGAAATTACCGATCCAAGGGGAAAAAGAGCAAAGGATAAATTCCCGTACAAAAGGCAATCGGCGGATATGGTTAAGATTGGCAAAGGAGAAAACCGCAGGGTAAATGGGGTGTGGAATTACGCTGATGTGGATAATCTCAATACCGACCAGATGTTTGCAGGAAATCTTACCTACAATATTCTTAGCTCAGATCCTGAGGTTATCTTGCTGCATTTATTTGCCGGATTTGATAAAAATTTTGTAAAAAATGTTCTACCGGGTGATGTTATTGTCGCAGGGGATAATTTTGGGTGCGGTAGCTCAAGAGAACATCCGGCTGTAGGATTAGCCCATCTTGGCGTTAAGGCAGTGATCGTAAAATCAGTTAACCGGATATTTTACCGTTCAGCCATAAATCAGGGTTTGTTACTGATAGTAAACAAAAAAGTAGTTGAAAACTATAATCCAGGCGATAGCGTAGACGTGGATTTCCAGCATGGAATAATCAACCTGAATGATACAGAATACAAAATTGCTCCTATGCCTGAAAAATTAATGGAAATCATTGAGCATAAAGGACTTGTTAACTGGATGAAAACGATAAGATCCTAAGGGTTTTCACTCGTTGTGTTTAGTAGCCTAAAATTCTCCTCCTTAGATAAGGAGGAGTACCCGACCGAAGGGAGGGGGAGGTGGTTGGATTATTTTATCTACCAATCCGTCCTTCGCCAAACACTGCCAGGTCAGGAAGACGCTGGCAGGTTATTCCCAGCTTGAACGCTGGAATGTTTTTTTCCAGCCGAATGCAATTCGGCTCTAAATTGATAAAAAATAGTACCATGCTTCAGCATGGTGTCGAATATATGAAAAAAAGATTTGAATTAGTGCGCTTTAACGTACTTTAAACAGTGCACAAATCATCATTAAACCCGAATTTGGCTTTTTGTTTACTAAATCAGGTGTATCCGGATTTATATGTGAATGTTACATAGGTTTAGTCGCTTTTTTGAATTTGAAAGTCATCTGAAGCTGACTATATATTTTTTAATGTGCTTATTTTCAAAAAACTGTTTTTATAATATTGTATTAACATGTGTTTTGCTATAATCTGAATACTGTAAGAACCACTTTTATTCTTTTTTTTCCTTACATCAATTCCACTATGGTACGATTATAAGGAAAATTATTAGTGTAATTAGTGTAATTCGTGGATAATTGCAAATTCTTGTCGGGGTAGTTACTCGCACCCGCAATGCCTTCGCTCAACCCGCTCGTGATCCCGATGAAGGGTTCATAATATTGCCCTTAAACCAACTTGCCTTTAAGCATCGCTTATTAGCCATGCAAATCATACTAAATTACGGTTCATCCGGATAATGCATAGGTTTGTGATATTATAATATTATGAATACCTCTA
>CAZEWS010000391.1:2384-3116 GCA_964515985.1 uncultured Rikenellaceae bacterium | reverse complement strand
GAACGATCGCTATCAGTGAAACAGGAACAATACTGGCATCGTATTCCTTGCCAAATAATACACAACCTGATCCGAAATATCCTGAATACCGGATATGGGATGTTAAAGAAATTTGGGGTAAGCTTAAAACAACCACAAAGCAGGTTTTGTCCGAAATTGAAAAAACGGAAATTATTGGAGTTACGGTTACAACCTTTGGTGTTGATGGCGCTCCGTTTAATAAATCGGGCGAAATGCTTTACCCTGTTATTTCATGGCAATGTGAACGTACCCATCGTATTATGGCTGATATCGGGAAATACCTCCCCCTGGAAGAACTGTTCCGGATTAACGGAGTTCAGCCATTTAGTTTCAATACCATCAATAAACTTATCTGGTTAAAGGAAAATGAACCGGATATCCTGGAAAAAACGGATTATTTTCTTTTTATTTCATCTATTTTCCTTTATTACCTTTCAGGTGAAATGGTCAATGATACATCCATGGCAGGGACTTCAATGCTGACTGATCTGAAAACCCGTGACTATTCGGATAAGATACTGGATGCAATTGGTGTAAGAACGGATAAACTTACCGATACGGTTGAACCGGGCCGGCAAATTGGTAATATTACACCGGAAGCTTCGACGGAAACAGGTATTCCGGTCGGCGCTCCGGTTATTGCAGCCGGACATGATACACAGTTTGCCATTTTTGGCTCAGGGGCAGAGGAGAATATTCCTGTCCTTAGCT
>CAZEWS010000391.1:0-2374 GCA_964515985.1 uncultured Rikenellaceae bacterium | reverse complement strand
GAAATTTTAATGGTTAGAGCGAAGAATACACAAACCACACCGGATATCCTGAAGAATGGTGTTACTACGGAATTGGATCCTATCCCGGGTTTGTATAATATTGGTGTACAGTGGATTGCATCGGGAGCCCTGGAATGGTTAAAAAAAATGTTTTATTCTGATTTATCTGAAGATACCGGTATTTATGACATCATGATTGGTGAAGCTCAGAAGATTCTTACAGGAAGCGGTGGTGTCCGTATTAATCCGTCCTTTTATCCCTTACCCGGAAGCGATCAGATTGGAACCATTGAGGGTATTTCGCTGAATACAACCCGTGGTAGTATTTACAGGGCGGCACTTGAAGCTCTTTCCTGTAAAACAAAAGAAGGTCTCGGTATTCTTGAAAAAGCAGGAAAATTCAGGGCAAACTCACTGATCTGTGTGGGAGGAGGATCGAAAAATAATCTTTGGAATCAGATAAGGGCTGATATCCTCGGCTTACCGGTAAGATTAATTGACCAACAGGAGACAACCGTTCTCGGCGCAGCATTATTTGCTTTTTATGGAGCTGGATTTTTTTCATCTCCTGATGAGGCACGGTCGGTAATTAACTATCAGGGAACGACTTATGAACCTTCAGATCATTCAGAGATATATCGGGAACTTTACCAGGATTATCTACGTTTTTTTCACCGGAACAAGTAGTGCTTACCTGAAAGGTGTAACACCGTACATAACAGGCTACTGCCATTACCGAAAATATCCGTATAACACCATACTTCAGCATGGTGATCAAAAAGACAGGAGATAATATACAGATAGCCCGCTTTTAGCGGGCTTTGAGTGATTAATTAACGTAACTAAAATATGATACATGCTCACACCCGAATCTGGATATACATGATTTATACCAAAAGAAATATGAAGATATGGAAGCAGGAATAGGGTGTGTTTGATAATGAATGAAGCCTGCTAAAAGCAGGCTACAGCATTTTATAGTTTGACCATCTGGATGCACTAGGTTGAAACCTGGTGTTATACGGATAAAGAAGTGAAAATAAACGACAGACTTACAAATTCAGCAGTAAGTGAGAGTAACATCCAACAAACAAAATACTTCAATATGGTGAGAGGAATTGATGCAATATACAGCAAAAAACAGTTCAGAAAATTCCAAAAAGTGCTTGATCTTCCGTGTTGCAATACAAACTTGAATAGAAACAAAATCCCACCCTGTTTGTATCGATCTTTCGCTCCAGGTGAAGAATAGGTTGTCCGGCAGGAACTTCAAGATATTTACCGATTTCTTTATTGGCAGAAATTGCCTTTAATTTCTGCTCTCCGCCTTTGACCTCGATCTGATAAAACTTGCGTAAGGTATCAAACAATGACTTATTCTCAAATGACCTTGATGTAAAACGTGGCAGGTTAATATTGGGAATGTAGGTTATATCATAAAACAATGGTTTACGGTTTACAAGCCGGAGTCTTTCCATATAAATGCAACCTGAATCCTTTTCAGCTTCGGAAAGATTAAACATGAAAGGATCTGCCCATTGTTTGACATTCGGTTTTACCAATATACGGGTTTCCAGGTTTTGTCCGCTTAATGCTGATGTGGTTCCTGCTACGGATAATATCCCTATGCCTTTCGGTAGTTGGTGCACAATGCTTCCTTTACCTTTCTGTTTTTTTATAAAGCCATCATTTACCAGATTCGACAAAGCGTGACGAACGGTTGGCCTGGTCATACTATGAATGATGCACAACTCATTTTCCGATGGCAGGAGATCTCCTTCTTTGTAAATTCCCTCAAGAATATGCTTTCTCAGGATTTCGTATAACTGCCTGTATTGAGGTATTTTTTTATCCTTTTCAACGATTGTCATTTATGAACTTTACTGAATAAAGAATTACATAACAAAAATATAAATTAATTCTTAGTTTGCATTGAAATTTGTAATAATATTATAAAATACTTGTAAATACAAGTTAATATATATATTTTTGTAGTGATTAATTAACATATTGTAATACAATAATATAATAATTTACCACAAAATATTAATTATAAACATATTATAACAGGTTTTAGATATAATAAAGTAATTGTAATTGATCAGTGGGTTGGGAGGGGAAGAATTGGAAAGTTATATGTTAAAAGTTATATGTTAATTGTTATTTGTTAGCCCTGTTAGTTTATTGCATACAAAAAACTGGTTTTGTGAACTTAGCGAACTAAACGAAGTGAGTAACCGATCTAATCGACGATAATTAACAGACTAAATTATTTGAGAACAGTTAAAGTGTGTGTAAGAAAACTGTTATGATAAAATTGGCTTTAGTCTAATATAGCATGTAAAATTGTATATTTGCATAAAAAAGTGATGGA
>CAZEWS010000390.1:0-3132 GCA_964515985.1 uncultured Rikenellaceae bacterium | reverse complement strand
GAAGGAAATCCTCATTTATCCTTTCAATTTCTAATCTTGTATTATGGTATTTTGCATAGTTTTTCAAATGGTTGTATACACCTATATACTTCTTCTTTGTGCTTTCCCTTAATGGATTACCATCGTTTCTTTTATGTTCTTTTAAATACAAAAAGAAAAGCTCCTCAAATGAAAATTTAGATGGTTTATTTAAAATTTTGTTGGCAAGGATCTCCTTTATTTCCTGGGAGGTTGTTACTACTCCGGTTCTCTCATTCTTATCAGCCAGTTCAGTAACCTCAGATTTTAATTCACGTAACCAGGCATTCTTAGCAGCACAGTTGTCTTTATACCTTCTCGGATTGTATTCTTGTTTGAAACTATCCCAATATTTTTGAGGGATTCGTCTTTTTATGTATACTTGTATCCTTCTGCCCCGGGTAGAAAGTTTTAGAAATATCTGTAAAGGGTTAGTTAGTAGTTCATCAAGGATTTCTGTATTGCCAGTTTTCCTGAGCTCTTCAATCCGTTTTTCACGAATTGCACCGTCAGGTGTTAAACATCTTAAAATATTTTATTTGTCTTGTCAAATTATTCAACCCTCAGGCTTTCAGCCGGATTCGTTATTGCTGCTTTATATGCCCTGAAACTGACGGTCAGTATGGCAATGGCTAATACAACCAAAGCAATAATAATTAAGAAGATAAAATAGAGTGCCGTATTAAATTTAATGTGAAAGGCAAAATTCTGTAACCATTGTTTTATTCCGAAATAGAATGGAATGGCCAGAAGTGCTGCGATTCCTAATAACTGTATTGTTTCGCACGATAATAGAAAGACAATGATATTAACAGAAGCACCATGGGCTTTCCTGATCCCTATCTCTCTTGTTCTTTGAGCTGCGGCAAATGAAATTAAACCAAGTAAGCCAAGACATGAAAGGAAAATAGACAGGAACGAAAAAACAGCCAGGATTTGTCCTGTCCGTCTTTCCGGCTCGAATAATTTCCCGAATTCATCATCCAGCCAAAAGTATTCAAACGGATACCTGGAATTGAAATCTTCCCATGTTTGTTTAATGAAATCGACGGTTTGTGTTAAATTGCCTGGTTTGATCCTGACTATGATATATCCTTCCCAATTACCTGGTATAAAATGAAAGATCATGGGATTAATATTATCATGCATGGATTCATAATGAAAGTCTTTCACAACTCCGATGATAGGCAAAAACTGCTCCTCTTCCGGGGTTTGACCCGGATAGACAAAACGAGTACTAAGGGGATCTGTTATATTCAACACCCTAACTGCCGATTCATTTATTACAACGGCAAATGAATCAGTTGGCATTTCCCTGGTAAAGAACCTTCCTTCGACCATTTCAAGATTTAATGCATCTGCTACTTCGTAACTAACAAATGCTGTCATTAATAAAAGAACATCACCACGGCTCTGCCCTTCCAACCAATGGGCATTGTTCCAGAAACCGCTCGAAGGTATATGGGTTGAATTACCAGCGCTTATTACGCTGGAATGTTTAACCAACTCTTGTTTAAAGGCATCGATCTGGTCTTCAAGGGCATCTGGTCTTCGTATAACCAGAACATTTTCCTTTTCGAACCCCAGATCCTTTTGTTGCATATAATTCAACTGCCGGTAAACGATGAAAGTTCCCAAAAGAATTATAATAGCAATAGTAAATTGTACTACCACCAGAAGACTTCTGAGCCGTCCTTTTTTTGTACCTGCACTTAACTCTCCTTTTAAGACAGCTACAGGTCTGAAGGAAGCAAGTATAAATGCAGGATAACTTCCTGCCAGAAGACCGACAACCAGAGCTAGCAGAAGGAGCATTGGAATGAGATAAGAATATCCAAGAAGATTGAAATGAAGTTCCAGCCTGATTATGTTGTTATAATACGGCATTATCAGGTATACGATCAGAACCGCAAAAACCAGGGAAACAAAACTTAGAAAAACAGATTCGATAAGGAATTGGCCAATCAGAAGGGCCTTGTTCGAACCGACAACTTTTCTTATTCCAACTTCCCTGGACCGGCTTGTAGAACGAGCCGTAGCCAGGTTCATAAAATTGATACAGGCAATGACCAATATTAAAACAGTGATAAGTGAAAAGATATAAACATATGCAGGATTCCCGTTGGGTTCCATTTCAACCTGAAGATCTGAATGAAGGTGAATATCCAATAAGGGTTGTAGAAAATAACCAAATGCGTTTCCGGCTTCCACAAATTGGTCCAGGTCAATCCCCAGGAACTCCTGAATCAGAGGTCCGACATATTTTACTACAATGCCGTTAATATTTTCTGATAATTGTTCAACATCTGTTCCCGGAACTACTGTTATGTAGGTATAATAATTATGATTCAACCAATTTGTACTCCGGCTACCACGGATTGAACCCAGTGAACCCAATAACTCAAAGTGAAAATGGGAGTTCACCGGAACATCCTCCAGAAGACCGGTAACCGTGTAGATGGTTGTATCAGCTTCAACACTCAGGCTTTTTCCCATTGGGTCCTCATCACCAAAATATCTTTTGGCGGCTTTCTGTGTCATAATCAGGCTTCGAGGCTTTGTCAGTGCATTTTCAGGGTTGCCTTTAATAAGGTGAAAACTGAATACATTAAAAAAGGTTGAATCGGCAAAAAGGAAAGTCTTCTCAGTCTCCATAAATTTTTTCTCCCCGTATCTGACCAGCCAGCCGCCAAACCTTGCTACGCGGGTAACATGTTCAATCTCAGGATATTCAGCAGCTAAAGTCTGATACATCGGGGCTGCAGTAACCGCCTGGTTAAGATCATTACCAAGCATTTTGCCTTTTACGCCAATCCTGTAAATCCTTTCTGCATTCTCATGGAACCGGTCATATGTCATTTCATTTATGACATATAAAGAGATGAGTATACTACATGCCAAACCAATAGCTAAACCAGCAATATTGATGGAAGTGTATCCAAATTGTCTGAATAAATTCCGAAAGGCTATCTTAAAAAAATTTGAAATCATATCGATTGGTTTTACCGGAATGTTTAATATTATATGACGACTAACATTTTCATAAAGTTACAACAATATTTTTTTTTGATTTAATCTTTTTCACCTGAATAATTCATTTGGATTCCCAATCAA
>CAZEWS010000389.1:0-3134 GCA_964515985.1 uncultured Rikenellaceae bacterium | reverse complement strand
GTTCTCCAAACCCTGGCAGGTCTTTCCCGGCCGAATGCGATTCGGCTCTACATTCAACGCCTTCTTTAACATGATCGATGATAATCCCTGCACTTTTTTCAAATTCTAACTGGTCATGCGGATTGTACGCCTCACTTTGATTTTCAATAAAATAAATTGAATTCTTCATTTTACCAATATCATGGTACAAGGCACCCGTCCGTATCAATAATGGACTTCCTCCAATAACCCGGATTGCCGCTTCTGCCAAATTGGCTACCTGCATCGAGTGCTGGAATGTCCCGGTGGCTTTTTCGGCTAATTCCCTGAGTAAAGGTTGATTTGTATCCGAAAGTTCAAAAAGAGTAGCATCTGATAAAAACCCATAGGTTTTTTCAAAAATGTATATCATCGGATAAGCCAGCAATACCAACCCGCTATTACCAGCAAACCATGCAAAATTCGTCCACTCAATACTCTTAATATCTCCCTCCTGAAAAATAGCAATTCCAAAATATACAATACTATAACCAAAGAAAATAAATACAGCTGTCAAGAATAGCTTACTTCTCCGATAAACGTTGGTAAGACTAAAAATAGCTACAATCCCGGCAATCATATTCAGAAAAACAAATTCAAAAGCATTAGGAGCAAGAAAACCGACAATTAAAAGAGTAAGCATATGGATAAATAAAGCCAGACGCGCATCATAAAATGTTCTGATGATAATGGGAATCAATGCAAACGGGATAAAATAGAAACTAATAAAACTGGCTTTCAGTGTTAGATTTGCAATAAATACAAACAACACCAACAAAAATAGAATAAACGAAATATTCAGGTTGTTTTGAAAAATTACATTCCTGAAATTAAATAAAAAGAGAAACAGCACTAAAATTGAGATACTTATAAGAATTACCTGACCGATTAGTACTAAATATCCTTTTGAAGAATAACCTAACCGGGTTTCATATTCATGTTTAAAAGACTCCAGTATTCTGAATTTTTGACTGTTCACCAGTTCTCCGCGGGAAATAATTCGCTGTCCGGCCTGAACAAATCCCTTTGTTAAGGAAATCTCCTGAACCAGGCTTTCTTTAACCCTTATTGAAGTTTCCTCATCGTAAGACAAGTTTGGTTCAATAAATTCATTCAGACTTAAGTCCTTAAAAAAGTCTTTTGCCAGTTCATCTTCTTCCTTTTCTTCTCCCAGTATCAACGCATTTACATTCTCGAGGACATATTCATAAGCCGATTTTTGAGTAAATACCTCAGAATAATCATATTCTTCAGCAACATTACCCCTCATAAGTACAATTGATAATTCTTCATTATCAACCCTTTCCAGAACGTTATCCACACCTACAATGCCTTTAGAATAGACAAATTCAATCAAGTTGACGGCAAAATGCAAATATTTTTCATGTTTTTGAATGAGTCTCCTGTGTGATCTTCTGTTTTCATTTAATTCCCCTTTAATATTGAAATTCTCCTCCAAATATTGCTTCCATTGGTAATCAAAAGTTTCATAGAACTGATTTAACTGATTTACGGCTATTGCACTATCATACTGAAAATATGGCTTAAACTCCCTGAGTATACTGTCTTTTTCAGCACTGACTTCGCTTTCCGACTTATAGATTGGAAAGTCATAAGGAGCAATAATCACATCATGCATCCAGGGTTTTCCTTTTTTAAACTCAAACCTGAATTTTCCTTCACGTGGAAATAAATAAACAATAATAAGAACTGAAATAACATACAAAAAACCCCGGAAAATTAGTTTCTTCTTATCCTTTAGAAATGATATTATTTTGTTCATAAAAATAAAAAAAAGACATAAAACGATCGATAATTCAACCGTTTTAAAGAATTTTAAATACAAAATCTGCCACAAAGGTAAAATAAAATTTAAACCACAAAATCAGAAGAATTAAGTATTTTAAAGTATTATCCAGTTAAATAAGAGATCGGGTATAAGAAGAATTGGAATGATGGAACCATTCTGTGAGAGGAGCAAACAGAATGGTTCCATCATTCCATTATTCCATTATTCCACTATTCCATTACTCCATTATTCCAATTTCCTTTTTTTGTATAGGATGATTTTTTACCTTTGATTGAATTGATACGTGTTTTCAACTGTTTAACATTCTTTTCATGAAATACGGAATTTCAAGCATAAGTATTATACCGGTAAGGAATGAACCTTCCCACCGTAGCGAAATGGTTACCCAGGTTTTGTTTGGCGAACATTTTAGAATTTTAGAGTGTCTGATTTCATGGTGCCGGATTGAATTAGCCTTCGATAGTTACATAGGCTGGGTTAGTAAAAAAAATATCACTCCATTAAAAAAGAGTGAATTTATAAACTTAGAAAAATTTAATGCCCCGGTAATTTCGTCCCTCGAAAAAATAATACCCTCATCTGGAAAACAGACCAACTTCACCATCGTGCCCGGCAGTTCAATTCCTTTTTACAATGCAAAAAAAAACAGGTTCGATATAGCTGGTGAAACATATAAATTTGAAGATCAGGTTAAACTTTCTGTGGAAAAACCAGACAGAAACGAAATACAAAAAACAGCTTTTTCTTACCTGCATTCACCCTATTTATGGGGAGGTCGAACCCCTTTTGGCACCGATTGTTCCGGCTTTATCCAAATATTGTTTAAAATACATGGTATGCGCCTTCCACGTGATGTTCAACAACAGGCAAAACAAGGGATCCTGGTGAACTTTATTACTGAAGCAAAAGAAGGAGACATTGCATTTTTCGATAACAATGAAGGGGAAATCGAACATGTTGGATTGCTTCTGAAAGATAACCAAATTATACATTCATCTGGCAAAGTACGAATTGATAACCTGGATCAACAAGGAATATTTAATACCGATACAGGTACATATTCACATAATCTCAGGGTGATTAAGAGGATTTTGAAGGATGAGGGAATGGAATAAGGGGAGACTAGGAGAGACCTGCCAGAGTCTGAAAGACCTGGCAGGGTCTGTGAAAGGAATAAAATGAAAATTGTTAAATGGCTAAATTGTTAAACTGTTAAATTGTTGAATTGTTGAAAACAGCGCATAGGGCAAAGAATGTAGAGCCGAATCGCATTCGGCCGGGAAAGACCTGCCAGGGTTTGGAGAAC
>CAZEWS010000388.1:2242-3147 GCA_964515985.1 uncultured Rikenellaceae bacterium | reverse complement strand
CGTCATTTCTTTCGCCGGGTGGAATCAGTTCGTGGCTCAGTATTAATTCCGATAACCGGAAAAAAATTATCTATGGTGTACAAACCTCAAATTATTGGGGTTATGAAAAGAGTACCCGAAACCAGCGATACAGTTTAAATCTATCGTACAGACCAACCAATGCATTAAATATTTCACTGAACCCTTCCCTGGGCCTGACGGAAAGAAATTTGCAATACGTAACAAAAGAATCGGTTGAATCAGACGACCGTTACCTGTTTGCAACAATTGATCAAAAAACCCTGATGTTTTCGCTGCGGTTGAATTATAGTATAAGTCCGAACTTTACCATACAGTACTGGGGACAGCCTTTTATCTCAGCGGGGAAATACAGTGAATTCAAGAAAATTACCAACCCTAAAGCCGATCAGTACACCAACCGGTTTCATTCATTCACCGATAATGAAATTTCTTACGATGAAACGGATAATGTTTATAATGTCAACGAGGGACCGGATTTGAATTATTCGATATCTAATCCCGATTTTAATGTTAAGGAATTCAAGTCGAACCTTGTTGTCCGGTGGGAATATGTCCCCGGATCAACCATCTTCCTGGTCTGGTCGCAGGGAAGAAGCGGATATGATCCTACCGGAGAATTTAATTTGAATCAGGATATGAGGGATCTGTACGACATCCATCCGCATAATATTTTCCTGATCAAATTGTCATACCGGTTCGGATTATAATCTTTTTTTTTCTCCTGTAAGTTATCTTTTGTATATTGGAATGCTTTTTTGATTAGGTAACATCGCAAAAAAAGGTATGGAAGCATTAATCATAGAACAGACTGAAACCTGCCCAAGATTAACATTTGATCCTGCCAAAAATATTTTTGAGATCTCAGGTGTTTCCTGACCTGAAGA
>CAZEWS010000388.1:0-2232 GCA_964515985.1 uncultured Rikenellaceae bacterium | reverse complement strand
ATCCGTTTCATCGTAAGAAATTTCATTATCGGTGAATGAATGGCTTGGAAAATTTAAAACCGAGGTCATTGAAGAAAAAAGATTTGTTTATGATAAAGATCATTCGCTCGATTTTAATATTAAATTGATCTATTTCAACTCTTCCTCTGCCAAATTTTTATTCGACATTCTTTCTGAACTTTACGATCTCTATAAAGAAGGTCAGCATGTAAAAATATACTGGTTTTTCGAAGAAGGAGATGACGACCTGAGAGAAGCCGGTGAAGAGATGTCGGAATTGCTTGAGATGCCATTCAACTATGTTACTATCCGGAAATAAAGTTACTATTCTAACCTGATTTATTCCTGACGCAGCACAAGGCTATGTGCCAAAGGCATTCCCTTGGGACAAACAAAATAACTTATTGAGTCTGTCATAAATCGAAAATAAGCAACAAAAAACAAACAACAAAAAACAAATAATATCCAATAATCAATTCCCCAAATTCAAAAAATTACCTTTCCCCTACGCTAATTTATATGTCTTTATTCGTTTCGGTCATTGTAATTTTGTATTTAGAATTTACCTGCCCCGTGAAATAAATCGTAGATTTAATGCGGAGCATTATTTCACGGGGTAAATATTTTGAGATTTGCTTTTTGTAATTTCAACTAAACTTTGCTTAAACCTATCCGCCGGCGGGGTCCGACGGATGAGTGGAGAAAGTACCTTATTATCGAAATCCTGGTAATTTATTCTAATCAGCTTTTGGCTCTTATCCCCGACATTAGTTGTTTCTCTCTGATCAACGACGGTAGTCGGGGATTTATTTATTAATTGCCTAACCAGGGGCTTCGTCCCTGGCTACTACCATCTAGTCCCTATGTGACAAATTGTTTCATTTGAAACTTTGAACCAATCATTACGATAGTCCTGGAGGGACTAAAAGACAATAGACAGTCACTTTAGTGGCTGGGTATAAGCGGATTATGAACAAGAAACAGTCCGTTAGGACTTGCCTGTCCGTCCGAAGGCGGGAAAGTCCCAAAATAGGAATGCTTGTGGCAGTAAGTAATCCTTTGGATATTGGTTTTACGTCGCAATGTTTATAATATAAAACTTTAGTGCCGGATCACAAGGGATTAAAATACTCTCATTTCTTCAATTTTACTAATAAAAGATTGCCTGTCAGGAAGATCTGATTTTTTCAGTTTTTCAAACCACTGTTCTGCTTCATTTTTTTCATCCAGCTTAAGGAAGGAAAGAATGATATAATAATACGAAAATCCATATACATGACTAGGCTTGGGTGGTATTTCTTCCAGAACAAGCTTAAGATTTTTTATGGCTGCCTGGTAATCCCCGCGACCATAAAAATCAAGCCCTTTCTCAAACAAACGAATATCAGTATTCAGCTTTTTATCAAGAATAACCCCTTTTAAGAAGAAGCACGCCTCATCACAAATTTCAGTGATGTCAATTGATCCTTTTCCCGGATCAACTGGTGGAAAATACAAACTAAAATTTAAAACCTCACCAGCAAATTTGAACTTATATTTATCCGGGCATTCCGGAATATTCTCCGACCTGATCATACAATATTCTTTGTTATCAGAAGTTTTGAGAATAACCTTTTTGCCTACACAAAACCATCCGCCCGATTCCAGCTTATTTTCTACTGAAAGATCAATCAGCGTGTAATTCTTATTGATCTCAATTTGTATAATAGTTAAATCATCATGGCTTTTAAATTCGGCATATGGGTTTTCAAAAACCTGGGGGAAAACTGCATTAATAGATAAGAGCCCAATTACAATGGATATTATGGAGACCCTGTATGAAACGATTTCTTTTTTCATGATTAAAGTAATTCGGTAATTGAACCATTATGACCTTACCCTGAAGGGGTATAACTTTGAATAACCACCGGTGAAACCGGTGGGATATAATGCCGTACTCCCACCAACCCCGGATGTGGTTGATCTCAAACAGTATTTGTAACTAATCATTATTTTAAAACAGAACCTATTTAAATAAAATCCCCGGCCTGCTGTGACCGGGGATGTATTGTCAATTCGCACTGTGATTTATGAGCGCTTCGCTCTATAAGGCACGTGCTCATTGAATTAAAAACTAAAATCTATCCCTACTCCAATAAACAGATTACTCTTGGAATATGTTTCCTTAACATATTCCGTAGGGCCACCCCAATCGTGGGTGAAGTTCTTATCCATATCCACATACATAGCGTA
>CAZEWS010000387.1:2417-3158 GCA_964515985.1 uncultured Rikenellaceae bacterium | reverse complement strand
ATTTTAATTACTCCAGTATTCAATGTCAGGTGGAAACACCTGACATCATGTAATATATAAATCCGTCGGACCGCTACAAGCGGTCGGACGGGTTGTAAATTCTATTTCAGAAACTGTTTAAATGAGTGTAAAAATCCATCCGCCGCCTTCACGGCATCCGGCTGATTTTAAAGATAATTTAACCATTACAAGGGGATTTTCTCTATTCTTTTTCCCCCTTGCTTAATTTTTTTGCCTGACACTATTAACTTCTTACAAAATATTCAATTGTTGAAGGAATATGTTAATTAGTTTATAATCAATTGATAAGGGAAAAATAAATCCAAAAACGGCACCGAGAAAATGAGCATCATGGTTGATGTTATCTCCTCCACGTTTACTCATGTAATGTGAATAGACAAGGTATAGAATACCTGCCAAAATGGCTGGTAGTGGAATAAAATACAGGATGAGTGTATGGAGAGGGTTAAAAAAGATACTGGTAAAAACAATTGCGGAAACAGCTCCTGACGCACCCACCGCATTATACCAGTAATTATCCTTGTGCTTTTTCAGTGTTGTCAGGGACGAAATTATTGTTCCACCAAAATAGAGGAGTAAGAAATTGATATTGGGATATTTTACAATATCTGCTGTGTTTAATTGTTTGAAATAGTTTTCTACTGCTGTCCCAAAAGTAAAGAGGACAAACATATCGGGATCAGTAAGGATTATAACAACTTTGAATTGCATAAGGCACTT
>CAZEWS010000387.1:0-2407 GCA_964515985.1 uncultured Rikenellaceae bacterium | reverse complement strand
CCGTGAGTGACCAATCGATACAATTCTTTTTTGTGATATACCCGGTATGGATTAAATTGCAGTTGAGCCATGAAATCCGGTTTGCTGAAACATACAATGGAGATAAGGGATGTAACTATTACTAAAATAATTGTCATATACATTGAGTATTTGTCTGCAAAGATAGCAGAATTGGAAGAATGGAATATTGGAATAATGCTTGCCCTGTGAAATGCGACGTAGGAGCTATTTCTACAGGGGAATAATGGAATGATGCCCGCCCGTACCGAACGGTACGTTCGGGCGGGGAATATTGGAATATTGTCCCGAAGGCCTGCCTGCCAGGCTTCAGTACCCCAGACGTTTACGTCTGGGGTTATAGAAATAATTTATTAACTTACAGGGCGTTTACGCCCTTAATAATAAATAAGGACGTAAACGTCCTTAATCACGCATTGTTCAATATTAGATCCCAACCATAAATGGTTGGGCTAAGGACTCCAGTATTCAATGTCAGGTGGAAACACCTGACATCATGTAAATCTAAGCTAATGTAATATTTTATAAATCATTTCTTTGAGAAGATCACCAGGATGAACTGATACATTACCGATCCCTTTGGATTTAAGATCAAATTCACGGAGGATTGAAAAAATCTCTACCAGTTTTTCGGGATTGTATTTTTGGGCAGCCAGTTTGTATTCCGAAACAAAATAAGAATGCACTTTTAATGCGGCAACAACATTTTGTGTTGTTTTATTTTTAATGAAGTGATAAGTTAAAACCTTGCTGAAAAAATAATAGAGTGAAGATATGGTTAAGGTAATGGGGTTTTCCTTTTGATTTTTACCAAAGTAATTAATGATGCGATTTGCCTTTAATATATTTTTTTGTGAAAGTGCCTTATGCAATTCAAAGTTGTTATAATCCTTACTGATCCCGATATTTTTCTCGATATGTTCGATGGTGATTTTCTTGTTATCGGGTGGCAGGGTTATTTTCAATTTTTCGATCTCATTAACAATTTTACTTAGATCATTTCCCAGGTATTCCGTTAGCAACAAACCAACACCGGGATCAATCCTATGATTGCTTTTGGCAAGGTAATTATTGATCCATTCCGGTATTTGATTGTCATACAGTTTTTTGGATTCAAATAACACTCCGTTTTTTTGAATGGCTTTATATATCTTTTTGTTTTTGGCGAGTTTCTTATATTTATAATTGAGGACCAGGATAGTGGACTTTAAAGGATTTTCAACATAGTAGATCAGATCGTCGATACCGGGAATATCTTGTGCTTCCTTAACGATAACCACCTGGTTGCCGGATATCATTGGGAATCGCCGGGCTGAATTTATGATCGATGGAATATCTGTGTCTTTTCCATATAAGATTTCCTGGTTGAAGGTCTTTTCTTCATCCGTTAAAACATGTTGACTGATATAGTCGGTGATTTTATCAATATAATAGGGTTCATCTCCTGTGAGGAAATAAATAGGTTTATAGATTTTATTCTTTAAATCCTTTAATATTTGTTCAAAAGTCATAGCCTGGAAGATGCCGGAAATTTAAAATTTTAAATGTTTTACTGATAATTTATCACTAATTAGTTCCTGTACGGCAGCAATACCAATTTTTAGGTGATCTACAACGTAGTTTTCAGTAACTTTTTTATCGCTTTCAATGGTTTTAATACCGGGCGATATCATTGGCTGATCCGAGACCAGTAATAAAGCTCCGCTTGGCATTTCGTTCACAAAACCGACGATAAAAATTGTAGCTGTTTCCATGTCGATGGCCATGGCACGGGTTTTTCTGAGATATTTCTTAAACCTTTCATCATGTTCCCAAACTCTGCGATTGGTTGTATAAACTGTACCCGTCCAGTAATCCCTGTTATGGTTGATTATTGAAGTTGAAACGGCTCTTTGCAAATTAAATGCAGGCAGAGCCGGGACCTCAGGTGGCAGATAATCGTTGGATGTGCCATCACTCCGAATGGCTGCAATTGGAAGAATCAGATCACCAAGTTTGTTTTTCTTTTTCAGTCCGCCACATTTTCCCAGGAACAATACTGCTTTTGGTTCAATGGCGCTCAACAGATCCATAATAGTAGCTGCATTGGCACTACCCATGCCAAAATCGATAATGGTTATCCCATTACTGGTAGCATTAGGCATATTTGCTGATCGGCCTTTAATTGGAACTTTATGCCATCTGGCAAACAGATCTACGTAATGATAAAAGTTGGTTAATAATATATAATCCCCGAAAGTTTCAAGGTTGATTCCGGTGTATCTGGGTAACCAATCTTTAACAATTTCATGCTTTGTCTTCATCTACAAAATGGTTAATTAATATGTATCGGAATTTTAATGTTTATGGCTTGATAATGGCTAATTTCATTATACTTTGCATTTTTAAG
>CAZEWS010000386.1:1883-3176 GCA_964515985.1 uncultured Rikenellaceae bacterium | reverse complement strand
ACTGCCATCGCTACCAGGAGGAAGAAGCTATCCATGCGCCGCAATAAACCGGCCAAGTTACAGTTCATGCCCTGACTAAACAAGGATGTAGTGGTTAAAACTTCGTCCGCCTCCCGATAGTTATCGGGATTGCGGTCCGACGGATATTGAAAATAGATATTCTTCCAATGCAGATACACTGCACCCTTATTTTTTAACCTTTTAATGATTATCCGTCCGCTCCCGATTTTCGGGATCCGGCGGATAAAAAACTTGACAATTAAATTAAAAATCAGTTAATTGATAAAGTAAAAATATATTAAGAATGAGATTTGCAATATTCTTCCTTTAAGCTTCACTTATATGCACATATTTTATTTCTATTTCATCAATAAGAATCGGTATAAAATGTTAATTTTGTCATGAAGGGAAACTTTAATTTTTCTTAAACTTATGCTTCTTAAGAATATAATCAAATCGAAAGGAATTAAGCAAAATTGGTTAGCCAATAAAATCGGGGTTTCTGAAGTAACAGTTAGTAATTGGTGTAAAGAAAAATCCCTTCCTAATAAGCAGCATATTCAGAAGTTGAGTGAGATTTTGGAAGTGCCGGAAAAACAATTATTGAACTATAAATGAGTGAACAAGAGAAATATGCTTTTTCATTTACTGCATCTAATATGAGGTTGAATGATTCGTTGAAGATTGCAGAGTTCATCGTAGATAATGAAGGATGCGATTGGCATAACAATGTTAATCAGGAAGAAATTCTGGGATTGGGAAATTTAAGGACAAGTAAAAGAGAATTCAGGTAATTATTGAAGCGGCTGAATAAACTTACTCCTGATGAGCTACAACTTTTTATCAAAGGTGATCTGCTTGCACAGAAACAGATCGCTTTCCTTTCTATTTGTAAAACCTATGGGTTTATATGTGACTTTGTTCCGGAGGTCATCAGGGATAAATTTTTGGTTTTTGATTATCAGATAAATGAGGGGGATTACAGCTCCTATTTTAGCCGTAAAATTGAATTGCATCCTGAAATGGATGAACTTGCAGAAACCACAGTTAAGAAAGTTCGTCAGGTTACTTTCAAAATCCTGGAACAAACAGGAATTATCGATGATGTAAATATCAAAATGATTCAACCACAGTTGTTAAGTGATGATGTTATCCGGGTTATTGTTGATGATAACCAGGAATGGTTGAAAATCTTCTTAATGTCAGATAAGGATATAGAATCAGCAACAGTATGAAAACAGAGAATATCAATAAAAAGTTTGAACACTTGTACAAGGTGATTTCTTCGGAAGA
>CAZEWS010000386.1:0-1868 GCA_964515985.1 uncultured Rikenellaceae bacterium | reverse complement strand
GTCCAGAACTGATTGCAAAGCACTTTTAAATTCACTTTTATCCAAACCAGCAAAATGAAGTCAGCAGAGCTGTAAAAGGACTCATAAACAAACTGGAAACCAGCGGCATAGCCGTATTGGAATTAAATTTATATGATATTTCTCTTACTATTTTGAATGAGGAACTTGGAGAAGGTATGATTTATTCGATGGAGCAGGATATGGATAAAAGTGAATTTAAAAGTGCTTTGCAATCAGTTCTGGACATAAATGAGGTTTTGATGCCACATATAAAAAAGATCATTGATTCTTCCAGTGCGAAAGTTTATTTCCTGACAGGGATCGGACTTGTTTTCCCTTTTATCAGGTCGCATAATGTACTGAACAATCTTCAAAACGTTGCCAAAAATGCACCTACAATTGCTTTTTTTCCTGGCGAATACAATGGGCAAACACTGGAGCTTTTCGGATTATTAAAAGACGACAACTATTACAGAGCATTTAACATAGAAAATTATAAGCTTTAATTATGATTTTAAAAGAGTTTTTTAAGCAGGATATCAATAGAAATATTGAAACCGTGATCAAAGCAGATGATCAGGAACATATTCTTCAGGAAGTTGAAGAATACGTGGTAACCAATGAAATATCCAGTAAGGTACGGGACTTTTTTTCTGCATATAATGATTATCAGGGAGCCAATGGTGTCTGGATTTCAGGATTCTTTGGCTCAGGGAAATCACATCTGCTGAAGATCCTGTCCTATGTCCTGGAAAACAAGGAATATAACAGTCACAAACTGGGAGATATGTTTGCCGGCAAAATAGAAGGCGATGAAATGCTCAAAGGTGATGTGAAACAATCCACACGTATACCGTCGGAATCCATCCTCTTCAACATTGACCAGCAAGCCCAGATTACCACCAAAAAGGAAGAAGATGCCGTACTGAATGTATTCTACAAGGTGTTCAATGACCACTTAGGCTATTTTGGAGCACAACGGCATGTGGCTGAGTTTGAAAGATGGCTGGATGAGGAGAACGTTTACAGTAATTTCATGCGAAAGTATGAAGAGACGGCAGGGGAACCATGGATCAAGGCGCGCAGAAAATACTTTGATCCCAAAGTAAAAACAACTGTGGCTGCCGTGCTTGCCGGTATTTTTAATGACAGTCCTGCGAAATACGATAACATACTCGATACTTTACAAACAGACAGCCGTATTTCAGTCGAGGATTTCTGTGAGAAGGTGATGACTTATATCAAAACAACCCCCCGGGGATTTCGCCTGAACTTTTTTGTGGATGAAGTCGGCCAGTACATTAGTGATAACACAAGGCTAATGCTAAATATGCAGACCATTGCTGAAACCCTGGCCACAAAAACCAAAGGGCAATCCTGGATCATTGTTACATCCCGGGAAGATATTGAGAAAGTAATGGGTGACCTGAATGCGAGGCAGCAAAATGATTTCTCCAGGATCCAAGCTCGGTTTAATCTGAAAATTCCTCTTACCTCTGCCAATGTTGACGAAGTCATTGAAAAACGTCTCCTTGCAAAAAACGAGAAAGCAGGAAGTGTATTGAAGAGTACCTGGGAAAAGGAGAGTTCAAACCTTGAAACGCTGCTTTCCTTCTCAGAAGCAGGAGTGCAATTCAGAGGATATCATGGAGAAGACGATTTTGTCAATAAATTTCCTTTTGCACCCTTCCAGTTTGATCTTTTTCAGCAGTGCATTCGTGCCCTGTCAATACACAATGCTTTCCAGGGCAAACATGCTTCAGTGGGAGAACGTTCCATGCTGGGAGTTTTCCAGGATGTAGTTCAGCGCATTGAAGACAAAAGAGAAAATACATTGGTCAGCTTTGATCTGCTTTTTGAGGGTTTAC
>CAZEWS010000385.1:0-3181 GCA_964515985.1 uncultured Rikenellaceae bacterium | reverse complement strand
GGAATCGTAACGAACAGAGACCTTCGGTTTGAAACGGATATGAACCGCCCAGTTAAGGAAGTAATGACTCATGAAAACCTTGTAACTACTACGAAGAAAGCAGATTTATTGCAGGCTGCCGGAATACTGAAAGATCATAAAATAGAAAAATTACCCATTGTTGATGATAAATATAGGCTTATTGGGCTGATAACGTATAAGGACATAACAAAAACCAAAGACAGGCCAACTGCAAACAAAGATATCAAGGGCAGATTACGTGTGGCAGGGGCAGTCGGAATAGCCTCCGATACGCTCAAGAGAGCAGAAGCACTTATTGCCTCCGATGTGGATGCTATCGTTATCGATACAGCGCATGGACACACAAAAGGTGTTATAGGAATCTTAAAGGACATTAAAAGATCTTTTCCCGATATGGATTTAATAGCCGGTAATATTGGCACATCCGAGGCAGCCAAAGACCTTGTGGATGCCGGAGCTGATGCGGTAAAAGTTGGAATCGGACCCGGCTCCATTTGTACCACCCGGATTATTGCAGGTGTTGGTATTCCACAATTGTCAGCCATTTACAATGTTGCCAGTGCTATTGAAGGTTCAGGAGTACCCGTAATTGCCGATGGAGGAATCAGGTATTCAGGTGATATTGTGAAAGCCATTGCTGCAGGCGCAAGTTCCATAATGACCGGTTCATTATTTGCCGGTTGTGAAGAATCACCAGGTGAAACAATAATATACAGTGGTCGTAAGTTTAAAACATACCGGGGTATGGGATCCATTGAGGCAATGCAACAAGGCTCAAAAGACAGGTACTTTCAGGATGTGGAAGATGATATAAAAAAATTAGTTCCGGAAGGAATTGAAGCAAGGGTACCTTTTAAAGGCAATCTTTCAGAAATATTTTTTCAATTAGCCGGTGGAATAAGAGCCGGTATGGGATATTGCGGCGCAAAAATATTGAAGAATTACAAAAGGCCAAATTCATACGCATTACAAACCCGGGTATGATGGAAAGCCACACACATGATGTAACCATAACGCGTGAAGCACCGAATTATAGCAGATAGTCCATTGATTCAGGTTTAATACAACCTCAGAAAGAGCACTTTTAATACAACTCCCTGCAGAACAATATACAACTAATAACCTAAAAAATAAGATGAAAGGAATCTGTTTATTGATTATTACTCTTTTATTAAGCCTTTACACACGGTGTCAGGAGACCGGTGAAGAAATCCTGATGACAATCGGACATAGCCCTGTCACGTTAAGTGAATTTGAAAGAATCTATAAAAAAAACAATACCGGTAATAATGTTTTAGATAAGAAACCGGTTGATGAATATCTTGAGCTTTTTATAAATTTTAAGTTAAAAGTGATTGAAGCAGAACGTCTTGGCCTTGACACTCTCCCTGAATTTAAAAAGGAACTGAAAGGGTACAGAAGCCAGCTTGCGAAACCCTATTTAACTGACAGGGAATTCTCAGAAGAATTGATTAAAGAAGCATATAACAGGCTAAAGACTGAGGTAAATGTAAGTCATATTTTAATCAAATTGCCTAACCATCCTAATCCTGAAGATACCCTCCGTGTTTATGAAAAGGCGGTTAAAATACGAGACAGGATCCTTTTGGGTGAATCTTTTGAAGCAATTGCCAGAGGATCATCGGATGATCCATCAGCAAAAAGCAATGGTGGAAATTTAGGATACATCACTGCCTTCAGAATGATTTATCCTTTCGAATCGGCAGCTTATAATCTGGAAGTTGGCAAAATCTCAATGCCGGTTAGAACCCGGTATGGATACCATATTTTAAAAGTAAATAATAAGAGGGAGTCACAAGGAAAAATTAAGGTTGCCCATATTATGATCGCCGTGCCCAGAGGTTCAAAGCCTGAATTTTTCAAAAAGGCTGAAGAAAAAATTTATGATATCTATACCAAACTATTACAAGGAGAAAAAATTACCGAATTAGCCGGCAATTATTCAGAAGATCCGGGATCGGCTAAAAAAGGAGGTGAACTGGAATGGTTCGGAACAGGCAGGATGGTTCCGGAATTCGAATCGGCAGCATTTGCCCTGGAAAGGAACGGTGAGTTTTCCAAACCATTTAAAACAGCTTTCGGATGGCATATCATTAAGCGTCTTGACAGAAAAAAGCTTGAATCCTTCGCGCAACTTAAACCTGAACTATCCGGAAGGATTCCCAGAGACGAACGTTCGGCTTTAAGCAAAACATCATTAATAAACAAACTAAAAGCAGAATACAACTTTAAGCTGGATTCTTCCAGACTCAAAGACTTTTATTCTACTGTTGAACATTCTCAAACCAGTACCGGTTTTGATATCCGAAGAGCAAATTCCTTATATCAACCACTATTCTCTTTCGCAAATCAGGTATATAATCAAAACGACTTTTTCAATTTTATCCAAAAATTTGTTGCCAGTAAAGAGTATCACTCTGTTAAGGAATTTGTAGAACAATTATTTAATAATTTTACAGGGGAAAAAATACTCGATTATGATAATAGTCAGCTCGAAAAAAAATACCCCGAATTCCGGTATCTGATGAAAGAATATCATGATGGGATTTCATTATTCGAACTAACCGATAAAATGGTTTGGTCGAAGGCTGTTTCGGATACGGTTGGACTCCGGGATTTTTACGAGGAGAATAAAAACAACTACATGTGGGAAAAAAGGATTGAGGCAACCATTTTTACTTGTCATAATGATTCCCGAACAAAGGAACTGGCAAAAATGTTAAAAAATCGAAGGAAGAAGGGTTATACGGAAACATATTTGTTAAACCATTTCAACACCGGAAGCAAAGAAAAATACCTGAGTATCGAGAACGGGGTATTTGCGAAAGGCGACCGGGGGATCATAGATTCCATTGACTGGGAAAAGGGTATTACCCCTGTTTTCGAATACAATGGAAAACCAACAATTGTTATTATTAGCAGGGTTATCAAACCACAACCGAAAACACTCGAAGAAGCCAGAGGGATCATAACCTCTGATTACCAGAATTCCCTTGATAAACAATGGATCCGGGAATTAAGAGAAAAATATAAGGTTAACATTAATAAAGGACTTTTGGCTAAAATAAAACAAGAATTGTAGCATGAAAAAAATATTAATATTCAGCCTGTTATTGGTAATTTTCTCTTGCTCGACATA
>CAZEWS010000384.1:2034-3181 GCA_964515985.1 uncultured Rikenellaceae bacterium | reverse complement strand
CCCAGCCCTGGTTTATCTACTTTTATCTTTTTACTTTTATCTTTTATCTTGTTTTCGGTTCCCGGTTCGTTCTTCCATAACTATGCCTACGGCATAACCCGCAACTTAGGTTAAAAAGCTACTTTTTTTTATGAATTTTTAAATTACCTCTCTCAGATTGCTTTTTTTTAAATAAAATAAAACTACATTTGCACTAATTTTTAATAGTTTAATTTTAAAACAAAAGTTAATTATGAACATTTATGTAGGAAATCTTCATTACAATGTTACTGAAGATGAATTAAAAGAAGTTTTTAATGGGTATGGAGAAGTAATATCTGCAAAGATTATTACTGATAAATACTCAGGAAGAAGTAAAGGATTTGGGTTTATTGAAATGCCAAATGATTCTGAAGCAAAAAAGGCCATTGATGGTGTAAATGGAACTGAAATCGGCGGGAGGGAAGTAAAAGTGAATCAAGCCAGAGAAAGACGGGAGAATTACTAAAGAAGTCTTATCGGGTCAAACAAAAATTAAAAGCTTAACCATGAAAGGAACAGTAAAGTGGTATAATGATTTAAAGGGTTATGGATTTATACAAACAGAAGATGATAAGGATATCTTTGTACATCGCTCAGGATTAGATAGTTCATCTGATGGATTAGAAACCGGACAAACTGTTGAATTCGAAATAGAACAAGGAGATAAAGGACCAATTGCTATTAAGGTAAAAAAAATAGAATGATGCCTGCTGTTGTTACGAACAGCTATTTGCCATAGGCATCGGTCATAAAAGCGGTTACAATAGTGACTCCTTTGGAACTTTGCTACCATCGCTGAAATTTAAATCAATGACACTCGATGTTCCAAAGGAATCCCTTTGGGAAAAACGACCCGTCGGCTGATCCTGTGAAATAAAAGCAAAGCCTTTACTGCATGGCAGTATTTCACAGGGCTGACGGAGAAGTTATCATCGTTAGTGTAACTTAGCCCCGCCTGGGCGGGGTGATCTTACGATTGTAGTGAGTAATAATTGCTTCGAATTATTATTTATATATTCCGTTGATATACTGCGCTGCTTGCAGGTGCGTGGTTATTTGCTAAATTCTGTCTTGACTCAGACGTAAGAGAACAGGTTAAATCGCTACAACGGCTTAAATACCTGAA
>CAZEWS010000384.1:0-1934 GCA_964515985.1 uncultured Rikenellaceae bacterium | reverse complement strand
CATCCGGGAAACCTTCTGCCATTTATCCTGGTAACCTCTTTATTTTTAATGTGGGGATTAGCAAACAATATGACCGATACCCTGCTGGCTGCTTTTAAGAAGATCATGAGTATGACCGACTTTCAAACCTCATGGATTCAAATTGCCTTTTACGGTTCATATTTTTTATTGGCTCTCCCTGCTGCCATTTTCATCAAGAAATTCACTTATAAAGCGGGTATCCTGATGGGACTTGGTTTATTTGTAGGAGGGGCACTCTTGTTTCTTCCTGCAAGTCACACACAGGTTTATGGTCATTTTTTAATTGGGCTATTTGTTTTAGCCGGAGGCCTTTCTATACTGGAAACTTCCTCAAATCCTTATGTTATTGCAATGGGACCGGAAGAAACGGGTACCAGACGGTTAAACCTGGCGCAATCTTTCAATCCTATAGGTTCCATATTAGGAGTGTTTTTAAGTAAGTTGTTTATTCTTTCTAACCTGAATTCTGCAGATGCCGCTGAAAGAGCCTCAATGTCGAAGGAACAGTTAGGGGCTGTTCAAACGCAAGAACTTTCTGCAGTGATGGGTCCATACGTTGGGGTTGCATTCGTGCTGGTATTGATCTGGATAATTATTGCTGTTGTTAAAATGCCAAAAGCATCAGATGTAGGGGCCAGTCTGGATTTTTTACCAACATTTAAAAGGCTTCTGAAAAACAGGCGATATACATCGGGAGTTATTGCTCAGTTTTTTTATGTTGGCGCGCAGATTGGAGTCTGGTCTTTTACCATCAGATATGTTATGCAGGAACTTAATATTAACGAAGCCAATTCATCAAGTTATTATATGGCTGCATTAATTTTATTTTCATTATCCAGGTTTATATTTACCGGCTTAATGAAATTCTTTAAACCAGGCAATTTGCTAACTATATCAGCATTATTGGCTTTGGTCAGCACCCTTTTTGTTATTTTTGGAGGTGGTTATGTTGGAGTAATTGCACTTATTGCTATTTCCGGTTTTATGTCATTAATGTTCCCAACAATTTTTGGATTATCGGTTAGAGGATTGGGTGGTGATACCAAAATCGGTGGTTCAGGGCTGATCATGGCCATTCTTGGTGGTGCAGTTTTTACTGCTCTGCAGGGCCAGGTTTCAGATATCACAGGAAGTATACACTATTCATACTTTGTTCCCATGGCTTGTTTTATTGTCATTGCCTGGTTCGGTATTTTTATAAGTAGAAAAACCTGAAAAATCTTTCACTCATGAAAAAAATGATACTTGTTTCAATGATTTGTCTCCTCTTTGGATGTACAAAAAAAACCGGGGTTCAAAAGGACTACCCCATTCAACCGGTTCCTTTCACCCAAGTAAAATTAACCGATGGATTCTGGTATAACCGGACAGAAACTAACCGGAAAGTTACCATCCCTTATAATTTTAAAAAATGTGAAGAAACGGGACGTATCAGCAATTTTGCCAAAGCAGGTGGTTTGGAAGAAGGAGAATTCGAAGGCATTTATTTTAACGATTCCGATGTATTTAAAGTGATTGAAGGAGCTTCTTATTCCCTGCAGATCCACCCCGATCCGAAACTGGAAAAATATCTGGATGATCTTATCGCAAAGATCGCCGCTGCCCAGGAAGAGGATGGATACCTGTACACCAACCGGACAATAAACCCTGAAAAAGCAGCTGATGGAGCAGTGGAAAGAAACGCTGGACCAATCTGGGCCATTATCATGAGTTGTACAACGTAGGACATATGTATGAAGCTGCAGTAGCTCATTACCAGGCAACAGGAAAACTAACGTTCCTTAATGTGGCTATAAAAAATGCGGATCTGGTGAATAATGTTTTTGGGCCCGGGAAAAATATGGGGGTGCCAGGTCACGAGGAAATTGAAATCGGACTGGTTAAACTCTATCGTGTCACAGGGGATGATAAAT
>CAZEWS010000383.1:2401-3200 GCA_964515985.1 uncultured Rikenellaceae bacterium | reverse complement strand
CCAACTGGATTATGTTTTTCCTGTCAATACTGGTTGTATTCGGATTTGGAAGCAGTTTCTTTATAAATGCATATAAAAGGGCAACACATCTGACCGCCAATATGGACACCCTGGTTGCCCTGAGCACCGGTACAGCTTTTTTGTTCAGTGCTTTTAATACTTTTTTTCCGGAATATCTTGCAGGCAAAGGTATTGAGCCGCACGTTTATTTCGAGGCAGCGGCTGTTATTATTTCTTTTATCTTACTCGGAAGATACCTGGAAGAAAAAGCCAAATCGAGGGCATCGGCATCCATAAAAAAACTAATGGATTTGGGTGTTAAAAATGCAAAAGTCATCCGGGATGGAAGGGAAATTGAAATTCCCGTAGATGAGGTAATTATTGGTGATATCATCCTGATCCATCCAGGCGAAAAGATCCCGGTTGATGGTAAAATTATTGAGGGGAACTCCTTTATTGACGAGAGCATGCTCACCGGCGAATCTATTCCGGTGGAGAAAAACATCGGGGACAACGTTATCGGGGCCACGATAAACAAAACCGGAAGCTTTAAGATGACTGCCGAAAGAATTGGAAGTGAAACCATTTTGTCGCAGATTATCCGGTTGGTAAAGGAAGCCCAGGGAAGCAAAGCACCCATACAAAAGCTGGCCGATAAAATAGCAGGAGTCTTTGTGCCTGTAGTTATCTCCATTGCCATCGTCAGTTTTATTATCTGGTATCTCCTTGGACCATCTCCACAGGTTACCTATACGTTTGTGACTCTTGTAACCGTGCTTATCATAGCCTGCCCATGTGC
>CAZEWS010000383.1:0-2391 GCA_964515985.1 uncultured Rikenellaceae bacterium | reverse complement strand
AGGGTTTTCTCAAATGCCCTGGGCCTGGCAACACCTACTGCAGTTATGGTTGGTATCGGAAAAGCAGCCGAAATGGGAATTTTAATTAAAGATGCCCAAAGTCTTGAATTGACACGGGAAATCAATGCAGTTGTTTTAGATAAGACAGGGACTGTTACCAAAGGCAAACCGTTTGTAACAAACTGCCTTTGGGAGGATTCTTCCGATAAAGTGGAGATGATGTCGGTAATTCTGTCAGCCGAATTAAGATCGGAGCATCCTTTGGCAAATGCGATTGTTGATTATATAAAAGAGTTAGGAATTAAAAAGGTGGAATTAAGCAATTTTAACAGCCTTACCGGAAAAGGAGTATCAGTTAAGTACAGAGGACACACTTATTTAATTGGCAACGAAAAATTTATAAATGAAAATAATATACAGGTTTTACCAAAACTGCAAAACTACGCTGAAAAATTTCATGCAGAGGCGAAAACCATTATTTATGCTGCCCGTCAGGATATTGTCCGTGTTGTTTTTGCAATAACCGATCCTATTAAAGATACCTCGAAAGCTTCCATTCAACAATTGCAAAAGATGAACATCCAGGTTCATATGTTAACCGGAGATAATTTTCAAACGGCAAAAATTATCGCTGAGCAAGCCGGAATAGAACACTTTAAATCTGAAGTTCTGCCTCATGAAAAATTAGATTTTATCAAAGATTTACAGGATGATGGACTAAAAGTTGCCATGGTGGGAGACGGAATAAACGACTCCCCTGCCCTGGCCCGTGCAGATATTGGTATTGCAATGGGAACAGGCACTGATGTTGCCATTGAGAGTGCTGAGATTACACTGATTAAAGGAGATCTGGGTAAAATAGTTACCGCCATAGATCTCTCTAAAAAGACTGTTAAAACCATTAAGCAAAATCTTTTTTGGGCATTCTTTTATAATATAATCGGTATCCCGATTGCTGCCGGTATCCTGTACCCTTTAAACGGCTTCCTGTTGAACCCAATGATCGCAGGAGCAGCTATGGCTTTTAGTTCGGTTTCGGTGGTATTGAACAGCTTGCGGTTAAAGTATAAAAAATAAGTAAGGACATAGTTTCACAAATTTACCCTGTGAAATATTGCTTCGCAATAAATCTTCGATTTATTTCACAGGGTTCACCCAGTGAAATGCTGCTTCGCAGCAGTGGCTTTGCCACTATTTCACAGGGTAAATTAAAAAAAACCTTAATTTTCAGGTTTCATAAATAATTAGTTAATAGTCGGCAGTCTACTGCTGACTTAAAAATGCAAAGTATAATGAAATTAGCCATTATCAAGCCAGAAACATTGAACTTAGCCACGCTTATAGCGTGGCGATCTCATGAACGAAGTGAGTAAATTCCGATACATACTAATTATTGTATTGGGATGAAAAAACCAGAAACTATAAACCAGTATTAAGAGACTCTTGAAAACTGAATAGTAACAAAATTTGCTTATGGATAAGAAAGTAATCTTACAGTCGACCATCACATGTCCTGAATGTGGTTTTCAGAAAGAAGAAACCATGCCAAATGATACATGCCAGTTCTTTTATGAATGTGAAAATTGCAAAATATTGCTCAAGCCAAAAGATAGCGATTGTTGTGTTTATTGTTCCCATGGAACTGTGAAGTGTCCGTCAATTCAGGAACAAAATTGCTGCAGTTAACCAGGAAAGAGACCCTTATTTTTATTATTAACCATTAAATTTTAAAAATTATGAAAACAAAAGTTTTATTTTCATTTTTATTGAGTGCATTTCTAATTATTGGATCTGCAAATGTGTATTCACAGGAAAATGTAAAAGAGACAACCAAAGTTACCTGTACACAAAAAGGTGAAGAGACCAGTTTCAAGGTTTACGGAAACTGTGGGATGTGTGAAAACCGGATTGAAAAAGCCGCGCTTGGAGTAGAAGGAGTGAATTCTGCCGACTGATTCTTTTACTAACATTCCTTCTTTTCTTTCTCTTCCAAAAGCTTCTCGTAAAGCTTTTGGAACTTTTCTGATAGTTCAAGATTTTTCTTGTGAATTTTATTTATCTCTTTCAGCAACCCAATATTTTCATTTCTGATTCTTTCCAACTCTTTATCTTTACTAATATACGACCCTGCATCCTCATTTACTTTTTCTAATCCACCACGTTTTAACCACATCTCACCGATACCATTAATTAACCAATTGGCATTTAAGGAAGGCCAATAGTCAAGTATTTGCTTTACTATTTTTAAGCCTACAGGATTTGTCCCGCGTGCCAGATTATTAACCTGTTGTTTCGTAACTCCCCAAGCCTTAGCAAGCTTAGTTTGAGATGTCCCTGTTGTTTCCAACACCTTATTAAACCTTTGGTTTAATGACATTATATGTATTTTTT
>CAZEWS010000382.1:3008-3202 GCA_964515985.1 uncultured Rikenellaceae bacterium | reverse complement strand
TGACCAGAGTTACTAATCGTAAAATAACCCATGCTATTTCCCTGATAGCCGGAAGCGCAGGGTTAATCAGTATTTATTTTTTTAAAGATCCCAACCTTTTAATTGTTTCCATGCTGGGAATCGGGTTGGCATGGGCAAGCATTTTATCCATGCCTTACGCCATTTTAACCGGCTCATTGCCCATTAAAAAATTA
>CAZEWS010000382.1:290-2866 GCA_964515985.1 uncultured Rikenellaceae bacterium | reverse complement strand
CCCGGTGCGACTATATATGCTTTAGTAATCGGCGGGATATCCCTGGTTATAGCAGCCGTACTTGTATTGTTTGTTAACGATGTAGATTATATAAAACCAAAAAGGTAGGGATTTATGAAAGTTTTGGCTTGTATATTTGATCTTGATGGAGTCATTGTTGATACTGCCAGATACCATTATCTTGCCTGGAAAAGACTGGCTCAGGAATTGGGTTTTTTTTTCAGCGAAAAAGAGAATGAAAGGCTCAAAGGTGTCAGCAGAAAAACCTCCCTTGATAATTTGCTTGAAACAGGAGGAATTAAACTTCATGAAGAAGATAAGATACAACTCGCTGAGAAAAAGAATACCTGGTACAAGGAATATATTTCAGAATTATCACAGGATGATATACTGCCAGGCACACAAAAGTTTTTAGATAAGGTAAGGAAAGATAACCTGAAAATCGGGATAGGGTCTGCAAGCAAAAACACTCACCTCATTTTAAAAAATATTGGATTGGATAAATTTTTCGATTCGGTGGTTGATGGTAATAAAATTCATAGATCAAAACCGGATCCTGAAGTATTTCTGAATGTTGCAGATGAGCTAAACATTCCACCGGGAAACTGTGTGGTTTTTGAGGATGCTGTTGCCGGCATACAGGCTGCCAGGAACGGGGGAATGACCTGTGTTGGCATTGGTTCTGACAAAATCTTGCATGAGGCTGATTTAGTTGTAAAAAGTTTAAAGGAAATGACATTGGAAAAACTTTATTCACTATAAATTAGACAAGCATAATGAATTCATATATTAAGCACCATGAGTGGTTGATCATTGAAGAAGGTTTTCATCCCGAATATAACCGGACTTCCGAAAGCATTTTTGCCCTGGGCAATGGCCGGATGGGACAGAGGGCAAATTTTGAGGAAAGGTACACCGGAGATTCTACTACCCCGATAAAACCCGTGTTGGCTGGTGGAAGATTGGATACCCCGAATATTTTGCCAAAGTATTAAATGCTACCAATTGGATTGGCATTGATGTGGAAATTGATAAAGAACCATTGGATCTGACCGAATGTGAGGTGCAGAATTTTAATAGAATTCTGAATATGAAAGAGGGTTATCTCGAAAGGACTTTCATAGCCAGGCTAAATAGTGGAAAGGTTATCAGGGTCCGGGCAAAAAGGTTCCTGAGTATTGCAGATCCTGAGATTGGAGCAATTCAATACTCTGTTGTCCCACAAAATTTTAACGGAGAAATTACCTTTACTCCTTATATTGATGCAGATGTCAGAAATGAGGATGCAAATTATAATGAGAAATTTTGGGATGAAGTTTGCAAGGAAACCCATAAAGGGGAGGCATATATTGTTACTAAAACCAAAAAACTGGATTTTTTTATTTGCACCGGGATGATGTATGCTTTTCACAAAAATGGTGAAAAATTAAATATTAATGCAGCGATTATTGAGAAGAAAAAATATACCGCAAACAAAATCACTGTTCCTGTTAAGAAGGGAGAAGATCTGGTAATTAATAAATATGCAGTTAATGTTTCCTCTACCAACTATGAAAAGTCTCAATTACTAAAGGAAGCAAAAAGCAAACTGGCAGGTGCATTTTTAAAAGGATTTGAGACTCTGCTAAAAGAGCATGCCGATGCCTGGAGTGAAAAATGGAAGGAAAACGATATTGAAATATCGGGTGATGTAGCCACACAGCAAGCGATCCGGTTTAATATTTTCCAGCTCAACCAAACCTATACCGGTGAAGACGAAAAATTAAATATCGGCCCAAAAGGATTTACAGGAGAAAAATACGGAGGTAGTACGTATTGGGATACGGAAGCTTTTGTTCTTCCCTTTTATTTAAGCACAACCGGACAGAAAGTAGCTAAAAATTTATTGTTATACCGGTACAGGCATCTAAAAAAGGCTATTGAAAATGCTGAAAAACTGGGTTTTTCGAAAGGAGCGGCACTGTATCCAATGGTTACAATGAACGGAGAAGAGTGTCACAATGAATGGGAAATAACATTTGAAGAAATTCATCGTAATGGAGCAATTGCCTTTGCAATTTTTAATTACATCAGATATACCGGAGACAAGAAGTATCTCATTGATTATGGTTTGGAGGTACTGATCGGGATATCAAGGTTTTGGAGCCAGAGAGTTAATTATTCGCAGGTGAAAAATCAATATGTAATCCTTGGAGTTACCGGGCCAAATGAATATGAAAATAATGTAGACAATAATTGGTATACCAATACAATTTCCACATGGACCCTCACTTATACTATTGAAAGCATGGATTATGTGAAGAGAGTTGACGGTGAAAAATTTAAAGAGTTAATTGAAAAGCTTGATTTTGATACTGTGAAAGAGCCGAAAAGATGGAAAGAGATCATAAATAACATGTATTATCCTGTTGATGGTGAAACCGGGATTTTTCTTCAGCAAGATGGGTATATGGATAAGGAACAGCAATTGGTGGAAAAAATAAATCCGGGCGAGCGGCCTATAAATCAAAATTGGTCATGGGACAGAATTCTTCGTTCATGTTTTTTAAAACAGGCAGATGTAATCCAGGGAATCT
>CAZEWS010000382.1:0-280 GCA_964515985.1 uncultured Rikenellaceae bacterium | reverse complement strand
GGAAGAAAGGTATGATGAGGAAACCATAAGAAAGAATTTCTATTTTTATGAACCGAAGACTGTACATGAGTCCTCCTTATCACCATGTATTTATTCGATAGTAGCTGCTAAGCTTGGTGATATTCAAAAGGCATATGAGTTGTATTTAAGAACTTCAAGACTTGATTTGGATGACTATAATAATGAGGTATCTGAAGGATTGCACATAACCAGTATGGCCGGAACCTGGTTATCAATTGTTAAAGGGTTCGGTGGTATGCGGGTCAGGGATAACAAAATT
>CAZEWS010000381.1:298-3262 GCA_964515985.1 uncultured Rikenellaceae bacterium | reverse complement strand
TGGCTTGGCGATACGGTACATGTACGTGAGCTCAACATAGGTGAATATCCTTACCGGAAATTATTCAACCTGTTTACCGGGATGGGATATGATGGTTGGATACTTCTCGAAGCCAGGACTGAACCAAAAGATAGAATTGCTGCTATGGAAGAACAGTTATCTCTTTTTAATAAATTAATTGCTAATGCTGAAAAAACCTGATGTGTTTTGAAAAACAAATTTAAAATATCAAAGCAAAGGCAATAGTAAAAACAAACCTATATAACTTAAAATTTACTTACTATTTTAAAAACAATCAAAATGACAAAAAGAAGAGATTTTATTAAGAAAAGCGTATTAGGAACTGCCGGATTAACCATTGGTGGTATGGGTTTTAGTTCTAAATCTTATGCTTCAATCATCGGCGCTAACGAACGTATTAATTTAGCGGTTATTGGTATTCGTGGACAAGGTCGTGGGCACATCAATAAGTGGTGCACCCTGAAAGATAACCGGAATGTACGGTTGAAAACTATTTGTGATGTCGATGAACAATTTTTTCCCGAACGCTCGAAAATCGTTTTAGATAAAACCGGCGAGAAACCATTAACCGAATGGGATACGCGTAAAGTATTTGATGACAAGGAGATCGATGCGGTTTCATTTGCAACCCCGAACCATTGGCATGCACTGGGAACCATCTGGGCTTGTCAGGCAGGTAAACATGTTTACGTTGAAAAACCTTCCTGCCATAATATTTTTGAAGGGCGGAAAATGATTGAAGCAGCCCGTAAGTATAATGTACGTGTTCAGGTTGGATTCCAAAACCGTTCGATTAACAATGTGATGGAAGCAATTAAATTTTTGCATGATGGTGGTATTGGCGATGTTTATATGGCTCGTGGACTTTGTATTAAACCACGTGATTCATTTGGTGTTGCGAAAGACAGTATGCCTCCTGCTACGCTTCATTACGACCTTTGGTTAGGGCCTGCACCTTATCGCCGGTATAATGAAAAGAAGGGTCATTATAATTGGCACTGGTTTTGGTATACCGGTAATGGGGATACCGGAAATCAAGGTCCGCACCAATTTGATATAGCCCGCTGGGGACTTAATAAAAATGAACACCCGGTTTCGGTTTATTCTACCGGTGGTTTCTATGGTATTGATCCTGATGAATGTGCCCAGGAAACACCAAACACACAATCTTCACTATTTAAATATAACGATGGGAAAATGCTTGAGTTTGAAACCAGGGGGCGATATTCTAATGATGAATCAAGCCTCGGTATACGTATAGGGAATATGTTTTATGGCACTGAAGGATACCTTGAAATTAAAGGTGGTACATGGAAAGCTTTCCGTAAACGGGAAAAAGAACCATTTAAAAGCTCAGAAACTGTAGTCGAGAAACAAATTGATTCTGCATATCTGGCTGCCCCGGGTGGAACAGAACATTATGCCAATTTTATTGATGCCATTCGTTCAGGAAACTCCAGCGACTTGCATTGTGATATCCGTGAAGGATTTTATTCTTCAGCACTTCCTCACCTGGCTAATATATCCTATCGCCTCGGACGTGAATTGAAATTTATGGGTGATTACGAAAAGTTTGCCAACGATTCCGAAGCCGACACAATGTTGACACGGAGATACCGTAAACCTTATGTAGTTCCTGATAATGTATAACATAAATCGATAGTTACACATTAATTAATTAGAGACCGTCAATAAAATCCGAAAGTTTAGATAAATATTAAAAATCACAAATGACAAGCACTAAAATTCAAATAAATTCCAATATTCAAAAATTATCAATTTCAATTGTATTACTGACTGTTATTTTTGCCGTTTCATGTGGTACAAAATCAAGTAAAAAAGTTCAAAAAGATCAGGGTTCAAATATAGAGTTCATTAATAAAACCTCTGATAACAGGATCGATGTAATGATTGACGGGAAACTTTTTACCTCATATTGTTGGCCTGATAATGTATGTAAACCTATACTTTATCCGGTATTTACATCAGCCGGCACTGAAATTACACGCGGATTTCCAATAAAACCTAAGACTGGCGAACGAGCTGACCATCCGCACCATACAGGTATGTGGTTAACCTATGGCAATGTTGACGGTTATGATTTTTGGGGCAACGGTTCTCAGGGGTTAGGAACAAAAAATGCTAATGGCGGAGTAATTAAGCACATAAAGGTTGATGAATTATCCGGAGGTATTGGTGAAGGGTCTATTGTTACTATTGAAAGTTGGACAGAGAAATCAGGGAAAGAACTTCTGGCTGAAAGAACAGAATATCACTTCATTGCCAGAGGGTCAACACGTATTATTGACAGGATTACAACTTTAACAGCCGGCGATAAAGAAGTATCGATGCCTGACACCAAAGAAGGTATGTTTGGTATTCGTGTTGCCCGTCAGCTCGAATTGGCTTCGGAAGGGGAAATTACCCTGTATAGTGCCGATGGGCATCCTACAGAAGTAAAGGATATGTCAAACGAAGGAATTTCCGGAAATTACAGGAGTAGCGAAGGAGTAACCGGCTTAGGTGTCTGGGGTACACGTGCTAAATGGATGGATATGTATGGAAATATAGATGATGAAAAAATCTCTTTGGTTATTTGTGACCACCCGAAAAATCCATGTTATCCAACCTATTGGCATGCACGCGGATACGGATTGTTTTCAGCCAATCCGTTTGGTTGGAACGATTTCACAAGAGGGAAAGAACAATTGAATTATAACATTCTTGCAGGACAATCTGTAACTTTTAGATACATGGTAATTATTAGTTCCGGGGTTCATTTAAATAATACTGAAATTAATGCTTATGCAGATGATTTCGCCAGGAAGTATTAATACAGTTTTCCCCAAAAAGAAATGACTGCATTTTAAGATTTTATGATACGGAAATGCGGGTTGCAAAAGACATTGTTGCTGTAAATTGGACAAAAATATTCACCATTCT
>CAZEWS010000381.1:0-288 GCA_964515985.1 uncultured Rikenellaceae bacterium | reverse complement strand
CCCCGAAATCTACGAGCTCACTTCACTTAGTCAGGGTTTGACTCAAAGTCAAGCCCTGACTAATACCAAGGGCTTTGTCCCTGGCTATTGTCCTGCCTGCCGAAAGCAGGGAGAGGATCAAGGGGTGTGTACCAAAAGTTGATTAGAAATAAATACACAGTTCCAATATTCTTCCCGCGTATTCAATTGTTTGAAAAAATCAGGTAGTCTCTTGTAAATCCGTTACGGCTGAAAAAAATCACGAACCACGAGTTACGATACACGATACGGGCTTCGTTACCGAAAACC
>CAZEWS010000380.1:445-3275 GCA_964515985.1 uncultured Rikenellaceae bacterium | reverse complement strand
AAGAACATAAATGATAATGTAACGCTTTTACTTACCCCGGAAGCCATAAAAGCCTGGAATGAAACAGAAGGAGCAACTATTGGTTTATTTCATATAACGTGTTAAAATGTAAAGCCGAATTGTATTCGGCTGGAAATGGTACAATAAGCCAAAGGTAAAAACCTGCCAGAGTTCGCTCGCCTGTCCAAAGGACTCCTATGGAGAATGACACAGTTGTCAGCCCGAAAGAATGAATTTCTGCACGGGTGACAGGTCGGACAGGCTTTAATTCTGGTGGAAGAAGGCAGAATCTGGCAGAGTTGCTGAAAGAAATGAAACCCATGGCTACAAGTAGTTTAATAACTGTTCCCTGATAAAATTTTCTATATCTGAATTAACATTTCTGATATTGCGCAATTCATTCCGGTTCGCCAATTCAGTAATAGATTCCTTCAGATTCTGAATGTTCATCCTGGCACCAAAAAGGAGATAGTCCACACCGGATTCTTTGGCTGTTTTTACCATACTTTCCAGATCCTCATCCGAATCACAATATATACAACCAAACTGACATCCGTTATAAGCATTGATGCTATACCTGTCCCAGAACCAGCTATCGATGAACTTTCGCTTGTTCAGAATGGATTTGAATTCCTTTTCGGTGTATTTTAAAACCCTGCCTAAACTTTAAAAAATAATTTTAGTAGATTTAGAAGATCAGTTTTATTTACCAATGAATTATGGTTGAGCAAAATCCAATACCCTTTACCTGGTTTCAAAATCATTTCATAAATGACCTCCTCCCTTATTGGCAAAAGTCAACTACTGATCCTAATGGCTTTTTCTATCCAAACTTCGACCGAAAATGGCAACGAATAGATAAGCCGGTTGCTACCCATGTTAGCCAGTCACGGTTGCTCTATGTTTTTTCCCTTGGGTTTCTTGTTACCGGCAATAAAATTCTGTGAAATATTGTTGACTTCTTTTTTCATTCGTAAAAAATTCTTTTCTTGATCCTGTTTACGGAGAATGGTTTACAAGTTTACAGCCGGATGGGACACCCCCTACAGAAAGATAAGGGATCGTCGTGGAAACTGGATTATCACCAGACCGGATTATGTTTGGAAGCGATTAGGTTAAGTAAAGAAACCTTGTTATAACTAATCAGCATGTTGGAATAAAAAGTTATAAGTTAATTGTTATAAGTTATGTGTTAATTGCCATATGCTGGGTGTTGGTTCCATGTTTCACTTTGAAAATCAGTCTTACCCGGCCGAAGGGAGGGGGAGGTGGTTGGATTGGAATGAAATTGTTTTTTCTACCTAAATTCGGTACCCGCTTAGCGGATTTTTATTTATAGCAGATATAGACCTTTTATACGTAATAGCTCGGTTAACCTAAATAAGTATCACATACCTAAAGATTAGTATAAAGGCACCTGAAAAATTTTATTAACTTTGTTAAAGAATTGTTAAAATAGCTATATATGCTTGAAAAAGAATTAAAATATTTTGATAATGTTAGGGACGAATTAAGATCAAAATATCCTAATGGAGGTTTCGTGGTTATAAAAGATGATGCTGTTTTAGGAATTTGGATGAATAGGACTGATGCACTAAAAGTTGGGATCGAAAAATTTGGAAATGTTCCTTTCTTAGTTAAGAACATAAATGATAATCCTGGTCGTCAATTAAACTTTACAAGAAATATTCAATTTCCAAATGTCATTTCTTACCACTAGAAATACAAATCTGAGAAATTCAGGTCCAATCATTAAAGTTGTCGTTGTTCCTCCACAACCAGTTGCTGAAAAGATAATCTGAGGGCCAACGCACAGTCCCTGCTAATTCCAAAGCCATATTAACATAATAAAATTCATTATGGAACAAAATAGTATCAGTCAGAAACCAGTTGCTGTTATCACCGGTGCAAGCAGGGGAATTGGAAAGGCAATAACCATGGAATTGTCATTGGCAGGATATAACATCGCTGGAATATCACGCACCATGAAATCGGATGAGCCCGGTAAAGGATTATTGGATCTCGAGCCCCTTATTGAAGCAAATGGATCTGTTTTTCTGCCCCTGCAGGCTGATATTTCCGAACTTCATGAACACGACCGGTTGGTTTCAGAAATAATCAATAGGTTCGGGAGAGTTGATATCCTGGTTAATAATGCAGGCGTCGCACCTTTGAAACGATTGGATATCCTGGATACTACACCTGAGAGTTTTGACAGGGTATTATCCATGAACCTCAGGGCTCCCTTCTTTCTTACTCAGAAGATTGCCCGCGAGATGATAATAAAAATACCTGATATCAAAGATTACCAACCAAAGATAATATTCATTACTTCAATATCGGCTAATATTTCATCCGTTAACAGGGCTGAATATTGTATTTCGAAAGCCGGCCTCAGCATGACTTCAAAGAATTATGCTCACAAGTTAGCTGCCACCGGCATAAAGGTTTTCGAGATCCGGCCGGGTTTGATCCGAACCGATATGACAGAGAAAGTAAAGGGAAAATATGATAAGTTAATTGCCAAAGGCCTGATACCCCAAAAACGCTGGGGAACCCCTGAAGATGTAGCCAGAGTTGTAAAAGCACTGGCTGCAGGAGAATTTGATTATTCAACAGGATTGGTAATAGAAATTAGTGGCGGAATGAATATACAGAGGCTATAAGAACATAACTGGGTCCCAGTACAATTATACCATAGGCATCCCTTTGGGGGAAATTTAAATGATTAACGATTAATTGAGTGACGAACAATCGATTGAAGAATTATAAGAGACTCATTCTTAATAAGACATAACAAATCGTAAATCGCTAATAGAATGATCGTATG
>CAZEWS010000380.1:0-435 GCA_964515985.1 uncultured Rikenellaceae bacterium | reverse complement strand
CAAACGATTTCGATAAATGGTATTCAGGATTCGGTTAAAAGAATTATCCGGTTTCCTGAACAAATGATAAATAGGGATATGAAGGAGAACAGACTTTGGGTGAAAGGACTGGATAAATTTTTTTTCACTGTTATCTGAAAGGGATTTTGCCTCACGAAGCAAATGTACCTTGGGCAAAAAGCGGAAAAAATATTGATCTTAGGAATTACAACTATTTTCCGGGAGGAAAACTTCCTGATACAAAATAAATATAACAAGTCAATATCAGATAGATATTCAGGTATAGGCGTTTAGAACGATGATAAATAAATTTTACATTTTACATTTACCCTGTTAAATAAATTGCCACCAAGACACAAAGGAAAACACTAAGATATTAACTTTGTGAAGCTTAGTGACTTCGTGTCTTTGTGGCTACTATTAACTTACAGACTG
>CAZEWS010000379.1:0-3301 GCA_964515985.1 uncultured Rikenellaceae bacterium | reverse complement strand
GTCTTGGAACCAGCTCATGAAGATTGGCTCTTACTTCGTTCGAGCCAATCGTTCGTTCAAACCTGCTCGTGAGACATTTTGTTCGCTTTGCTCACAGAATGGTTCCACTCTTCCAATATTCCAGTTCCTTTTATTTCAATTTTTCGATTTCTTTATAAGAAGTAACTATCCCTTGTATCAAGGCTGAACTAAGGCCATGATGTTCCATTTCATTTAAACCGGCAATAGTACATCCCCTTGGTGTCGTTACCCTATCAATCTCCTTTTCAGGATGATTTCCTGAATCAATCATCATAGCAGATGCACCTTTGGCTGTTTGAGCAGCAATTAATTGGGCCTCTTCTGCATGAAAACCTATTTGAATACCGCCCTGGGAAGCAGCCCGGATAATTCTTAAAAAGTAAGCAATTCCACATGCTCCAAGGATAGTGGCTGCTGACATTAAATTTTCATCAATGACAAGGGTCCTCCCCAGGTGATCAAAAATATCCTGAACTTGTTTAAAATTCTCTGTTCCATAACCATTTGTTGATAAACATGTCATTGACTCCTGAATGGTAATGGCTATATTGGGTATTGCCCTGATAATTTTCATTCTGTGGCCAACTATTTTTTCTATTTCAGTAATGCTAAATGCCGGTACCACTGAAACCAGGATTTGAGTTTCAAATCTCAAAACATCCTTGATTTCTTTTAAAAGGTTCTCCAATTGCCTGGGTCGAACAGCAACGATTATTATACCAGAATTTTTTATTGCAAATTGATTATCTGATGTCACACAAATTCCTTCCGAGGCTAAATCGTCTAACAACACGGTATTTCTTCTTGTCACTATAATGGAATCCGGTTTATAAAAGCCGGTTCGCATTAGTCCCCGGGCAATGGCTTTACCAATGTTGCCACCTCCCAGTATTGAAATTTTTTTAGTCATGATTTTTTTTACGCTTATTTACAATGGCATTATGAGCCATCAGTCTGACTGCATTTATTTTAATAAAACCAAGACTGTCTTTTTGGTCGAATCCCCCCTCAATATCCATGCTGGAAAGATCCTGATTATATAAAGAACTTGGCGATTCCCTGCCATTAGTCATTACGTTCCCTTTATAAAGTGTCAGATATACTACCCCATCGATAATCTCCTGACTTTTACTGATAGCCGCCATTAGGAAATCCATCTCGGGACTGAACCAGAAACCGTAATACACCAATTCGGAAAATTTTGGAGTTAACATGTTCCGCAAACGCATAACTTCTCTGTCCATTGCAATGCCTTCTATATCCTGATGAGCAATATGCAAAATAGTTGCCCCGGGGGTTTCATATATTCCCCGTGATTTTATCCCCACATACCGGTTTTCAACCATATCCAGCAATCCTATTCCGTTTTCAGACCCCAAACGATTTAAATAAACAAACAACTCCAGCGGAGCAGTTTTGATAATGTTCTCTTTCTCATTAACAACTTTAACGGGGATACCATCCTTAAAATAGATCTGAATTTCACACTCCTTATCCGGAGCATCTTGCGGAGTTACAATTTTGGTATACAGATCCTTCTTAGGTGCAAATGCGGGATCTTCCAATATCCCGGCCTCATGACTAATGTGCATTAAGTTATCATCTTCACTGTAAGGTCTCTTCAAAGAAGCTTTTACCGGTATTCCATACTTATCCGCATAATTTAACATATCTGTTCTGCCTTTGAAATCATCTAGAAAAGATTGGTCTTTCCATGGAGAGATCACCTTGATTTCAGGATCTAATGCATAATAAGTCAGCTCAAAACGAACCTGGTCGTTCCCTTTCCCTGTTGCACCATGAGAGACGTACATTGCATTTTCTTTTTTTGCAATTTCGATCTGCTTTTTGGCAATAATCGGACGGGCGAGTGCAGTACCCAACAAATACCGGCCCTCATATATTGCATTTGCTTTTATTGCCGGAAAAATATAGTCGGTAACAAATTCTTTTTTCAGATCTTCTATTAAAACTTTCGAAGCCCCGATTTTTTCCGCTTTTTCCCTAGCTGCCATAAGGTCATCATCCTGTCCAACATCTGCAATGTAGGCTATTACATCATAATCCTTGTCGATTAGCCATTTTAAAATAACAGAAGTATCCAAACCTCCGCTATAAGCCAGAATTACTATTTGTTTTTCCATTGTTTTTAAAAATCTTTTAATTAAATAATATTTGTTGCTATTAGGTTTTAAAGAGTTTTTTTTTATCGTCAGAATAATTGTTATAGGTTATAACATTTTGTTTCTTTTCCACTTAAAACACTAATCAGTCCACAGATTCACCTGATTCTGTCTTCCAATTCCGGGAAAATAAGAATAAGGCAGTTTTTTACATCATTTTTTGAAACACCATCACGTGGTATCAATAATATGGTGTCGTCTCCTGCAATCGTCCCCTGAATTTCAAATTTCCCTGCCCTGTCAATCAAATAAGCGATACTGCTTGCATAACCCGGATGGGTTCTTATTAAGGCTAAATTTTGTGCAAAATCCAAAGACAGAAATCCACTTAACGGGAGATTTTTCTGATTTCCGGATTGTATAAATTCATCCCGCTTTCCGGATAAAACATATATATACCTGCCTTGATTGTCGGGTATTTTACTTACCCGGAGAAACTTCAGGTCCCTCGACAAAGTTGCCTGTGTGTAATTATATCCCTTCTTCCTTAGTCTGCTCATTAATTGTTCCTGACTGGAAATCTTATAATTATCGATGATTTTTTCAATCGCCAGAAGCCGTTTGGACTTATTTTTCATTATGTATATTTATACATTTAGGATGCAAATATATACATTTTTTATTATTAAACAAAAAAACTGAAATTCTGACAGAGAATTTATAACCCGTCCGCACGCTTGTAGCGGTCCCACGGATTTACATAAATGAATTCAAAGTATTTCCTTAGAAAAATTAACAACAAAACCGCCTGGCCAGTTGTTGTTTTTTTATGAACAGGGGGTTCTGTTTTAAATTTATTGAACCTGGCAAGTGAAATCAGGTGTTTTGGGCTAGAATTTATCTATTTTTGATTTTCCCCGGACAACAATGATTTCCCAGGAATTTATCACAAAAAATCATAAGTAACCAGTGTTCCATATTTTACTTGCGGAGTTCAGGAATTAACAAGGTTAATTCGTATTTTTGGCCATAATTAATATTTGTATATAAACTACAATATTTTAAAGCTGATAATTAAATCACAAATTACAAGCATCAAATATTTTTACCCCGTGAAATAATGCTTCGCATTAAATCTACGATTTATTTCACGGGGC
>CAZEWS010000378.1:3096-3315 GCA_964515985.1 uncultured Rikenellaceae bacterium | reverse complement strand
TATCCAATTTCAAGAAATCAGCGTGTAGGATACGGTGCTTCAGTTCGGGGAATGATTGAGAAAGTTGTTCAACCAGGGCACTATCGATCTCAACCAGGTATGTATCGTACTGGCTGTTTTTTACCAGATACCGGGTAAGAATCCCCCTTCCGGGACCGATCTCAACAACAGCATTAACATCTTTCGCATACAAAGAGGCAACAATTTTTGTTGCAATGT
>CAZEWS010000378.1:0-2894 GCA_964515985.1 uncultured Rikenellaceae bacterium | reverse complement strand
GAAATACGAAGTAATTTTTGCAAAGCAAAAATTATTTCACAGGGTAAATATTTTGGTGCTTGTAATTTGTTATTTTATAAAAAATTCTAAATGCTTAATTTATGGACAAACTCTAATTATGAAATTGTTCAATTCATTATCCGCATAACACCAGGTTTCAACCTGGTGAAACACAACGTAAACACTTTAATATAAGTCAGCCTTCTTCAGAAAGCTTTTTTCATCATCAAATATAGAGCCTACTCTAAAAAGTCCATCGCTTTGGAATATTGGAACTTAGAGAGCAAAGCGATCGATCTCATGAGCGAAGCGAGTAATAATGGAATATTGGAAATACCCATTATTATTCGCTCCCACAGTCCTTCCCACAATCTGCTCATGAGGTTTTCGCTCTCAAGTTCGCTCAAACGTTCCACCATTCCTCCCGATAGCTATCGGGAGCCATTATGCCATTATTCTGTCAAAAATGACTTTTCGGAGTGGACTCAATATATCATATTTCATCTTCCATTCTTTTTTCATTTACATCTTTGAAAACAAAAAGTCTTTAAGATCATCGAATTGGTTATTGATCAAAATTGTCTTCTTTTCTTTCTCAAGGCATTGTAATAACCTCGAAGGAATATTTATTTTAGTCTGAATTATTCCCTCAATAATTGAATGGAATTTTGCCGGATGGGCTGTCTCCAGGAAAATTCCACAGGCATCAAATGAATTCATATATTCTTTTAAAGCCATATAACCTATAGCTCCATGTGGATCTAAAATATAGCCGGTCTTATGATAAACATCATGGATTACAGCTCTTACCTGCTCATCAGTATAACTATATCCTTTAATCTCCTTTTTAATAGCTTCCCAGGAATGGTCAAACATTAGTAAAATCCGTGCAAAATTGCCGGGATTTCCAACATCCATAGCATTTGCAATGGTTTGCCGTGAAGGTCTTGGTGTAAATATGCCCGTTACCAGATAATCGGGAACAGGCCGGTTAATGTTTGATGCTGCTATAAATACATCAATGGGTAACCCTAACCGTTTAGCAAGCAAACCTGCTGTAAGATTACCATAATTCCCGCTTGGCACTGAAACAATCAAGGGTTTGATTTTACTTTCTAATTGTGAGTATGCATAAAAATAATAGAATATTTGAGGGATCAGACGAGCAATGTTTATAGAGTTTGCTGAAGATAATTTCATTTTCTGATTTAATTCCTGATCGGAAAAAGCCTGCTTGACCATTTTTTGGCAATCGTCAAATGTGCCGTTTACCTCAAGTGCAGTAATATTATGTCCGAGAGTTGTAAATTGTTTTTCCTGTAGCTCACTTACCTTACCGCCAGGATATAAAATAACAACATTGGCTTCTTTAAGCCCTAAAAATCCATTGGCCACTGCGCTGCCGGTATCACCGGAAGTAGCTACCAATACTGTAACCAGATCGTCATTTTCCAGGAAATGCCTCATACACCTTGCCAGAAATCTGGCGCCAATGTCTTTAAATGCCAGCGTAGGACCATGAAAAAGTTCCAGTGAATAAACTTTGTTCTCGACTTTCACAAGAGGGATATCAAAATTGAGGGTATCGGTTAAAATCTCAAACAAATCCCTGTCAGGGATATTTTCCCGAACAAATATTCTGGCAATTTCAAAAGCAATTTCCGACAAAGAGAGTTGTTTTAATTCCTGAATAAATTCAACTGAAAACGGATTAAAGTTCTCAGGGTAAAATAATCCATTATCATCGGCAATTCCTTTTATTACCGCTTCTCTGAATGTGACGCTTTTTGACTTTCGGTTCGTACTGATGTATTTCATGCATTTACAATTTATCCTCTAATAAGATCGTTCCAGAACATATGCTCCATGCGGACTTATTTTTGATATGTAAACATCAAATTTTATTTTAGTACCATGGTAAGTTTCAATCATTGCTTTTTTTACTTTCCGGGCATTTTCTTTACCTTTTGAAAATGCAAAAACTGAGGGTCCTGAACCCGATATTCCGCACCCAAGAGCTCCCGCATCAAGTGATTCTTTTTTTACTTCATTAAACCTGGGAATTAATACGGACCTTATTGGTTCAATAATAACATCTTCCATGGAGCGGCTAATTAAACTATAATCCGATTGGACAATCCCTGCAATTAAACCAGCCACATTCCCCCATTGCTGAACTGCTTTATCCAGCGGAATCCATTTTTCTATAATTTCCCGGGATTCTTTCGTTTTAACCTGAACATGAGGATGTATCAGTGTGCAAAATAAGTCTGCCGGCGATGGAAGCTGAATAATGTCAAGAGGGTTGTAACTTCTTATTAAAATCAAGTTTCCAAGTAGTGCAGGAGCTACATTATCGGCATGCGGTGTTCCGGAAGCAAGTCTTTCACCCTCCATGGCAAATTTAACTAATTCTTTTAACTTCAACGGGTTTCCAAGGAGTTCGTTTATCCCGTATGCAACGCCGGCTGCACTTGCTGCACTTGATCCTATTCCGCTCCCTGGTTCTATTCCTTTTTTTATCACGAATTCGAAACTAAAATCAAGTCTTAATTCATCTATCATTTTACGAGCAACAACACCGGCAACATTTTTAGCAGGCTCAATTGGCAACTCAAACCCCTTAATACTTTTTATCCTAATCCTCTTCCCCCGGATTACTTTTATGGATAATTCATCACCTATGTTCTCAAGAGGAAATCCCAGAATATCAAATCCACAGGTAAGGTTAGAAACGGTTGCCGGTGCAAAAACTTTAATAAAACTACCTATCATTATAATAAATTATTGATTTGCAATTCTCATAATATCAGCAAAAACACCTGACGCTGTGACTTCAGCGCCGGCGCCGGCGCCTTTAACAACCAATGGTTGCTCCATATAACGGTCTGTGT
>CAZEWS010000377.1:0-3333 GCA_964515985.1 uncultured Rikenellaceae bacterium | reverse complement strand
GGACCGGACGACAGGGAAGGGCATGAAGATTTCTACGAAGGCACGGATGATACGGTACAACGCTTTTGGAAAAAAATGATGGAACGGTTCGGAAGTGAAAAACAATACAATAAATCACTGATCAACTCATTTAAAAATGCTGAAGAACCTGAAATAATCATAGTGGTTGATAAGTTACTTACCGGATTTGATGCACCGAAAAACGTTGTTTTATTCTTAACACGTAGTTTAAAAGAGCATGGTTTATTACAGGCAATTGCGCGGGTTAACAGGGTATATGAAGGGAAAGATTTCGGATATATCATTGATTACTACGGCATTCTCGGAAAGCTGGATGAAGCTTTAAGCTCTTACAGTTCACTGTCGGAATTTGAGGAGGATGACCTCGAAGGCACCTTGATCAATATCAGGGAAGAGATAAAAACCCTTTCAGAAAAACACAGTTTTTTATGGGATTTGTTTAAGTCAATTGAAAACAAAAAAGACGAGGAGGCATTTGAGCAATTTCTTGCAGACAAAGCCATAAGAGATAAGTTCTATGAGAGACTTTCTGCTTATATCCGTACCTTAAAAATTGCAATGTCAAGTTTTGAATTCATAGAAAAGACGCCTGAACGCATAGTTGAGAAATATAGAAATGATGCAAAATTCTTCTTGCAATTGAGGGTTTCTGTTAAGGCAAGATACTCAGACGCTATAGATTACAAGCAGTATGAAACTCAGGTTCAAAAACTTATTGATACACACATTGCATCGGACAAAATAATTACGTTAACAGATCAGGTAAATATATTTGAGAAAGAAAAATTCGAAGAAGAGGTTGAAAAAGTTATTGGTAAAGCAGCAAAGGCTGATATGATTGCCTCAAGGACAGCAAAAACCATTACGGAGAGAATGGAGGAAGACCCGGCGTTCTATAAAAAATTTTCAAGCTTGCTGGAAGAAACCATTGAGGAATACCGGCAAAGAAGAATTGATGAAATAGAATACCTGGAACAGGTAAAACAGATAATGAACTCTGTTCAGAACCGAACCGGAGATGAAACACCGGAACAATTAAAGGATAATGAAGTGGCAAAAGCATTTTATGGTATAGTAAATGAGATGCTGGATATTAAAATTCCTGATGAAGGGAAAAGAAAAGATCTTTCGGCCGAAACCGGTTTAATAATCGATGAGATAATTATTCAAAATAAAGTAGTGGATTGGCAGGAGAAGGAAGATGTGATCAACAGAATGAAACAGAATATCGAAGATTACTTATATGAAACCATGTCGAAAGAAGAATTAGAATTAGACTGGGACATTATTGATAATATTATTGAAAAAAGCATTGATATAGCAAAAAGAAGGTATTAGATGAAGGGAAAAAACTTTGTTACATATGGTTCCGGGGAATTCCGGTTTGAGCTTATCCGTTGTGCAAGAAAAACGCTTGGAATAACGGTAAATTCTGATACAACTGTTGTTGTCAGAGCGCCGGAAAAAGCAAGTTATAATCAAATTTTATTGAAAGTTCAAAACAGAGCCAGGTGGATACTAAAACAAATAGACTACTTTGAATCATTCCTGCCGGTAACACCGCCGAGAGAATATGTTTCCGGCGAAACACACCTCTATCTGGGCAAGCAATATAAACTGAAAGTAACTTCTGGCGATAATGAGGCGGTAAGGCTTCTTAGAGGACAAATTATTGTTATTACCTCAAACAGAAATGACTCAAACAGAGTTAAAAAATTGCTTACTAAATGGTATAAGGAGCATACAACCAAATATTTTGAAAAAGAATTTAACCAATTAATTCCTCATTTTAGATTTGATTGTGTTGATAAGTCCACCATGGTAATAAAACGTATGAACAAAAGGTGGGGCAGTTGCACTCCCGGTGGAAAGATAATTGTCAATCCTGAAATAATCAAGGCACCTTCTAAATGTATTGAGTATGTTTTCATACATGAACTCTGCCATATTAAACATCCTCATCATGGCAAAGAGTTTTATTCACTCCAGGAAAAAATGATGCCGGATTGGAAACGATGGAAAGATCGCCTGGAAAGAGTCATGATATAAGGCTTTTAAATAATAAAACATGACAACTATGGCAACCTTTACACAAATTCTCTATAAGTTAGTATTCAACATCTATAAAAATGAGAATACCCTGAAAGAACATCATAATAATACCTCTTTTATTGAGGAATATATAGCCTTATTGCACGAACACAAAATTGAATTCAAGGGATAATACCTGTTTTAAATGTATATTTTGGAATGAATTTTGCAAAAATTTTGATTTGTTGGGCAAAATATCATAAATTTGTTTGTGATTAGTCTAAATAAAACCGGATAAAAAGAATATGAACCGATTAAAAATAAAATATAAATCACAAATTTTGATTATCGTATCTGTTTTGATATTTGGTTTATCTGTCCTTCCTGTTTATGCGACAAAGCATATTACGAAAATTCAGGGGAATAAAGTTCTCCCCGATACATTAACGAATAACAGGATAAATGATACTATACGCCTGGAAGGGACCAGCGGTTCATATACAACCGCTTCAACAACAATACCTCCGGGACCTGAATTATTTTCGGGTCTGAAAAAAGATTTCAAAATCTATCCTAACCCCGTAAAGAACATGTTGAACCTTACATTTAATGCGGACAGGGCATTGGATGGAATTTTACTGATCAGGGATATACTGGGTAAAGAGGTAAAAAGGTTTAGTTTTGAAATATCTCCCGGGAGTAATCGATTTTCCTTTCCTGTAGATGATTTCTATAAAGGCATCTATTTTGCCGAGTTCTATACTCTGAAAAAACGAATTCTTACCAAAAAAATCATCAAAGAATAAAACAAATTGAGGTAATGGTAGTAAAAGTTGTTTTTCTTTATACATTAATACTATTAGCCTGGTTTGATTTCTTATATAGGTATAGGCGTTTAGGTCGCATATTTAATTATTTGAATAAAAACGTATTGGATTGTTTGCTACCATCCTTTTTAGTAGGGTATTGAAGATTAGCCCTGTATTTTAAATAATAAATGTCGAATGTTAAATAAAAAATGTTAAAGTTTTTTTGCGTTATTGTCCTCCAATGTGATTTGCAGACTTTGTGTTTGGAAGAGATTCAACAAGAAGGATGATATCTATTGCAAAATCTATCAATCGTTCCTGTAAATCATACTTAACTTTATTATTTATCATTTGATATTCGAAATTTGAAATTTATTTCTGAAAATTATTTTCTTACCGCAACTATCATCCGTTTATGAAACTATAAAACAATCACACCAATTTACAAAGCTAGATTTAATTATTGAATTTG
>CAZEWS010000376.1:0-3339 GCA_964515985.1 uncultured Rikenellaceae bacterium | reverse complement strand
TGTTTTTTAAAACTGCGACAGTGGAGCCTGCGAGAGGTCAGGAGTTCTGAATTTTATGCTATCCCTACTCATTTTGTAAATAGAAAAACAACAGTATAAAAATTTTGATTAATTTTCGCACATAAACTTTCAATATGAATTACATAAAACTAAAGTGGATAATTTAGGTTACATAGAAATAAAAATTGTAGGTACCAAAGGCAAATTGGACCTTCCACCAGATAATTGTAAATTCCGGCCAAACTGACCTACCCATTCCGGTGAAATTGACCCACCTTAAAAAGGGTTGATAAGTTTATGAAAAACCAGCAAAATCCTTCCGGTTTTTCATAGCCAGAAGACGTTGGATTTTGTAACTCACTGAAGATGAGCTGCGAATTTTGATGTTAGTCAGAATTGGCGGGGTAACTAAAGCGATTATTCCGGATAACTTAAAAAGTGCAGTAACAGAAAGCAGTAGACATGAGCTATTGATCAATGAGAATTTTGCTGGTTTTGGATTGCATTATAATACCCATATTCTTGCCATACGAAGCCGAAAACCAAGAGACAAAGCGCTGGTTGAAAAAGACATCAGAGAGCTTTCAGAGAACTATAACAAGATCAATTACTTCATTTTTTTGTTTACTGATTCTCTTCCCTTGTAAACATTGGCTACTGCTCGGCCGTACTTATCACGTGCAACTGTGTCAACACGTACTTCTTGATTAAGAATCAGATTTGATAATTTCGCTTTTGCTTCGCCATATCCTTTTTCTCCCTTTTCCGGAGCATTTACATTGGCGAGCCGGACGGGTTTCGTTCTTCTGGAAGTCAGGAACGTATCCCCGTCAATTACTTTGTTTACTTTTTCTTTTGCCATGATTATTTAATTTATAAGTTTGAAAATAAATACAGGGCAAATATACAAAAAGTGAAACAAATATTAGAACAAATTGAAATATTTTATATATTTGTAGAAAACTTTCCCTGATGAAACCACTCCATAAAACTCAAAAAAAGCTTTTAGAACTATTGAAAAAGAATATTGAAGACCCACTAACTATCCGGGAATTACAGAATATTTTAGGAATATCTTCACCCAGCGTGGTTTACCACCACATTCAGCAGCTTGAAAAAAGAGGGTATTTGAAAAGAAACCCGCACAACCCGAAAGATTATCAAATACTGACTGACCCGGATAAGCCCATTGTATATTTGAATTTGTACGGCATGGCTCAATGTGGCCCCAGTGGTTCTATTTTAGATGGCAATCCGAAAAAGCGTGTTCCAATTTCTTCCTGGCTTATCAAATTCCCTGCAGAAGAAGCCTTTCTGGTAGAAGCCAAAGGCGATTCCATGATACCTAAAATCAAGGAAGGTGATCTGGTCATTGCTCGCAAAAGCAACATAGCGGAAAGCAAGGATACGGTAGTATGTGTTTATAATTCAGAAGCATTAATTAAGAAATTTCATCGGCAAGGGAAGCAGATCATTTTACAATCGGAAAACGAATCAAAATATCCTCCTTTATTAGCAAAGCAAGATGAAGTAAGGATTGAAGGGGTTGTGAAGGGGATTATTCAATACAGCTGAGATGGCCAAATCAAACACCAACAAACAAAGACTTGAATCACCACGCTGGGGTGGTACTTGGACAAAGCAAAAGCTTGATGCCTTTATTGATTATGTGAAGGCATACCTAACCATTATGAAAAAATTCCACTACTGGGAAACCATTTACTTTGATGGCTTTGCGGGTTCCGGTAAACGGCTGAAAAAGAAGAACAAGCGACAAGTCGCATTTGGTTTTTCACTAGCCGAAAACTCCCTTGAAGACATTGACCTCTATAAAGGTTCTGTAAAAAGAATTCTCGACTTGAAGGAATTAACTTTTGACTACTATTATTTCATTGACAACAATCCCAGTAGCATTGAAAAAATCAAATCATTAAAAGAAACTGTTAATCACATAGATCCGGAAAGGATTATTGTCCTTCAGGCGGATTGCAACGAACAGATGCCTAAGCTTGCGGAGGCGCTTAATACCAGGAGATTTGCTGCCCTCCTTTTTGTTGATCCATTTGGAATGCAGATAAATTGGGAATCCATTGCCTCGCTGAAAGGTACTCGTTCCGATATTTGGATTCTAATACCTTCCGGTGTCGCGGTAAACCGTTTGCTGCCAAAAACCGGCAAAGTGAAGAATAAAGCCAAACTGGAAAAGTTTTTTGGATTGGACTATGATGATATTTACGGTTTTTTCTATGCAGATAAAAGTAACCATACCCTTTTTGGAAAAGTCAGCAGAATTGAAAAACTGGCTAACCCGATAGAAAGAGTTGCTGAATTATATAAAAATCAGCTTAAGACTGTCTGGAAAAATGTAACTTCAAAACCTTTAATATTGAGAAACTCAAAAAATGTGCCTATATTTCACTTACACTTTGCCAGTAATAACAGTAACGCAATGAAAATAGCTTCACAGATAATTGAGAAAAAACAGAAGTGAATGGCAAAAAGCAAAATTGAATGGACAGAAATGACCTGGAACCCCACAACGGGCTGTGATAAAATTTCAGCAGGTTGCAAGTTCTGTTATGCAGATGTTATGTCTAAGCGCCTTCAGGCGATGGGACAGAAAAAATACCGCAATGGCTTCAAACTTACACTTCATCCAGATATTCTTACCATCCCTTACACCTGGAAAAAGCCCAGGATTGTATTCGTAAATTCAATGAGCGACCTGTTTCATAAAAACATTCCATTTTATTACGTTCAGGAAGTTTTCAGAGTAATGAAAGAAAATCACATGCACACCTTTCAGGTTTTAACCAAACGAGCAGATATTTTAGCACAATACAACCCGCTTTTGGATTGGGCGCCTAATATATGGATGGGTGTTTCAGTAGAGAATGAAAAAGTCATTAACCGTATTGATTATTTAAGGAGCACGAGTTCATTTATAAAATTTTTATCGTTTGAACCTCTTATTGCCCCGCTTCCAAATCTCAATTTATACAACATTGACTGGATAATCGTAGGAGGTGAATCCGGACCAAAAGCAAGACCCATGAAAAAAGAATGGGTAATTGACATTCGTAACCAATGCAAAGAAGCGGGAGTAAAATTCTTTTTCAAGCAATGGGGTGGTTTCAACAAGAAAAAGGCAGGCCGGAAGCTGGAAGGCAAAACTTATGATGAAATGCCAGAGATGAAAATATCTCCTGAATATGTATAATCCCGCCCTGTTTTGCACATTGCCGTCCTCGTTCCCGCGGGTGGCAAAGAACAAAACCTGAAATACACGTGATGGTTTACCCTACTGCATTTACCCGCCAATCGTTATGTACAAATCCC
>CAZEWS010000375.1:0-3351 GCA_964515985.1 uncultured Rikenellaceae bacterium | reverse complement strand
GTGAGAGCATCAAGGGTGTCATAAAGCGCGCTGCTTGCCGCTGATCGGCCTGTTAGATGAAAAGAATTTATTAGGAGATACTATGCTTAGCCATGCACTTTATTATCCATACATCGATTTTAAAGACGTTAATTGGATCAAATCAATGTCCATGTTTTATGATGTGATTTATAGGATTGTTCCAGATGGTTTAATTCCTTCGGATAATGAAAAACTCCAACCATTACTCGAAGATGAAAACATAGGTAAAATGATAGATCCTATATCCTACTCCGCCAATGCGTCTGAACATTTTTTGGCAGAAATTAAAAATTGGGATGCAGCGGCACTTTGTCCTTCTGATGGAGATATCGATTTGTCTCGTATTCATGAAGATAAAACAGATGAGAAGGTGAAGAATTTATTTAAAAAATTGGGGTATAAAGAAACAGAAGGGTGGTCATATGTCCCAACGGAACTTGCTTCGAACTATATGCTCTACTTGGCAACTGAAATTTCAATAAAAACCAGGTTATGCCTTCTGACGAATGAATGGGCTCCATGGACAGCTACTACCTATTTCAATCTAAACGGAAATATTGATGAATTTATGATGGCATATGAGTCTGATTCGAAATATATTGAAGATCCATATGCATTGTATTCTTTGATAATTAGTGAAATATCTCCAATCAATATTAGTGAAATCCCATCTGAAGCAATTATCAAATTCCGGGAAAAACGGAAAGACGAAATATCATTATTCAGAAAACATATCTATAAGCTATTTTTAGAGTTGCAGTCAGTAGAGGACCCTGTCGTGAGATATGATCGAATAATTGAGTGTATAAAAAAGCTAGAACAGGCCAAGAATGATTATAAAAAAAGTGCTGACATCATCAAAACCAAAGGATGGATTGGGTTTTCATTTTTAGGTTTTCCTGCCCCTCTTTCATTAGGGCAATTATTCAACATACCGTTTGCATCTACAGTTGCTCTTGCTGCAGCTGGAATTGCAATTGGTGGGCTTTTTAATATCAAAAACACTAAAGAAGAGCTAAGAAAACTTCAAAAAGAAAATCCTGCATCATTTTTGGTAAATGTCCATAGAGACTTTAAGAAATATACTAGTTTAGAGGTGGGGGCGATGCCAATTACCATGCATATAATTGTATGGAAGAGTATGTAAACGACTGATTTCCTCTAACTTGGCAGTCAACCTGACAGGTGTTAAGCTGCCGCTTTTCACACCTGCAGGGATATTCTCTTTTCGCCTGGCAGCCATTATTACTATTCAGGAATTGGGTTTATGTACCTGCAAGAAGTGATTGAGCAGGTGACCGGCAGATCGCTTGAAAACCTCGCCCAGGAAATGGTGTTCGCACCTCTCGGGATGTCATTGAGTAGCTTTGTCAACCAAGCGGATTTCACCTCCCGCACTGCCAATGGTCACCTTCATGCCCTCCTTCCCGCGTTGCTCTTCGCAGTTCCCTACGTGGTTTCTTTGGTCCTTGTTGGGTTCATCGGACTCGTAATCTTGCGAATTCTGACAGGCCAGTGGCGGCCCACCCGGCGGATGGTGACCGGAGCCTGCGCCGTGGCATTTGTCTTATCGCTTCCGCCAGTCTTGATCCTGTTTCGACCGATTGGCCTGCTGGAATTTATTTGGTTGATTGCCTTTTGCGGGCTCATCTTGACAATAGCTTTCGCGTTATCGTTTTTCGCTGGTCGTGCAATCATCCTTCGGCTATCCCCAGAACGGCCGTGGAAGCAGATTGCACTGACTATCGTTTGGAGCGTGTTAATCGTTGTCGGGCTTACCATGCTCGTATTCAGAGTTAAGAACCTGCCGGTGCCCAAATGGCCTACAGTGAATGCGAATGCTGCCGGTTCATTACGGGCCACGACCGGTAATATGGCTACGTTCCTGATCGAACTATCTAACCCGCAGTATCTTAGTGCGGAGATGGCTATGCAATTGCAGACGCCACAGGTGAAGCTGAGTAGAGACCTCTCGTGGGGATTAGGTCTAGGCATCCTACATAGCCAACAGGGCGATGCGTTGTGGCATTGGGGACAGCATTTTGACTTTCAAAGCGTAATGATAATTTATCCTGAGCATGGTTTCGGAGTCGTTGTATGCACCAACAACGATTTGCTCAACCCTGATGTCGCTATAGAAATCGCTCACCAGGCGCTGGGTGGCAAGATCGAGCCTATACACCAGGCCATTCACCTTGAGTTTAACTATGGCGGGGATTAGCCAAGAGTTCAATTATCCTTTACAATGAGGATGGAGCGCCGTCTAACCACTCATTGGAGCCAACCGCGCTTCGCGAGTGCAAATTGGCGGTTCATTGCATTTGCTGGTGATCTTGAGGCCGAGTTGGTCTTTCAAGCCCTAACAGGCTGTATATGTTTTTCGTGCCTTTTTATCAGTCACTAAAGTAACTGCCTATTGCCTGTTAGTCCCTACGGGACATTATTGAAATATGAATTGTGATTTATGAATTATGATTTGAACATCCCGGAGAGACTGCCTGTCCGACCGTATAGGCGGAAATGACAATAGCCAGGAATTTTAACGCCTGGCAGAGAAATAATCAGGGTACTGACATCGTCCGGCTTGCCGGACTGAAATGTAATAGACAGCCAATTCATTGGCTGGTTTGAAATGAACAAAACAACAAATCGTCCCGCTTTGCGGGACTGAAAGACAACCGTGATCTGACAGTCAAATAAATTCCTGTCCATGAAACAATTTTTCTCAGTCGAGTAGAGGCAGCTGGACTGGAATAAAACAAGAAACCTGAAACTTGAAACAAGGAACCTGTAACCCGGAGCATGGAACTCTGAACACTGAACAAGATGATTGATTATTAATACAGTTTTCTACTGTATTTTGCAATAAGTTTATTAAAAGCAAATAAATCTCCCATTTTTTACTGCACAAATACAGGGGAGGATTTAGATAAATTTTCAAACCTGATCTACGATTGCAATTGTTTGGGGGAGGAATATTTGATGATATAATTTAATTAATTTCTTTTTTCAGAATTTTCTTAATTTGATTATCGAAAATTGCAATAATTATGTTATAAAAATGCTCGTGAAGCCGGAAACCTAAACCATCAACTTGATTTAATTCTACATTATCTACAATCTTTTTTATGTTTTTTAATATTTTTGCATGTATTTCAAATGAACTTAATCATCGACATAGGAAACACATCTGTTAAACTGGCTGTATTTCTAGGCTCCAACATCCAGGAATCTGTCCGGTTGAAAACCTTACATGCTAAGGATATTGAAACCATTAAAAAAAGATTTCCGGATTTACAATATTCGATTTTATCAACCGTAAGTGATATT
>CAZEWS010000374.1:0-3409 GCA_964515985.1 uncultured Rikenellaceae bacterium | reverse complement strand
ATATTAAAAACGTTAAGGGACCCAATGATTTTGCATCAATGGAAGAAGTGATTTTAAAGGGTATTATAATTTCATTAGCATTGCTTGATACTTTCTCCCGGATTTCAGTAATGGCAAGCAAAAGTAAATTCTCTCTGCTTTCATCCAGTTTCTTTTTCATCTCAAGCGTATGTGCCTGAATAACAGCCCCATTTGCGACTTTAAGAAAATTTACATAAGCATATTCTTTTTCATCGATTATACTGAAAACATCCACATTTTTGATTGCAGGGCTAACGATGGTGGATTTGCTTTTATACCTCTCGAGTATTTCAATCTTTTCTTTTATCAAACGCGCCTCTTCAAACTTCAAAAATTCTGAATATTGTTTCATTAGTGTTTTAAGGTAACTCAAAACATCCTGAATATTACCTTTTAAGATGTTCCTGATATTGGCAATTGCTTTGTTATAATCATCTTCAGTCTGTAAGCCTTCACAAGGGCCTTTGCAGTTTCCCAGATGATATTCCAGACACAGTTTAAACTTTTCTTGTTGAATGTTCTTCTCAGTAAGTTTATATTTACAGTTTCTTAAAGGATACATCTGCCTTATAAGATCCAGAATGGTTTTAACCATCAGCATTGAGGTGTATGGACCATAATACCGCGAACTGTCGTTAATAACATTCCTTGTGGAAAAAATCCTTGGAAAGGGCTCATTTTTAATACAAATCCATGGAAAGTTCTTATCATCCTTGAGCAGGACATTGTAACGAGGCTGGTGCTTTTTGATCAGGTTGTTTTCCAATAGCAATGCATCGGATTCCGAATCTACAATAATGTGTTTAATATCAGTTACTTTGCCCACTAAAATTCGTGTCTTTCCTGTGAGTTTTTTCATAAAATAGGAAGAAACTCTCTTTTTCAAATTTTTTGCCTTTCCAACATAGATAATCTCCCCGTCTTTATCCATATACAAATAAACCCCTGGCTTTTCAGGCAGAACGGACAATACATCTGCAAGCTTAATTTTCTGATACTTCAACTGTTTCATCCTTTGGGAAAAATAATTAACCCAAAATCGTTAACTTAGCCCCGATGGCTATCGGAGCGATCTCACCGAAGGTAATCCTTGTTCGTCATTCAACAAGTGTTTACTATATAGACATACCTTAATACGTTTCATTAACAAACAAAGGTGTGATCTCAAATTTGTTTACATCAAACAATCCTTTATCGCCAATTTTCAAACTCGGAATTACAAGCAATCCCATAAAGGAAAGGGTCATAAGGGGGGCATGTAATTCAGACCCCATTTGTCTTATTTTTTTATTGATTTCCAGGTATTTACTTGCCACCGTGCTTCCATTTTCCGATGTTATAATTCCGGCTATTTCCAGTTTTAACTCCATTGTTTCAGCATTGTCTGACACCACAATTCCCCCCTTATTTTCAACAATACGATTCATCGCATTTACAATATCTTCATCAGAAGCGCCAACAGCAATAATATTATGACTATCGTGAGCAATGCTGCTGGCAAAAGCTCCTTTCTTTAATCCAAACCCTTTAATAAATCCAATGACCGGTTTTGCCTTCCTGTACCTGCTCAATACTACGACTTTCAAAATATCCGTTTCTGTATCTGTTATAACCTCTCCGTTTAATATGTTTGGACTTACGATTTTCCCCCTGGTTACCAATTCACCATCGATTGCTTCAATGACTTTTATTTCATTTTCTTTCGCAACAATTTTTACATCATTTACTGTTATCCTGTTTTTGTAAAACTGATTTGGTTTTGTACTGCATTGGTACAAAAATCCCACTGTTCCGTTTTTATATACGCACCGTCCATCGATATACGATTCACTTATATTTAAATCTCTTAAATTATCAACCACAATAAAATCAGCAGGATCATTTTGTTGTAATAATCCAACCTTCAATCCATAGTGTTTAACCGGATTCAATGTTGCAGATCGTATCAGGTTAAATAAATTAACTTTTCTTTCCAGCCCTTTCTTAATAATTGAATTTATATGCCCATTTACCAGATCATGGGGGTGAATATCATCGGTACAAAGCATAACCTGTTCCGGAAATTGGTCTATTAAGGAGTATAATGTATTGAAATTCTTTGCTGCGCTGCCTTCCCTGATTTGTATCTTCATTCCCATTCTTATTTTCTCTATCGCTTCCTGCAGATCAAAACATTCATGATCGGTTGTTATACCTTCGTTCACATATATTTTCAAATCTTTACCTCTTAACCCGGGAGCATGTCCGTCAATTCTTTTATTCATCTCTCTCGCAATCTTAAGTTTTTCCATTACCTCCTTATCCTTGTTTATTACTCCTGGATAGTTCATCATTTCAGATAGAAAGTGAATATCCTTTCTCTTTAGCAGCTTTTTTATACCGTGTTTATTAATATCCGCACCAGAGGTTTCAAATGGTGTGGCTGGCACACAGGATGGTGCGCCAAAGTAAAATTTCATGGGTACTCTGTACCCATCATTTATCATAAAATTAACCCCCTTTTCTCCCAGAACATTAGCAATTTCATGAGGATCGGAAACGGTTGCTACCGTACCATGCCTAACGGCAAGCTTTGCAAATTCCCCGGGTGTAAGCATGGAGCTTTCAATATGGACGTGTGCATCAATAAATCCCGGGAGAATGTATTGGTCATTCGCATTCTCACATGGTATTATTTTTAGTATAAAACCATCCCGGACAGAAATTTCACCTTTATAAATTCGTTTTTCCTTGACATCAACTATATTTCCGGAAAATTTCTTTATTTTTTTTTTCATTTTTAAAAATAAAAATGTTCCACGTGGAACATTATCTTCCCATATAGATTAAAAGTACACTAATGTCGGATGGAGAAACTCCACTAATTCTTGAAGCCTGTCCGATTGTTTTTGGTTTTATTTTCGACAGTTTCTGTCTTGCTTCAGTCGAAAGCGATAATATTTTATTGTAATCAAAATCGTTTCTTACTTTTATATGTTCGAGTCTCTTTATTTTATCTGCTATTTTTTTCTCTCTATTAATATATCCCTCATATTTAATAAATATTTCCGTTGATTCTATTATTTCCCTTGTTCTGTTACTTATTCCTGCTATTTCCTGTTTCAATTCCGGAATAGCATCTATCAAATCTCCTAATTTTACCTGCGGCCTCACCAGTATATCCTTCAATTTTATTTTTTGATTAATTGCAGCTGTTCCCAATTTTATTAACATTTCATTTATTACCTCTGGTTTTACACTAAATTCTTTGATAAACTTTATAATCTTATCTCTTTTTGAATATTTTTCCTTGCATATCTTATATCTTTTTTTACTCGCTAAACCTATCTTATATGAAAGTTCCGTTAAACGATAATCTGCATTATCCTGTCTAAGCAATATTCTGTAT
>CAZEWS010000373.1:3043-3437 GCA_964515985.1 uncultured Rikenellaceae bacterium | reverse complement strand
CGGGAAAAGCCAAAGACGGTAGAGAAAGTACGTGAAGCCGTACTCCATGCCGGAAGCAAACGGGTCAGGCCTGCCATGATGACTGCTTCTACGGCTATTATTGCATTAATACCCGTATTAACGTCAACAGGTAAGGGTGCCGATATCATGGTCCCTATGGCAATCCCAGCTTTTGGAGGAATGCTTATACAAGTGATGACTATGTTTGTAGTACCGGTATTATATAGTATGTGGCAGGAAGCAAAATTGAAATAAATTGTAAAATAAATTTTAATAGATGAAAACAATATATATTTATATACTACTACTTATTTCTCCTTATTTCATTACGGAGGAATTAAATGGGCAGAAGTTACTAGATAACTATTTGATAACTGCTGCAGAGAATAATCCT
>CAZEWS010000373.1:2288-3033 GCA_964515985.1 uncultured Rikenellaceae bacterium | reverse complement strand
AATATATGGCGGCATTGGAAGTGGCGCCTCAGGTAAGTGCCTTGCCTGATCCGCAATTTGCTTTCAGTTATTTCATACAACCTATCGAAACCAGGGTGGGGCCGCAAAAAGTAAAGATCTCGGTAAGCCAGATGTTTCCATGGTTAGGCCGCTTGCAGGCAAACGAAGATGCGGCTACCCAAAAAGCAAAGGCAAAATATGAGATTTTTAAAGATGCCCAATCAAGGTTATACTACGATGTAAGTACAGGCTACTATGAACTGTATTTTATTGACAAGGCAATCCGGATCACGAGGGAAAATATTGATATCCTGAATACTTTCAAAAGGCTGGCCCTGATCAAGGTGGAAGCAGGCCTGGCATCAATGGTGGATGAATTGAGGATTGAAATGGAAATTGCCGATCTGGAGAACCGGCTGGCTTTGCTGCGTGACAGATCTTTTGCTAAATCGGTGGCATTCAATAACCTTATGAACATCGATGAAAGAACAGTCATTCAATTGCCGGACACGCTCTGGACTGATAAATTGCCTGCAAATAAGCAGGTCGTTCTCGACAGCATCCGGATCAATAATCATCAGTTGTTAAGTCTGGATTTTGAGATGAAGTCTCTGAAGAGCAAAGAGATAGCTGCCAGGAAAACAGGCCTCCCTAATATTTCCATTGGCATAGACTATATTTTTACCGGTGAAAGCGGAAATCCTTCACTTAGCCCGTCACAATCAGGCAGGGATGCAATTTTATT
>CAZEWS010000373.1:0-2278 GCA_964515985.1 uncultured Rikenellaceae bacterium | reverse complement strand
CCATGCCCTTATACAGGAAAAAATATAGTGCTATGGTTAAGGAAGCAGTTTTACTTCAGCAAGTGGTTAGTTACATGAAGGAAAACAAGATTAACGTGCTGAAAACTTTGTTTGAGAACATCAATAAGGATTATAATGATGCTTCCAGGAGGAAAATATTGTACACACATCAAACAGGCTTGGCAAAACGGGCACTGCAATTGCTTGAAACAGAGTATGCCACAAATAATAAGAATTTCGAAGAAATTTTAAGAATGCAATGTAAAGTACTGCTTTATGCCCTGGAACTGGAAAAAGCCAGGACTGATAAAAATGCGGCTGTGTCGTTTACCAGGTATTTGATGGGAAGGTAGGGATTGCGGATTGTGGATTGGGGATTGCGAACTGTGGATTGTGGGCTGTGGACTGCCGACTGTGGACTGTGGATTTATGGCATGGAGCATGTGGCAAGGAGGCGGAGAGCGGAACATGGGGCGCCGATTTGGGCCCGTCCGACACCGGGAATCGGGATCCGACGGATGCAGAACACAAAACAAGGAACACGAAATAAAAAACATTTAACAATAAAAACATACAATGATGAAAACAAAAATTAACAAACGCGATATCAGAATCATTACGATTACTTTATTAGCAGGTTTGGCTCTTGGCTGGATGCTCTTCCACAATGGAAGTAAGGAGGAAACAATAGTCCACAATCATGAACAACATGAAGAAGCGGAAAGTACTATCTGGACATGCTCTATGCATCCACAGATAAAAATGGATAAACCGGGACAATGCCCGATCTGTGCCATGGATCTGATCCCCCTGACAAGCATACAAGCTGAAGAAGCTTCTTCACCTGATGAGATTCAGATGACAGAATCAGCCATTAAACTGGCCCGTATTCAAACAGCTGTTGTAGTCAGGGGAAAACCTGAAAAAACGGTTTACCTGCTTGGAAAAGTGAAATCCGACGAAAGGAACATTTCTGAACTTACAGCCAGGTTTGGAGGCCGGATCGAGAAATTGTTCGTGAACTTTACCGGGCAAAATGTCAGAAAAGGACAGAAACTGGCTACTATTTATTCACCGGCATTGATCGCAGCCCGGAAAGAACTACTGGAAGCAATAAAATATAAGGAATCCAATCCTGGATTTTATAAGGCAGCCCGTACCAAGCTGAAGTTATGGGATTTGACTGATCAACAGATCGATGATCTGGAGACAAGGGGGTCAACGGAACATTATTTCGATTTCCTTTCGCCAATTTCCGGTACGGTGACCATGCGCCATGTAGCCCTGGGCGATTATATTAAAGAAGGAAATCCTCTATTCGAAGTGATCGACCTGACGAGAGTCTGGGTTCTGTTTGATGCTTACGAAAGTGATCTTCCATGGATCAGAATGGGAAACAAGATCGATTTTACCATTCAGTCGTTTCCGGGAGACTATTTCACTGGTAAAGTGACCTATATCGACCCGTTTATCAATGCCAGAACCCGTGTAGCCAAAGTCAGGGTGGAACTGAACAACCCCGGGTTGGCTTTGAAACCGGAAATGTTTGTCAATGGTCTCCTGAAGTCGGAAATGGAACAGGCGAATGAATTGCTGATCCCCAAATCATCGGTGCTCTGGACCGGTAAAAGAGCCGTGGTTTATGTGAAAGTCCCCAACAGAAGTCAGCCATCATTCCTTTATCGGGAGATCATCCTGGGCACTGAAGCAGGTAACTTTTATTTACTGAAGTCAGGCCTGCGAGAAGGAGAGGAAATTGCCTTGAACGGAGTTTTTAAGATCGATGCGGCAGCTCAATTGGCTGGCAAGCCTAGCATGATGAATCCTGAAGGCGGAAAGGTTTCGACTGGGCATGATCATGGGGCCATGGATATGACTAGCGAAATCACTGAAACGATTGAAAACGGTACGGGCGGGGGTGCTGATTCCAGGTTCCACTAGATTTTTAATCTAATCCCAAAGGGAAGCCTGTGGCAAAAAACACTGCCAAAGGCATGCCTTCGGCAAAAATAATCACAAAAACTACACTATTTTAAACTAGAGCCGGTTGTTTTACTGTTTTATCTTTTTACTTTTATCTTTTGTCTTGATTGGTCATACGATAGTCATACAATGGTCATACGATAGTCATACGATAGTCATACAATGGTCATACAATGGTCATACAATGGTCATACAATGGTCATACGATGGTCATACAATAGTCATACAGTAGTCATTCAATAGTAGTAGAATATTTAATGTGGGTTAAAAATATAATGTAATGGATATTGAAGAA
>CAZEWS010000372.1:303-3437 GCA_964515985.1 uncultured Rikenellaceae bacterium | reverse complement strand
TGACCACTAAAATGTATTAGTTTTTTACATAAACCATAACATAATTGCAATGTTTTAAATCTAAACTAATCGCCCGGCATCAGTAGTGGTCTGACGAATATATAACTCTTGGCAGCAGCAGTGGTCTGACGAGTATCAAAGTTAAATCCCACTAATAACAACAGCATCTTAGAACAGAGCCGTTAAAAGTTATGCCAAAGACATCCCTATGAGATAAGTTATAAGCTGTTCTCAAATCATTAACATACTCCCCCTCCCTTCGGTCGGGTACTCCTCCTTTCCAAGGAGGAGAATTTTGCTTGATAAAAGCACGAAACTTTGAACCAGCACCCAGTATCTGGCACCAAGCACCAAAGTATTTCATATTTCTAAACACTCAGTATCAAGCAACTAACATATAACATATAACTTATAACAATTAACATTTTATAGCATTCTTTTCATCCCAACGTACTGATTATTCCCTCATTAAGTAAATACTGAGAAAAACTGCATGGTATTTTGCAGCCGGAACAGGAATTTCAGGGCATATTTCCAAATGACGGCTCTTTTGGGCTTGGTGGTCAGGCTGTTATTATGAAAATCAATATCGATCATGATTTTCTTTTCGGGATCGATTTGTGCCCAGACAATTTTTTCAGGCCTTTCATAAGCAAATTCTTTTGTTCTTGATTTGCCATCCCACTTTTCGAGAATTTCTTCATCATTGTCAAAGTGAACAAACACTTCCACCGGCATAAACACCTCCCCTAAACGATGAATGATCACCTTTGATTCATAAATTATGTTCTCATATTCAATAGACTTATATGTCATTTTATTCCCACTTATCTCATGAATTCCTTCCGGGGGTTTAATTTTTTTGTTACGTATCCGTGCTAATTTGTAATCACACACATCGGAACCGTAAAGTACCTGATCAAAAAACCAATTCATGCTGTCGCCGAATTGTGTCCCATGATTTTTTCTGACAATTTCATTTACAATATCGATAAAATCTTTTCCGCAGGGATGTTTGAATTTCCAGCGTTCAAAATAGGTTTTCAGGATTTCATCCATTGTCGGTCTCCCGATAAGCCGGTCGAGGGTAAGCAGCCAGGTTGCCGATTTGGCATAAGACAGTGAGCCGTACCCACCATGCTGGAATTCCCATGCATTTCTGAAAACCTCGGCTATTTTTGGATTTCTCATAGTGGTGTAACCCAGTCGCTGGTTTTCAAAATCTCCGAAATGAAACCCATTAAAATCGACAAAAGAAGTTTTATCGCCATAAGTAAAATCCATGATACGGGCTTCAAAATAAGTATTGAACCCTTCATCCATCCACGCTTCTTCAAATTCATTTGTAGCAAGGAGTCCCATAAAATAATTATGACCAAACTCGTGTATGGTAACCATCTCGGTAAGTCTCATACCTGCCGGCATTCCCCAAAGGCATCCTGCTGTTATAAATGTAGGATATTCCATTCCGGATGATCCCATTCCCCTTAACGGCGGATCAACAATGGTTATGGTTGAGTAAGGATATTTGCCCAGATTTTTATCAAAATAGCTTAATGCAGCCTTAACTGATTCCGTGTGCCGGTCAGCCTGACTCAGATGTTCGGGCTGTAAATAAACCATGATTTTTACATCCTGCCATTGATCTTCTACGACCTGAAACACGGGTGAAGCCGTCCATGCAAAATCAACCACGTCTTCTGCGATGTAAAGTAATGTTTTGGTCCCATCAGTATTATCAGTTTTACTTTTTAGTACGCCGGTTGCGCCAACTGTGAAGCGCTCCGAAAGCGTAATTTCTACTTCATAAACACCAAAGTTTGCATAGAATTCCGAATGTGAATGATATTGATGACAATTCCATTGCCCTACTTCGGCATAGCGCATACCTTCAGGTTCATAAACGCCTATTTTAGGAAACCATTGAGCGGCCAGGAAATATTCATCGCTGTAGCCGGTCCGGGCAAAAATTCTCGGTAATTTTGACCGGAAAACGATATTCAGGTCAACAGAACCTTCTGGTTCTACAGGATTTACCAATGGCACCGAAATTACTGTCTGGTCCTTTTCATTATCATCATCAGGCTGGATGAATTTAATCCCTGAAGTCAGATCTTCACCATTTTTATCTTCCATCCGGAGAATATCAACCCAACCCCAAACCATTGGATCGGAAGCCTTCACTTTCATTCCCCGGAGTTGCCCCCCCGACTCTTGCCAGAAAGTTGATTCGGTATTTTTAAAAGCATTCAGATACATATGGAACTGAAGTTCCCGTATAGTATCCCGGGAGGGGTTTTTCCAATAAAGGGTCATTTTGCCATCCAGGATCTTTTCCTCAGGATCGAGTTTTACCGAAATTTTATAATTGGCAATCCGGGGACTAAGTGCCTGGGAAAATACGGGAATGCCCATAAAGAATAATATGAAGGATAGAGCAATTCCGGAGATGTTAGGAGATATTCCTTTCATTTTATTTCAATTTTTTTCTCAAGTTAGAAATAATTTTCGGATTTACTAAACGAACAGGAAAAACAGAACATGATTGTAGAACAACTCTCCTGAGTCGTTTTAAAAATTCAAATTATCAAAAGACCCTTAGGATTTCGGAAACCCTAAGGGACTGAACATAAATTATCAAACAGTTTGTGGTGTTTTAAAAAGAATTAAATCCAGATTTGCTTCGGAATTGTGTCACATATGTATGTGAAAGTACCATAGTTAATCAGATCAAATTCAAATTATCCAGAGGACTTTTCACGTTGTATTTGTTCCGGTTCATAATATGAGTGTAAACCATTGTAGTTTGGATATTTTTGTGACCCAGGAGTTCCTGGACAATCCGAATGTTATAACCGTCTTCCAGTAAATGTGTGGCGAAACTATGCCTGAGAGTATGGCACCCTGCATTTTTGTTAATGCCTGCTTCACGAACTGCTTTTTTTACCGCTTTCTGTAAATAACTTTCGTTACGATAGTGTTGTTTCAGTTTACCCGACCTGGGATCGATCCCAGGTTTTCGAGCCGGGAAAATATACTGCCAACCGATTTCTTTTGGTGCATTCGGGTATTTACGTTCCAGGGCTTCTGGCATGGATGCTCCATGAAATTGTTTGATTGACATATTCTCTTCC
>CAZEWS010000372.1:0-232 GCA_964515985.1 uncultured Rikenellaceae bacterium | reverse complement strand
AGGGAAAATGGTCCTTCTGTCGTTATTTCCTTTTCCGTCGCGGACAACAATTTCATTCAATTCAAAATCAATATCTTTTATCCGTAACCTTAAACATTCCGTTAATCTTAAACCACAACCGTATAACAGACTTGTCATCAGCCATGCCTCGCCCTGAAGATGGGATAGTATTTTATTCACCTCATTACGGCTTAAAACAACAGGTACTCTTTTACCTGACCTGGCATATTTA
>CAZEWS010000371.1:3039-3458 GCA_964515985.1 uncultured Rikenellaceae bacterium | reverse complement strand
AATGTTTCCAGCCTGGTCTGATCTCTTTGCAGCAGCAGTGGTCTGACGAGTATCAAAATAAATTTTGCTCCGCAGGTGCGACACTACTGACGTTTTCGGGGTTGAATCTTTTTTAAACCTATTTGTAAAATTTTAAGTTCAGATCTTTACCATCGAAAACGGCATAACTGAAATTGGTAATCCAATCGCCAAGGTATATTACCCTTGTGTTATTTTCTAATTTATAATCCAGGGGTATATGCCGGTGACCAAATACAAAAAAATCGAAATATTCGGCTTTAAGAATCTCTTTTGCATGAAGGATCAGCGATTCTTTTTCTTCGCCCTTAAATTCGGCGGAGAGCTCTTTTGTATACCTGCTGTTGTGTGACCACTTATGGGCAAGCCAGATGGAAAAATTTGGATGAAGCCGGGCAAAC
>CAZEWS010000371.1:0-2952 GCA_964515985.1 uncultured Rikenellaceae bacterium | reverse complement strand
GAGTATAAGAAGGTGGTCCCAAGGGGATTTACAAGATTCCTGGTAAAGATCCTCTTGAGCATTTTATATCCCTTATCTGCCGGACCGAGGCCATCCCCATGCCCGAGATAAAATCGCAAGCCGTTAAATTCTTTTTGTATTGGATTACGGTGAAGGATAATTCCGCTTTCAACCGGCAGGTAATCTAAAATCCAGATATCATGATTACCCGTAAAAAAATGAACTGGTATCCCCTGATCCGTGATCTCTGAGATCTTTCCCAGGAATCTTGTAAATCCCCTTGGGACCACCTTCTTATACTCGAACCAGTAATCAAAAATATCCCCCAGAAGATATATTTCTTTTGCTTCGTTCTTGATTTCATCCAGCCATTGAACAAACAACTTTTCCCTTACCAGGCTTTTTTCATGAGAGGGTAGTCCCAAATGGATGTCTGAAGCAAAAAATATTTTTCCTTTTTCCTTCAAATCAATGGATTTAATTAGTCGAATAACTGTGACAATTTAATCCTCAATGCCTTTCTATACAAATCTTTTCCGATAATTGCCCCTTCCTTATCCAGGATATAATTGGCTGGTAACTGCTGAACATTGAACATTCTTGCAAATTCCTGTTCCGTATCAATTACATGAATCCAGGGCAATTCATCAAACAGAATAGATTTTTTCCATGATTCTTTGTCGTTGTCGAAAGACACCTGATATACTTCAAATCCTTTTTTATGGTATGTTTGGTAAAGCTTTTTGAGTTCCAGGTTTTCTACCACACTTGTTTCATCCGTTGATGCCCAGAAACTTAACAGAACGTAATGGTCACGAAAAGAGGATAAGAGAATGGTATCCCCTACGGGGTTGGGTAATGCAATATCCAGTGATTTTTCTTTTCCTGAATTTTGAATCAGTTTTGCCAGTCTGAGTGCGTTAAACCGTTTCAAACCTTGTTCCAGGTCAATTACTAAAACTTTCGTATGTTTGGAATCCGGGTAATGCACTTTTAATGAGTCCGCTACTATTTTCAGGTATTGCAGATCCTTATTATCATATAATACATATGTTGTGGAATCGAGTTTTTGATATAATGCCTTTATGGCTACCAGAGAGCTGATGTTTTCCAGAATAAAACGAATGGTGAATCTACGTTGATCCTGAATTACTTTTGTATATGCGTCATTAAATTGTGGACCGATGGTATCAAATCCGGGATTTTCCTGGCTTTCTTTATATAAAGCTGAAATGGAATCGGTTTTATATATGGTTTTACGCAGTTGATCATCCAGTTTTTTTATAAGAGAAGAACCTTCTGAACCAAATACCTCATAATTCTCAGGTAAATATCGATCCTTTGAAACCACTGAGATCTTTTCACCCGGCGATGCCAGCAGGGTAATAAAATTACGGCTTGTCAATCGTAATTGGTAATAATTTGGTTCAGTGGAATGGATCCTGAAATGAAATGTACCCTTCTTTCGGATTTTGGCAGAGTCTACCAGATTCCTTTGATTAATATCCATTTCATCAAGGTAAATGTATTTCTGGTTGGCATTATTCACAAGACCACTAATTTCAATTTTACTTTTCTGACCGCAGGAAGCCAATAGTACTAAAAAAAGTACAGGCAGTAATATTTTCATCGTTATTGAAGATTAATCGAAGATTTCAGATAGCTTTTCAGATAATGCTTCGCCCCTGACATCTTTGGCAATAATTTTACCCTCCCGGTCGAGGAGAAAATTAGTGGGAATTTTATCAAGCTGATATTGCTGCACAACAACGGATTTCCAAAACTGAAGATCGCTGACATGGATCCACTGTTCCAGATGATCATTCTTTATGGCAGAAACCCAGTCTTCACGTTTTCTGTCCAATGAAACCTGATATATTTCAAATCCTTTTTGCTTGTATTTAGCATAATTGGACACTAAATTTGGGTTTTCCATCCGGCATGGATTGCACCAGGCAGCCCAAAAGTCGAGCAATACAATTTTCCCTCTCGTTGAAGAAAGGGTTATTGTTTCACCCTCAGGATCAGAAAGTGCAATTTCAGGAGGAATAGCTCCAAAGGCAAGAAGTTTTTCACGATTGAATTTAATCTTTAGATTGGCTACCTGGGAATGCAATGCCTGTACAGGTTCCGATTCAGGATATAAATTATACAACGTCGAGTCCACCATTTCGAAATATTGAATGTCCTCTAAAGGATCAAGAACAGGATTCCTGGGAGTTAATTGTTGGTAAAGAGCCATAAGACTTACAAGGGAATACTTGTTTTTTTGAATAAACTTTATGGTGTAATCCCTTTGATCTTTAATGATCAATTCTGATCTTTTGTCCAGATCCATCATAATGGATTCAATATTCGGACTGTTTATACTGTCATTGAATATTTCATTTAATTCCTTAAGGTTATTTACATTTTCCCGAAGCTTTGTATTATATTCCTGAATGATTCTGGAATCTTTGGACCCTTTCAGTTTATAGTTGAAACCAATGTTTTTTATGTTTGTTTCAATGGATATTTTCTCACCCGGATTTAGCAGTAAAGTAATGTAATTATCCTGATTGGTTTTAATAATAAAAAATTTGGGAATAGCCATGTCTCCCCTGAACCTGAAATCACCGTTCTTGTCGATATAAGTTGAATCTACCGTTTCAAGATCGTTGGTTTTAATTTCGTCCAGGTAGATCAATTCTCCATTCGAATTTTTTATTGTTCCGGCAATTTCAAAACGTTGGCTTGTCTGACAACCGGATAATAAATAAACAGCCAACAAAATAACAATTGTTTTTTTCATAAGTGATAAAGCTAAAAGGATTACCTGTATAGTTTACCAGTACAGCAAAATTTCATAATTTTTAACCGAGCGAAGATAACCATTTTTTTATTTTAAAAATTAAAGAAACAATTGAATAGCTTAATTTTATTTAAGATATTTGTAGCCTTTTTTATAATAGA
>CAZEWS010000370.1:0-3460 GCA_964515985.1 uncultured Rikenellaceae bacterium | reverse complement strand
GGATGAATAGGGATTATCTGGATACTTTTATAAAAGCTGTCATCAGGGAGGATATAGGCGATGGTGATCATTCATCACTTGCATGTATTCACGAAACTGCTATTGGTAAAGCAATATTATTTTCTAAAGAACAAGGAATTCTTGCCGGAGTTAAAATTGGTGATAAGATTTTTCATAAGATTGATCCCGGTTTAAAAATAGAATGCTGTTATGAGGATGGTGTCTCTATAAATGCAGGCGATATCATCTACATCATTGAAGGAAAAATTCTTTCCATCCTGCTTGCTGAAAGAATCGTACTGAATGTGTTACAACGAATGTGTGGAATTGCAACACAAACCAGGGCTTATACCGAAAAGCTGAGAGGACTGAAGGCAAAAGTGCTTGATACCCGGAAGACAACACCGGGTATGCGTTTTCTCGATAAATTGGCTGTACGGATCGGGGGCGGAGAAAACCATCGCATGGGATTATATGATATGATCCTGCTTAAAGATAACCATATCGAATATGCGGGAGGAATTGAAAAAGCCATAAAGTCGGCCAACCAATACCTGAAAGAAAAAGGTAAAAATTTGAAAATTGAAATTGAAGCACAATCCCTGAAAGATGTAAAGGGAATTTTAAAAATCGGTGGTGTGCACCGGATTATGCTGGATAATTTCAGTATCGAAGACACAAAGAAAGCCGTCACACTAATAAATGGAAAATACGAAGTTGAATCATCAGGAGGAATTACGCTCGAGACCGTTCGTCAATTTGCTGAATGCGGTGTGGATTTTGTTTCAGTCGGAGCCCTCACTCATCATATAAAGAGCATTGATTTAAGCTTAAAGGCAATCATTGAAGAATAAATATTCAATTTCAATCCACGAAATGCTATCAATTCAAAATAAGCATACATATAAATTTTTTAATACCTGGATTCATTCTTTTTTGAAAAAAATTAAAAAAGCTTCTCTGCCGGGGTTTGAAGGTGTTCCTATTTACGATGTGATTATTTTTTTCTTTCAGGGGTTTCAAAAAGGCTCACTGGGAACAAGGGCTTCCTCTATTGCTTTTAACTTGTGTATTGCCCTTTTACCTTCAACTATTTTTTTGTTTACTTTAATTCCGTTCATTCCCATCCCGAATTTTCAGGTTGAACTTCTTACGCTTTTCCAAAATATTTTGCCCGAAAATGCTTTCTCGTTTATGGAAATCACCATTGTTGAAATTGTTACCAAAAAAAGCGGTGGATTGTTACTATTTATGTTTGGAGCAACTATTATTTTCTCAACCAATGGTATTAATGCCCTGATTAATGCTTTCAATGCCACAACTCATTCCATTGATACCCGCGGATGGCTGGCTCAACGATTGATTTCTCTTGCCCTGGTATTTATTCTCACATCCCTTTTATCCATTGCTGTAATATTAATCCTTTTTAGTAAAATAGCAATCCAGAAATTGGTTGACCTGGAATTGTTAAGACTCAATCTGCCTTTTTATTTGATGCAGTTCGGCAAATGGATTATTATTATTGCCCTGATCTTCTTTGCTATTTCATTTTTATATTACCTTGCTCCAGCCAGAAAAAATATATGGCGATTTATTTCTGCAGGATCTTCCCTCGCTACAATTCTCTTTATCATTTCCTCATTAGGATTTTCATTCTTTGTAAATAATTTTGGAGAATTTAATACTTTGTATGGTTCTATTGGAACTTTGATCGTTATTTTATTATGGCTTTATTTTAATTCTATTTCCTTATTAATTGGTTTTGAACTGAATGCAAGCATACAATCTGCCAATTTATCTAAGGAAGAAATTCCTTCTGACTTAAATTAATGAATTAGCAAAATTACTATCGCACATGAGACACAAAAATTTCTATTGTTGAGAACCTACATTACATGTATGTATTTTTTCACTAATTTGTTAATCTCTTCCTCCTTGCCATACAAAGTTTCGCTCAACCCCTGATCATTATAAGACCTCAATTTTTGAATCGTAAAATCGATCACCGCTGACGGGAAAATATTGTCTTTTTCAAAATAGCTTCTTAATTTTTTTAGCGATTCAGCCGATTCCCAGCAAGAGGCAGGTAGTTTATCTAACTTATTTAACTTCTCTGAATTTTTTTTGTCGAAAATATTCACATCTACATAGAGTTTCTCTGTCATTTCAAGTGCATCTTTCCTGTTCAATCCGTGTTTTGCTGCTACCATAAGTCCAGCCAACAATTTATAAATATCAGCAGAACCATCCGGAGCTCTGAACTCAATTGTTTGTTTGCTATCGCCTTGTTCAGGATCAGTTTTTTCAGATGGATTGGCATCGATGGTCATTTGGTTTCCACTTCTCCAGCCCAATGGCACCCTGATCAGGGCTGAACGGTTCCGGTCCCCCCAGCAAATATTGGTAGGTGCTTCCTGATGTGGTACCAGCCTCAGGTATGAGATCGGGACAGTGTTTCCAAATGCTGTCAGTGCCGGTGAAAGATACAGTATCCCAGCTATGATCTTATGAGCTGTTTCACTCAGATGGCCGCCACTTACCATGGCATTTTTCCCGTCCTTCTCAAGCATCATATGAATATGCAATCCGCTTCCTGCTTTTCCAACCGTTATTTTCGGGGCGAAACTCACCTCTACACCATGTTTACAGCTTAGCATTCTGAGTATCCATTTGGCAATGACTAATTGATCGGCTGCATCTTCAACATCGACAGGCAGGAATTCAATCTCATGTTGCTCAAAATCTTCCCCACCGGAGGTAAAACTTCCCACCTCGGAATGACCATATTTGATTTTACAACCCGCTTTTGCAAGAAGGTCAAGAGCTTCTACCCTGAGGTCCTCAAATTTGGCAAAGGGTCCGGACTGGTGGTAACCCTTCTGATCCTGCAAGGAATAAAGGGGGTCAGATATGGAGTTTACATAATATTCCAGCTCACCCAAAGCTTTAAAAACATAACCTGTTTCCTTCTTAAATTCCACATGAGCTTTTCTTAATACATATTCCGGGGCACCTTCGAAAGGAGTACCTTTTGCCGAATAAAATGAACAAAGAATTTCAAGGGACGGGATTTCGGTAAAAGGATTTACAAATGCCGTTTTATATCGTGGTACAACATACAGATCACTCGACCCTGCTTCAATAAAAGGAAAAAGGCTTGACCCGTCAACCCGCTCCCCGGATGAGAGAATTGAATCCAGATAATCCTTGCTTGAAATAACAAAATTCAAGGTTTTTAGTTTTCCGTCTTCTGCCACATAGCGAAAATTAATCATCCTGATCTCTCGATCTTCAGCAAACGTAATAATATCATGTTTTGTGAACTCCGCTGCCGGTTTTTTCAAATGTTGTACAAGTTCATTAGGGTTTAATAATATGTCTTGCTCCTTCATTCTCTGTTTTTTTTTATCCCAAAACAATGATTTGTTATGGGTTTTTTGTTCTTCCGGAAGATTCGTAG
>CAZEWS010000369.1:0-3474 GCA_964515985.1 uncultured Rikenellaceae bacterium | reverse complement strand
TCCCGGACTTACCGGGAAAAAAACTTAACGATGTTCTGGATCAATTAGAAAAGGCTCCGAAACAATTAAATATTCTGGTTACATTTCTGAACCTCTCCGGATTCTCTGACCATAACAGTTATAAACCAATAAAAAAGAAACTTTTATTAACACAAGCCTCAGGCGGGATCTCGTCAATGAATGCGCTCGTTAAAAAGAAAATCCTGACGATAAATCAAAGGGAGGTAAGCCGGCTTTCTGCCGGCATTGAGGCAAAATCTTCATTAAAAAAATTAAGTGCCATTCAGACACAAGCCCTGAAACAAATTCAACAGCTCTTCAGCGAAAAGGATGTTGTCCTTTTACATGGTGTAACATCTAGTGGCAAGACCGAAATTTATATACATCTCATTGATGAGCAATTGAAGAAGGGTAAGCAAACCTTGTATCTCCTGCCTGAGATTGCTTTAACTGCTCAAATCATTAACCGGTTAAGGGAAGTTTTTGGCAAGAAAGTAGGTGTATATCACTCAAAATTCAGTAATGCTGAGAGACAGGAAATATGGTACAATGTATTGGATGAAAATAAAAAAGATGCCTACCAGATAATCCTGGGAGTCCGGTCATCCATATTTCTTCCTTTTCGAAACCTGGGACTGGTTATTATTGATGAAGAGCATGAAAATTCGTATAAACAGACAGAACCTGCTCCCAGGTATCATGCACGTGACTCAGCCATTATGCTGGCTCATTTTTTTCATGCAAAAACCGTTCTTGGTACGGCAACACCGGCAATCGAAACCTATTTCAATACCACTACTGGAAAATTCGGATTGGTCGAAATAAATGAACGGTTTGAGAATCTCGAATTACCAAAAATAATCCTGGTAAATACACGTCAAGCGTATAAAAAACGTCAGATGACTTCTTTCTTTTCCAACACAATGTTATCTGAAATCAACGAGGCACTAAACCTCGGAGAGCAGGTTATTTTGTTCCAGAACCGGCGGGGATTTTCCCGTTTTATTGAATGTGAAACCTGTGGATGGATCCCTGGTTGTAAAAACTGTTCGGTGAGCCTAACCTATCATAAAATTTATAATAACCTGGTTTGTCATTATTGTGGCTATTCCATTCCAATTCCCGGAACTTGCAAAAACTGTGGGAGCACTATCCTTAAAACAAAAGGGTTCGGAACTGAAAAAATCGAAGACGAGATCCGTATCCTTTTTCCCGGTGTTAAAACCGAAAGGATGGATCTTGACACCACAAGAACCAAAAGATCGTATGAAAAAATAATCAACAACTTCGAAAACAACAATATTAACATACTGGTTGGTACCCAGATGATCTCAAAAGGTTTGGATTTTGGTAATGTAAGTATAGTCGGAATTCTGAATGCCGACAATCTGTTGAATTTTCCCGATTTCAGGGCATATGAAAGAAGCTTCCAGCTTATGGCACAGGTAAGTGGCAGGTCGGGCAGAAAAAATAAGCAGGGTAAGGTCATCATTCAATCTTCAGATCCAAACCATACCATTATTCAGGATGTCCTGAATAACGATTTTCAGCATATGTTTACGTCCCAGTTAAAAGACAGGAAAAGTTTTAAATACCCGCCGTTTTTCAGAATGATTAAGATTACATTAAAGCACAGGAAAAAACCTTCCTTAAATAAGGCAGCAAAAATACTTGCAAATGACTTAAGAAAGTTTTTTGGAAACAGGGTCTTAGGACCGGAATTTCCGGTTATCAGCCAAATCCAGAAATGGTATTTGAAAACCATTATTTTAAAGATTGAAAAAGGCAAAACAGTTATCAAGGCAAAACAACAAATCCTATCAGTAATTAACTTGCACGAAAAAACAGGTGAATTCCGATCCATACAGATCCAAATCGACGTAGATCCGATGTAGAGATAAAAAATGCCTAAAATTGAAAATACATAAATATTTTAAATCCGTGTCATCCGTGTCATCCGTGTTCTATTCTTATTTATATTCAAAAACTATATCTTTACCAGAAAAAAAATAGCATTACAGTGAAAAGTTCAGAAATCCAAAAGATCTTCGAATCTTTTAACAATTTTCAAATCCTTATCATCGGCGATGTAATGATCGATGCTTATTTATGGGGTAAGGTAGAACGGATATCTCCTGAAGCCCCCATTCCAATCATTACATGTACAAAAAAAGAAAACCGTTTAGGCGGAGCTGCCAATGTTGCATTAAATATTAAAGCCCTGGGAGCTAAACCTTTGCTATATTCTATTATTGGGGATGATGAAAAAGCAAAAGTTTTTTTTGAACGACTTCAATTCAGGTCTATTGATAACCAAGGCATTATTGTAAACAAAGAAAGAAAAACAACTGTAAAAACCAGGATAATCAGCAACAATCAACACCTGCTGCGTGTAGATGAGGAGGATGATGAATATATATCATCTGATCTTGAACAGGAACTTTTTAACAAGATACAATCGTTAATATCCAGTCAAAAAATTGATACTATCCTGTTTGAGGATTATGATAAGGGTATCATCACTCCGTTTATTATTGAAAAAACAGTTGAACTGGCTAACAAGAACAACATCCCCACACTGGTAGACCCTAAGAAAAGGAATTTCAATCACTACAGGAATATCACCTTATTCAAGCCAAACTTCAGAGAAATAACTGACGGATTAAAAGTTGAGATAAAGAAAGGAGATTTTGAGGCATTATCCAGGATAGCGAATACACTTCATAAAGAAAGGCAAATCGATAAAATTCTGATCACCTTATCAGAACTGGGTGTTTATATAAGTGATAATGGGAAATATCATATCATACCTGCAGAGGTACGGGAGGTTGTTGATGTTTCAGGAGCAGGTGATACATTGATAAGTACTGCGGCTTTGTGTTTAGCGGCTGGTTTACCTTCCAGGGAAATTGCTGTCATTGCAAACCTTGCCGGCGGACTGGTTTGTGAAAAGGTTGGAGTTGTACCGGTTGACAGGGAAGAGTTATTAGAAGAGTGTATAAAAGTCGTCTGACCACTTCAGCTGGTCTGACGACTATGCATAAATTTCAGATTCTTCCGTTTCACCAAGCTATCAAGCAAATAAAACAAATTCCCCTCTCCCGTAAGGATCCCTCCGGGGCTTGGAAAGGAGGGGTGGATCAGGCGAAGCCTGAGACGCAGGGTGGTTGAAATTGATTTCGCAATTTATACAGGTCACCTCGTCAGACGACTCCAGTTCGTCCGACGAGTATTTGTCACAATATGACTAGCCCCGCCATTCATGGCGGGGTCAAGAAGAACTAATAAAACAAGCGGCGCAACTACCATCGTTACCAGTAGGGAAAAGCTATACATGCGCCGCAATAAACCTGCCAGCTTACAGTTCATGCCCTGACTAAACACGTGGCTGTTAAAACCGATCTGCCAAAGTTGGCAGGTCACCTCGTCAGACGACCCGTCAAGCAGGCCGGGCCTGCCCTGTGAAATAGTGGC
>CAZEWS010000368.1:0-3497 GCA_964515985.1 uncultured Rikenellaceae bacterium | reverse complement strand
TTTAAAATCAGCCCTTGATGATGCTGCTTGCGCTTCCTCATAGTTAGCTCCGCTTGATGTTGCTGCTTTTGTCAACTGGTATTTCATCACAGTAATTTCTGGAGTATTTTTTATATTCCTTAAAATTTTATTACATCTATCGCAAACTTAAATAACCTTTCTCCTAATCCCCTATCCATAATTTCTAATTTTTAATTTTTCATTTTTAATTAAATAGCGCAGCTATGTTCTTACTTTTCTATTAATCTGCTAACCATTATCCCTGATTGTGATTTATGTTCCTTCAAATAATCAGTCAGGGGTTCCTCTGAAATCACTACTTCTCCTGCTTTGCTGGAAGCATGGATTATATGTAATCTTTCATTTATATGTATAGCAATAGTCACATGTGCAATATCCAGCCCATTAATAGTTGTTGTTATAGCTATCAAATCTCCATCCAGGATCTTATTTTCGATATTCCTTATTTGAGATTTGGGGATATAGAAAAATTTATGCTGTTTGTTTTCTAATTCAATTTCCTGCATTTCGAGGAAAAAATTTTCATCACTCAATTGTTTGTATTTATCCCTGTTTTGGGTTATAAAATTGATAGTCTTATAGAATACACTGCCACCCAGTTCCCGGGAAATATCCGTTATTATGCCTTTCTGCTTGTTGTTGTGCAACCAATCGGAAAAATAGTGCAGGCGGGAAGGGTATTTGTCCAGTTTTCCATTTCTGTATCTGATTTTTTTAAGTTCATTAACATAGCTTTTGAAAGAGGTTTCCTTACGTTTGATTAACCTCGAAAAAACAACTGTGTTTTCAAGATATGTAGTACAGTCTAATCCTCTTAAATTTACAACTAATAATTCATCCCATTCAGTTTCAAGAGTATAAGCAACATATTTTGTTCCCAGGAAACTTTTTGCAACCTCAATGGTTATTTCATTCAGAGGCTTATCTGCCAGTCCATTCCTGATAAAGTGCCTTAAAAGTGAATGACAGATTTTCTTGTCTTCCGTGTGGTAGATTATTTGAAAAAGCTGTTCGTCGCTTGATAATGCTGTTTCTTTTTTTATATCAGAGGAGTCAATGCTTATGGTCCCGTATGTTGCTTTATTCTTTTGCCAGCTATTGTATCTTCCGCAACCTGCAAGTAATAGAGGCGTGATCAACAAAAGGAATATAAAATGCCGGCCGTTTTTACGGAAACCAATACGTTGTTGGTTGTTCAATTTTTGGCGGGCAAGAACCTCAAAAGTCCTTATCCGGTCCTTAAAGACATTATTAGCATTTTCTTTTTTAACATCCAGTTTTGCGTCTGTATTTTCTTCCCATCTCCGGCATTGATAAAGCGTGGTGTATATTCTGCCGATCCTATAAAAACGTGATATATTCAAACATATGGCATAATCCTCACCGTAACTTACATTTAGAAATTTATTTTTTTTCAGGACAGGAGTATAAAAGGCTCGTGGGGCACCAAAGCCGTTGATTCTTAATGCATTATTTCTTCCATTTTCAGGAGTCCACTCTCTGTGATCAATTATACCAGGAGTAATTTCTTTAAAATCAAAATTTGTTGTCTGGTATGTACCTATCACCATTGCACATTTTTTTTCATAGAAAGTATCCACTATTTTTTGAATAACCGTTTCATCTATGTATACATCATCACTGTCCAACTGAATTGCAAATTTCCCGCACTTTTCATGGTCAATCCCAACATTCCAGCAACCACCAATGCCAAGATCCTTTCTTTTGGGGATAACATGAATTATCCTCTGATCTTTTTCTGCAAATGATTTTATCTTTTCAGTAGTACCATCGTTAGAGAAATTATCAATAATAATCAGGTTAAACGCAAAATTGGTATCCTGTTTCAGGACTGATTTAATCGCGTCTCCAATTGTACGCACACGGTTTTTAACAGGAATAATAACGGATGCTTCAGTTTCAAAATTCTCTTCATCAAGATTAATCTCTTGAAATTTTGGTTCGAGGTAAACTCCGGTGTTTTTCAGATATGATGTGATAACTTCTTCCATTTCCTTCTGAATTTCCCTGTTTTTCGGATCAACGTAATCAAACATCTTTTCTCCTGATCTCCTGATATCTGTTTCAGTAATTATGTAAAGATATTCCGGTATTCTTATTATTGAATATTGTCCGGCGGTTCTTAAACGGAGATCATAAAAACCTGCATATTCATATTCCTTATCAAATTGCTCTGCTACCCGTTTAATTGCTTCGCTTCTGTAAAACAGAACCATACCAAAATTAAAATCATCCCTCAGACTTCCGTACTGGTAATCAATAGTAGGATGTGCAGACCTTGTATCATTAATTTTTTCATAATAATCTGAATATACCAAACCGGCACCGGTATCCTCTGCAACAGCATAAAATCTTTCCATGGCATATTGTCCTAATTCAAGAATATTTTCATTCAGATAGATAAGCGTATAAGCTGTGCCCGACTTTTCGGCAATTGTCCGGATCAATTTCGTACTGTACAGTTTATCAACAGTTATTATTTCACAGCCTTCAATATTACTTACTTTTTCCGGGGTTAGTATATAGATCTTTTCGACCCGCTCAGACCTTCTCAGGTTTTCAACAGATTGTTGTTCGGGTTTTCCTCTACTGATAAGAAAACAGGTGATATTATTTTTCATTTTAGCTCATTTGAGGCATTATTTATTATTTTTCTTTCTTTCATTCCGGATTACCTTTCGTACTGAACCATACTCTAATAAAAGTTTTTTTGCCTTTGTTTTGTTATACCCCAATTCGTCCATTAGCATACGTGTTCCACGCTCGACCAGCTTTTTATTTGTAAGCTGCATATCTACCATTTTGCTTCCCTTTACATGCCCCAACTTAATCATTGTGGAGGTTGTGATCATGTTCAGGATTAGTTTTTGAGCAGTTCCCGATTTCATCCTGGTACTACCGGTAACAAATTCGGGTCCTACAATGGCTTCAATCGGGATGTCTGCTTCTTCTGCCAGTTTTGTTCCCGGATTACAGGTGATACACGCCGTAAGGATCCCTTCCGATCTCGCTTTTCTTACGCCTCCGATAACATATGGAGTTCTGCCTGAGGCTGCAATACCAACAATCACATCCTTTTTATTGATTTCATATTTTTGTAGGTCTTTCCATGCCAGCTCGTAATTATCCTCAGCGAATTCGACTGCTTTACGGATAGCTGAATCACCGCCTGCTATGATTCCAATAACAATATCAAAAGGTACTCCAAAGGTCGGTGGAATCTCTGATGCATCCAGAATGCCTAATCTACCACTTGTCCCGGCTCCGATATAAAACAGCCTGCCACCTTTACTGATTTTATCGATTATTTTTTTTACCAGTTTTTCAATTTGAGGTATAACCTTATTAACTGCTAAATGAACCGTTTGATCTTCCTGGTTGATGTTTTCCAGCAAATCCCTGACAGTCATTTTTTCCAGATCATCGAATTTCGAAGCAGATTCTGTAATACTCAT
>CAZEWS010000367.1:989-3538 GCA_964515985.1 uncultured Rikenellaceae bacterium | reverse complement strand
ACTCGTCAGACCACTACTGCTGCCGGGCGATCAGTTTAGAAAAGTTCTATCAGCTTTTTATACAGTACAGGAATAGTCTGTTTTTGATTTCCCCCAATGTAATAACCTTTTCCTCCATATGCTTGCGGAACCCTGGCAACAATACTTTTTTGATCGCGATAATAATAGCCTGCAGTGTTTTCATTTGTGATGTGACCAGGATTGTATGGCCTCAAATCAAAATTGGCAGTTACGATATTTTTCGGGACATGCCCTGTGTTTCCTGCCATCGAAGCTGCTTTTAGAAACACTTCCGGTCCTGTAACTGCACTACCCACATTCAATATTACACCTCCCTCAGCAAGTTCAGCAATTTCATTAGTGTAAATCAGAAAATCCCTGCCCGAACATCCGCCTTTATCCCGCCCGTCGAAATATGGGTGCTGGTCGATAACATCGGTACCAATGCCCACATGAACAGTAAAAGGCACTTTTTTCTCATAACATATTGCCTGCACGCTCAGTTCAGGATGCAAAAATTTTATCGTTGAATTTTCCAGTCCAAGAATATCTGATAGCTCTTTCCGGAAAAATTCATCACAAATCATTCTGCCAATAGATTCACCATAGCCAAGCTTGTACCTGTTCCCAAGTATAAGGGCAGCATTAATGTAGTTGAATTCAAAAGCCATCCCGAACTGTCCTTTTTCGAGCGCTTGCGGAACATATTCACTTGTCTCCCCGATCAAACCCAGTTCAAAATCATGTATTGAGGTAGCGCCATTGCCGGAAATGATTGTGAACATATTGCGCTTCACAAGATCTCCAAGCAATCTGCCAAGTCCGTTCTTTATAAGATGAGCACCGGTAAAAAACAGCACAGGCTTGTTTTTCTCCCTTACAGAAACGATCTCTTTCGCAAGAAGAGTAATCCTCTCTTCCACATCCTTTGAGACATTAAACGTCATTTCGTTGACATTACCGGGATCGATGAGATCGTTAAGCTTTACTTTGTTGTTGCGTTCTGACACCGGATATGTATTAATCTGCCACGGGTCGAAAATTTTGTATCTTCCTTTATATTCCATTACTAACTTGTTTTTTTATCGCGTAAATACTTGCTCCCAGAATATATATCATACAAACAACCAAAACCATTAAGCTGGCAATCATACCCACATTGGCACTCAATACTCCCATAAGGGGAGGAATAATCGCTCCCCCGGAAATTGCCATAATCATCAGACCTGAGATCTCATTTGCACGATCCGGCATTTTTTCAAGTGTAATAGCAAAGATTAACGGGAAAAGATTCCCGGAACCAAGTCCTGCCATAAAAATAGCAATTCTTGCGACCGTCACTGAAGGAGCAAATATCATGGCAAGCATGCTTAGCAAAGCTAAAACGGTTGTGCTTACCAGAAACTTTTTTGCAGGCACCCAGTTTAACATTATGGCTCCCAAAAAACGGCCGGTCATTAAGGCTGCAAAATAAATGCTTATACCCAGTGAGGCTTGTTCGAGAGACAAGCTAAATGAAGTTTGCAGGTAATTTGCAATATTCGTATTCATTCCTACATCAGCCCCTACAAGAAAAAATATTCCAAGGGCCATAAATATTACAAACTTATTATTCAACAAACTGAAACAGGATTTGAATGTTGCAGGTTTTTCATTACTCTTTGATTCCTCAATTCTGGTAAAATATAACCATGATACTGCAAGAAGAGAGGTAACAGCATAAACAGCAAATACCAGTTTCCAGTTTCCAAATTGTATTGCAACGAATGTTGTGATTATTGGTCCTAACAGCGAACTAACAGCTTTCAGAAATTGGGATAAACTCATGAAGCTGGAGAACTTGTTTTTTGGAACAACATTCATTAACAGAGGATTGGCAGAAACCTGAACAATTGTGTTTCCAATTCCCATGAGAACCATTGCAGGGAGCATAACAGCGAATGAGTGGTGGAAAAAAGGTATTAGCATCCCTAATCCAATTAATCCCATACCAATATTCAACATGTTTTTTTTACCATACTTATCCTGTAAAATTCCTGTTGGTACAGATAAAAAGAAGAACCAAACAAGAGCCATAAAAGGTATTAATTGAGCAAGATCATCCGTCAGTCCGAAATCATTCTTAATATACCCGGTAGCAACGCCGACAATATCAGCGAAGCCCATTACTATTGCGGCCATCAAAACAGGCAGTACTTTATTCAGATTCATTTTTTTCATATCCTAATATATAATTATTGATTATAGTTAGTAAATAATTAGTGTCTGTCTATAAATTGACAACAATTTTGAATAATAAAATTCCAAACCTCAAATTATAAATAACAAATAATAATCAAATTCAAATCTCAAAATCACAAACACTTATAATACAGTAGAGTATTGTTGTTTTTGTCATTGTTATTTGTAATTTATTTGAATTTTGCGATTTGTTTATTGGTACTTACTGTCAAGCTATTTAAGTTTATAGACGGACACTAATTAGTTCTCATCTGTAACAAACATCCTCGTACTTTTTGTATATTCTCCTCCATTTGGGTCGGAATATT
>CAZEWS010000367.1:0-751 GCA_964515985.1 uncultured Rikenellaceae bacterium | reverse complement strand
TAAATTTTCTGTTAATTAGTCTTTTCTTTTTCATAATCAGATGCATTTTCCCCTCTACTTTATAATTAATGGTCAGAGGTTCGTCTTCGATATTCAATTCATTAAGCGGAATTGCTAATTCTAATTGCCAGCCATCAGAGTTAGCCATAGCAGCAACTTTAGCGCTGCTGTTCCATTCAGGATTTTCATTCTTTATATCCCCAAAAGCCCCGACAGGATTTACGATATAACTATAAACCGTATCCCCTACGCCGATATGCAGCATGTATTTTAGTAATCTTTATTAAGTTAGTAAACAAAACTTTCATGGTTCTTTTAGTTTAAATTCCTATAGTTTTACGACTTCAATAAAGTGTTCCATCTGCCGGTCATAAATTACCTGATCGCAATGTTCTTTCCTTTCAGGTAATTTCGCATCAAATTTTCCTGTTACATTACCTACCTTTATTTTCAGGAAAGTTGGAAATAAACTTGCATATCCGGTTGTACCATAAAGACGCGTTCCTGCTTCCGGGCCATCCATATGAGACTGCCACCAACCGCTTTCGATTATAGACGTAGTTCCGTTATTCCAGGTGATTATGATGATACCCGAATCATCAACATCATAATCGCCAAAGTGAGTGCCAACCTTGACGTAAACTTCTTTTGGCATCGGATCACCGAGGATATAACGAACAGTGTCAATTGCATGGACACCCATATCGGCAAGGGCACCACCGCCGGCCAACTCTTTTTGCGTAAACCAGCC
>CAZEWS010000366.1:0-3538 GCA_964515985.1 uncultured Rikenellaceae bacterium | reverse complement strand
AGTATAACTAATTGACAGTCCTCTTCCTGCCAATACTGAACCTGAAAAATAAAATTGATGTTGGCTGAATTTGTCATTGGGATAAAGGAAGGCTTCATTCGTATCCTGACTATAATGAAACCTTGATTTTGACAGGAAGCTATATCCGTAATAAAAAGTCAGGCGATTGGAAATCTGATGCTCAATATTAAAATTAAACAGGTTGAAATTTTTAGTGATGTTTTGCGAGCCAGAAGTATCAACACCGGGTGAATAACTATCTGCTGATACAGGATCAGTATTCCAGGTATAGGTATTAAAAACAGACAATCCACTGATTCCTTGTTTTGTTTCAATCTTTAATTTGTCTATAAGAGATTTGGGAAATTTCGAAATCAGGTTTCCGGCATCGGATTTCCTGCCTGAGAATAAATAAGAAAAGTATAGATATTCCTGTGCAAAAAGATCCTTTGAATTAAAATCAAGCGCTTTCTGAAAGTGTGGAATCGCCTGACGGTACTTACCCTGTTCATAATAAGCTATTCCAAGGCGCATTCGCAAATAAAAATAGTCGATGTTTTTTTTAATACCTGACTTAGCCAGTGGGATCAACCCTTTCCAGTCCTTTTTTTGATAAAGTTCATAGGTATTTTTATCAATTGATAAAAAATTAATGGATTCCTGTGCAATAGTTGTATGAAAAACAAACAGTAATAATATATAAGTTAAACTCAGTTTAAACATTTTGCTTTTATTTTCCTGTTTTTAAGAAAAATTTCAAATTCCCCGATACCGGCTGTGTTTAATTGCAAACGAAATTCAATCTGGTTTTGATTCATGCCAAACAGGTATGTCTTAACCTTTGATTTTAAAACAACGGAAGAGGGCGAAAGAATATTATCTAAAAATTCATAGTGCACAAAATAATCAGCTTTCAGGTAACTAAAGAAAGGTGCAATAAAATCGTGTAGAAACAGGCTTGATCTTTTAAACAATAAGTTAAGCGGATACTGATCCTTCAGCGACATATCCTGATAAAAACCCATTTGAATTTTAAAAGCACCCAGGAAGAAATAGTAAAGCAAAGAAGACCTGTTGCCTTCAAAATGTTTAAAATACAAAAGGTTTCCATCACTTTCAAAATAAGCAATACTGCCTGAATTTTCGCATTGAATAAAGGAATTATTGTAGACATCGGCGTCAACTTCCCAATTAACAATTTCTCTAATGCCGCTATCCTTAACCTCAAAAGAAAGTTTTTTACCCGGAATAAGGTGAAAGGCATTTTTTAGTACAGGATTTACTTCAATATTTGAAATTTTATCGTTTAACCGGGGATTTTCGAACGATTTTAAAGAATAGTTTTTGCCATCAGCAAGTATATAATAACTAAACGGATAATCAATGGTTTTAGATCCTATATATGGCATCGCCTGAAACTGGAAGTGAATATGTGGATAAGGTGACCTTCCGCTGTTTCCTGTTTTAGCGATAGCCTGACCTGACCGTACTTTGTCACCTTTATTAACCTTTATCGAACCCGGTTTTAAATGGCTCAGTTTTGATAAAAGAAAATCGGTATGTTTGATCACTATAGTGTTACCCCAATTATGAACCATGTCTATATCCCCGATAATATTATCCTCAATACCATCAATTATCTCTTCAACAGTACCATCTGCAGGCGACAGAGCATCCTTATTATAACAGTAATAATCTTCCAAATAATCCCCTTCTCCCTTAAATTGCTTCTCATTTTCATCACCCACAATAAAATCCCATGCATGTTTCCAGTCACCCTTATGGGTATGTTCCCCATTGTGTGCCTGGGAAACAAACCACGTTCCCCAGAATGGCAGTTTAAAGGGGATCTTTAATTTATGCCGGAACCGAATAATATCATTTTGAAATGAATAAAGATTTTTTTCCGGGGAGTTCTGTTGTATATATACTTCGCTCAATGAAGTGTTACTCTTAATCCTGAATTTCAATACATAAAGAAATAATAAAACAACAATATTAAATGGAAGAGAATAAATGGGCAATTGAAAAGTAATGAAGATTGAATTTAAGCTAATGGTTAAAATGGCAACCAGTGGGATCAGAATAATTGTCCAGAAATAAGATAACCTCGATGGTATAATAAAAAACCCGCCGATGGCGATCGAAGTGAGGATATAATTGAAACCAATATAGCTATAATTTACTTCGGTCAGATTTGCTCCGATTATTTCATAAAACAAATATGCAGTATAGAAACCTATCAGTGAAAGGGAAAAACCTATTCTTGAATAATAGAGCAATACCAGAGCTATAATGATGCCCGACAAAACATTAAACTGGAAGAGTATAGCTCCCAACGAGATAAAATAGGTTCGAATTGATCCGGGGATGGGCAGGTTGTTCCACCAATCGTACACCTGAACCAGGGTATTGCCTCCAATAAGATACAGATCATTCAAGGTGAAAATTCCTCTTTGACTAACTCCCAGGGCTTCAAATTGCCTGGTTGCAATACTTATCGTCCATAGACCAAGGAGAAAAGGAACGCTCAAGTATGGTAAGGCATATTTACCTATAATGCCTTCAAGGCTTACAGAAATAAAGAGAGTGAACACTGAAGCCATGATCAGGATAAAGAAAAAAGGCAATCCGGGCTCAAAATATACTCCAAGTCCCAAACCAACCAGTAAACTGTTGAATCCGTAGAAACCTTTTGAAATTTTGAGTTTATCAAAACCAAATCCATACCCAACGCTTGTAGTAATAATCACCGCAAACAATCCGCTAATTCCGGCAAAAAAATCAAAAAATGTTACCAAAAGAATAACCAGGGCAAACACCTTATTAACCGAAAAAAATACCTGGGAGTAACTGTTAAGTATTCCGTGCAAAAATAATCGCGTATTTTCAGATATCTTCAATATATTATGACTTAACTAACCTGAACTCGATATAAAAACATAATCTATAATGCTGTAATTTAAATATTTATGTTTTAATTGTCTTTTGGAATGATGGAATTTTGGATAAATGGATTATTGGCTCCCGATAGCTATCGGGAGGAACATTGTCCCATAGGGATGCCTATGGCAGAACAATAGAAGTTTAATAACTATCTTCCTAATCATTTTCATTCATTTTCAATTTTATAATGCAATTGATCTATCTTTTCCAATACTCCGATATTCCATTTTTCCCCTGTAGAAATAGCTCCTATATCGCATTTTACCCCGATAGGATAAATCAATAAATCCAACGGGGTGAACCCCGTAGGATAATTACTCCAACGATGTAAACAGGTCACGCATTATTCCAATCCTCCATTCTTCTGTCTTGTCCTGATATTTTTCTACAGGTTAAACATAAAAACTCATGCCACAAATCATATTCTTTGTTCTCGGCAACAAACGCAAAATTCTCATCCTTAGATAAGGAGGAGTACCCCGGTGACAACCGGGAGGAGGTGGTTTGACCAATTATTTCCTCAATTTTATGTCTACCACTCCGTCCCGTTCGCCAGCTGTCCCTGTGAAATAAAGGCGAGGCCTTTACTGCG
>CAZEWS010000365.1:0-3545 GCA_964515985.1 uncultured Rikenellaceae bacterium | reverse complement strand
TTCGGAGATAAAATGCAGTATCATTTTTTTGGTTTTTTAAAAAGACCTTCTCAAATCCGAGATCCATTGCCACCCAACGCAACCGTACGATATTTAATAATTCCCTGGCAGGCTCAGGTAAAGAACCGAAACGATCGATCAGATTTTGCTCAAAGTTTATAATGTTTTTTTCATCCTGAATATTACCCAGTTCACGATATAATCTCAACCTTTCCGTAATATTATAAATATAATCATCAGGGAACATTAGTTCGAGATCGGTATCGATAAAACAATCTTTAACGAATTTTATTTTTCCCAATTCCTGACTGACCTGTTGATTTATTTTGTCCAAACTTCTCTCATCCGAATACAATTCTATGAATTCATTTTCTTTAAGTTCACTAATTGCTTCATCGAGGATCCGGTGGTAAGTTTCAAAACCAATGTCTGCAATGAACCCACTTTGTTCTGCGCCCAGCAGATTTCCCGCACCGCGAATATCCAGATCCTGCAATGCGATACTAAATCCACTACCAAGTTCGGAAAAATCTTGAATAGCTTTTAATCTCTTTTTTGCTTCAGGTGTAAGCAGGGATAAAGGAGGCGCCATTAAATAACAAAACGCTTTTTTATTTGAACGGCCAACACGGCCGCGCAACTGGTGCAGATCGCTTAAACCAAAATGATGAGCATCATTAATAAAAATAGTATTTGCATTTGGGATATCCAGTCCGGATTCTATTATCGTTGTGGCAATCAGCACATCGTACTCGCCGCCGATGAAACCCAACATAACATCTTCCAACTTTCTGCTTTCCATCTGTCCGTGAGCAATAACCGTTTTTACATTGGGGCATACCCTGTTAACCACTGACTCGATCTCAAGAATATTCTCAATCCTGTTATGAACGAAAAATACCTGTCCGTTTCGGTTAACTTCGTAATTTATACCTTCTCTGATAATTTCTTCGTTAAATTGATGTAGTTCAGTTACAATAGGATGCCGGTTTGGAGGTGGTGTATTGATAATGGAAAAATCACGTGCACCCATAAGGGAAAATTGTAAGGTTCTTGGAATAGGTGTGGCGGTTAAAGTAAGTGTATCGACGTTTAATTTCAGGTTTTTAAGTTTTTCTTTAACGGCAACCCCGAACTTTTGTTCCTCATCGATGATCAATAAGCCTAAATTTTTAAATTGAATATCGCTGCTTACCAGGCGGTGTGTGCCTATAATTATATCCGTTTTCCCCTCGGCAAGATTTCTGATTGATATTTTCTGATCTTTCGGTTTTTTCAAACGACTGATAAAATCAATATTACATGGGAAATCCTTTAATCGCTGCCCGAAGCTATGAAAGTGTTGAAGAGCTAAAATGGTTGTAGGTACGAGTATTGCCACTTGTTTGCTATCGGCAACTGCTTTAGAGGCTGCACGAATAGCAACTTCGGTTTTGCCAAAACCAACATCACCACATACTAAACGATCCATCGGAAACAGAGCCTCCATTCCATCTTTTACTGCCCTGGTTGCCTCAAGTTGGTCGGGCGTATCCTCATAAATAAAGGAGGCTTCCAATTCCTTTTGCAAATAAGTATCTGCGGTAAATGCAAATCCTTTCTGGCTTTTCCTCTTTGCATATAGATTGATCAGATCTCTTGCAATATCCTTAACCCTGTTTTTTGTGTTTCGTTTCAGGTTTTGCCATGCCCCTGTTCCCAGCTTATAAATTTTCGGAGGTTTGGAGTCTCCGCCTTTATATTTTGAAATTCTGTGAAGTGCATGGATATTTACATACAAAACATCATTGTCTTTGTATACCAGTTTAATGGCTTCCTGGATCTTTCCGTTTATTTCGATTTTCTCCAGTCCTCCAAATCGTCCTATTCCGTGGTCTGTATGAACAACATAATCTCCCGGTTTTAAATCGGTCAGGGTTCTGATTGTGATCGTGCCTTTTTTTTGAAAAATCGCCCCCAAGCTTAAACTTAAAATAGCGGTCGAATAACTGATGATCAGTATAACAGCAAAATTTCAGGTCATGGTCAATAAAACCTTCATGAAGAATGGAATCAACCGGATTAAATTGGACTGTTGTATTGGTATCCCGGAAAATGGCTTTTAATCTCTCAAACTGATTTTCGTTCTCAGAGAGAATATAATTTGTATAACCGGATTGCGCATTTTCAATTAAGTTTTTCGATATCAGATCAAAGTTTTTGTTAAATACCGGTTGTGGAGAAGTTTTAAACCGGATCTGCAAATGAGGCTTAAAAAAGAATTGCTGTCCGAATTCGATAACAGGAAATGAAAACAATTGTTCCCGGAATTCTTCTCCGTTGATTAAAATCTTTTTTATATCGATTGTTTCATTTTCTTTACCGGATAAAAATGCAGAATCAAAAGCACTGTTGAATTTATCAACGGTAAAAGCAATATTATTAATCCAGATTATGGCGTTAGCGGGCAGGTGTTTTAAAAATGATTCCTTCCCGGCTTCGAGGGTTGGATCCTGAAGGTTCGGAAGAATGGATATTCTTTCAAAATGTTTTACCGATAATTGGTTTTCAACATTAAAAGAACGAATGGAATCGATCTCATCACCGGAAAAGTCAATTCTGAAAGGTTGTTCATTCGAAAAAGAAAAAATGTCAACAATCCCTCCCCTTATTGAATACTGGCCAGGTTCATAAACGTAATCAACCTTTTCGAAGTCAAATTTTTCCATGAATTCTTCAATAAAATCAATGCTTACTTTTTCACGAACTCCCAGATTTATTGAATTATTTTTCAGTTCTTGTTTTAGAACTACTTTTTCGATGAGGGCTTCGGGATAACTTACAATAAATACTTTTTCCCCTGTTGAATTGATTTTATCCAGGACCTCTGAACGAAGTATGATATTTGAGCTGTCTATCTGTTCGTAGCGGATCAACCGTTTATAAGAGGAAGGAAAGAAACTGATCCTGTCTTTGCTCAGGACATTTGAAAGATCGTTATAGAAATAGACAGCATCCTCTTTGTCGTCAAGTACGAAAAGAATTGTATTGCTTGCTTTTGTGAGGAACCGGGCTGAAAAAAGGCTTCTGGTTGATCCGGTTAATCCTTTAAGATGAATCTTTGCATTCTTATGTTGGCTTAACTGATCGACCAGTATTTTAACATTCGGATGTTCTGAATATAGTTTATTTAGAGTGTGTAATAGATTAACCATAACATTTTGCTTTAAATATATGCCTCAGTATCACGCCTTTTCGATATTTTATTGTATCGTAATTTACTCTCGACCAGGCGGATCATGAAGATAGAGATTCAATGTTTTGGTTTATGTCTTTCATTAAAAATTAGATTAATTAGAGTTTGTCCATAAACTAAAAATGCTTGCTTAAGTATGAAATTCCAAACCACAAATAACAAAAAATTTACCCCGTGAAATAATCCCGTCCGCCAGCTGGCGGATCGGGATTAAATCTACGATTTTTTGCTCGCAAAATTATTTCACGGGGTGAACCTCAGCCTTATTCCACAATCATTCAAATTTAGTAGTTTCATTTGAATAGTATTA
>CAZEWS010000364.1:0-3550 GCA_964515985.1 uncultured Rikenellaceae bacterium | reverse complement strand
CTGAACCGTACCTTGTATCTGTTTAAATGCCTGTTGTGATGAACAGTGTACATATCGAATTCCGGGGTGTCAAAATACAGATTACTGTAGGTGAAAACTGATCCTGTCTTTTCTTTCAGTATTTTATAATTAGCAGATGCCTTTTCAAGTATTCCGGGAAGCAACTCTGAAGAGAAAATGAATTTAGTATCGATCCGGTCCATTAACCTGACTTTATCCATTTTTTCAAGGGAAATGGTATCGAAATTCTTTATAATATGTTTCAAATCGTTCAAACCGGATAATTAAAAAATTCTTGCGCAAATTAAACAGAAAATGTATGAATAGAGCAAAGTTTTACTATTAAATTTTAGAAAACAGGAAACAAGTAGTGCTACTCTTCAGGCATATTCTCAAGCACATCAACCAGTAGTTTCCAGAATCGTTGTGTTGAACCTATATGGAGTTTCTCATCAGGGGAATGGACACCTTTCATCTGCGGACCCACAGAGATCATATCCAGATCAGGGTACTTTTCAAGGAACAACCCGCATTCCAGTCCGGCATGAATTGAACGTATTACAGGTTTCTTTTTGAACAATTTCTCATATGAGCCGGCAACTATCTTTGCTATTTCAGAATCAGGGTTTGGAGCCCACCCGGGATAGCTTCCGGTAGATTCCACCTTAGCTTTTGCCAGATGGAATGTGCTTGCAACCTGATCGGCAATATCTTGTTTAGCCGAATCAACGGAGCTCCTCTGACTGGTGGTGATAAGTATCCGGTTTCCTTCAATAAATTTTACAGAGGCAAGATTTGTTGAGGTTTCAACCATGCCTTTCATTTCCTGACTCATTGCAACAACCCCGTGAGGACAGGCATATATTGCATTTAGCAGCCGTTCTTGAGCACCTTTCCTTATTACTTTATTGGGTAGTTCAACACATTCATAATTAATTACTAATCCCGGATCAGTTGCTGCTAACTCCTTCCGGATTTCCGTACTGATTTTTTTTATGTAATCTTCAAAATATGACTGGTGTTTTTGCTTGATCGTAAAAACGGCTGATGCTTCTCTTGGAATAGCATTTCTAAGGTTTCCCCCATCAAAATTATTGATTCTTATTTTATACAGGTTTGCTGCATTCCAGAGTATCCGGTTCAGTATTTTATTAGAGTTCCCCAGTCCTTTGTCAATTTCATCTCCTGAATGTCCGCCCTTCAAACCATTAACAGAAATTTTATATACTATTGAATTATTATGAACCCGTTTGGTTTTGTACGATAACGTTGCTAAAGTGTCAATACCGCCGGCACATCCGATAAATAGTTCACCTTCATCTTCAGAATCAAGATTAATAAGAGTTTTACCATTGAGTAATCCCGGTTCTAATCTTTTTGCACCGGTTAATCCGGTCTCTTCCTCAACAGTGAATAAACATTCAATTGGGCCATGTTTAATATCTTTACCTGATAAAACAGCTAACATTGCTGCTATACCAATACCATCATCTGCACCCAGAGTAGTGCCATTAGCAGTGATCCATTCACCATCAATATATGCACTTATCGGGTCGTTTTCAAAATTATGGTTTGATTCAATGTTCTTTTCAGCAACTATATCCATATGTCCCTGTAAAACAACCGGTTTTACAGCTTCCATCCCGGATGTGGCATTTTTTCTGATAAGGACATTTCCCGTTTTGTCAGTAACTGTTTCAAGACCGGATTTTTCTCCAAAACCCACCAGATATTGCCTGATTTTCTCTTCTTTACCGGAAGGACGAGGTACCTTGATGATATCTTCAAAATATTGCCAGAGTATTTTAGGTTCAAGTGATTTTATTTCTTTCATTATGTACGTATATAAATGAAAAGCAAATGTAAAGGATTTTAATAAAAGGAACTTATTAGAAAAACATTTATTTAACATATTAACAATAATTGTAAATCTATTATCTTCGGGCACAGAATAATGAATGAAAAGATAGTCGGCAGTCAACAGTCAGTAAAAAAAAGGCAAAAGGCAAAAGGCAAAAATGAGGAAAGAAGAGCACAGACGTGAACTCGTAACTCGCAACCCGTAACTCGTAACATTTTAGTAATTTTGAATTTTAGTCATTTTTAACTTTATACAAAAAAAACAGATATGTCAAAGAGAACGATAGTAACCTTACCGGGTGATGGAATTGGTAGTCATGTATTGAAACACGCCATCAGGGTTATTGAAGCAGCAGGTTTCAAAGCCAACTATGTTGAAGGGGATATTGGGTGGGAATTTTGGAAAAAGGAGGGAAATCCATTACCCGAAAGGACAATCGAGTTATTAAAACAACACAAAATAGCTCTTTTTGGAGCAATTACTTCAAAACCCAAGGATGAGGCTGCAGAGGAACTTGATCCGGCATTGCAAGGAGAAGGATATATTTATTCCAGTCCGATTGTTGGTTTGCGACAACATTTTAACCTGGATATTTGTGTCAGGCCATGCAAATCGTATAAAGGAAACCCGTTAAATTTTATCCGCAGGGGTAAAAACAATACTATTGAGGAACCTGAAGTTGATGTTGTTATCTTTCGTCAAAATACTGAAGGTCTGTATGGTGGAGTTGAATGGACTGATCCGCCTGATAAGGTGTATGAGGCATTAATGACACATCCGAAATTTGTTAAGAATTTTGGTGATATTCCTAAAAATGAGCTATCGGTTTCAACCAGAATATTCTCAAAGAAAGCTACAGAAAGGATCCTTCGTGCTGCTTTTGTCCATGCCCGTGAGTATAAATATAAATCGGTTACTGTTTGCGAGAAGCCAAATGTTATTAGAGAGACTTCAGGGATGATGTTTAAGCTGGCAAAGGAAATTCAAAAAAGTGATTTCCCTGATATTGAACTTTGGAATACAAATATTGACGCCCAGATGATGTGGCTTACAAAAAATCCGGAAAACTATGGTGTTATAGTTGCAGGTAATATGTTCGGTGATATTGTGTCAGACGGTTTCGCAGGGTTGATAGGTGGACTGGGTTTTGCATGCAGTGCACAGTTTTCTGAAGACGGGATCGCAGTATTTGAGCCAACACATGGTTCAGCACCCAAATATGCCGGATACAATGTTTCAATAGTTAATCCGATAGCTATGATTGAGTCGTCATGTATGATGCTTGACTATATCGGGGAATATAAAATTGCGGCTAAAGTCAGGAAAGCTATTGCTAAAGTGATCCTTGAACAAAAAACCAGGACCTATGATATGTTGAAAATGTCAGGCCGGCCTGATGTTATAGAAAAAGGTGCCTCATCAACTGAACAAATGGCGGATGCTATTATCGCTGAGTTAACCCGTAACACGTAACCCGTAACAGTTTTGAAATAACTTTTAACATATACATTTAACGTTTAATATATATATATTGAAATAATGAAAAAGGAAGTTTTAAAAATCTGGCCTGAGTTGAATTGGATCAACGATAATGAGTTAAGAGAGAAGACAGCAAAAACATGGGAAATCGCATTAGAAAGAAGTGTTTTGAGTCCGGAGGATCTGGAGAAGATACCTTTCACTCTGAAA
>CAZEWS010000363.1:0-3555 GCA_964515985.1 uncultured Rikenellaceae bacterium | reverse complement strand
TGAGAATGGGCGATTGGAAAGGGGTGAGACAGAACATGTTTAAGGATAGTCTTCACATAGAATTATATAATCTGTCTGATGATATCGGCGAGCAAAACGACGTATCAGAGCAACACCCGGAAATAGTTGAACAGATCCGAAAAATCATGAAGGAGGCAAGAACACCATCCAAAGAATTTCCATTCAAACAAATTGATCCATAAATTTAAGAACATGGCTTCGTTAAAGTAATTAAAAAAGCAATATTTGATTAATATTATACTAATTCCCGGTAAAACAGTTATGAGCACAATTAAATCGGTTTCTTTAAAGACCATCCAGAACATTGGTTTGGGTGTTTTATTAACAGTTACATGTGTATCGGGTTATTCATCCGAAACCAATACAGGGCAAAATGAAAAACCCAATTTTGTTTTTATTATGGTTGATGACCTGGGATGGAAAGATGTTGGTTTTATGGGCAGTAATTATTATGAAACGCCGAATATTGATAAGTTAAGCCGACAGGGTATGGTATTCACCAATGCATATGCCAATGCTCCCAATTGTGCTCCGACAAGAGCTTGTTTAATGACCGGACAATATACACCCAGGCATGGAATTTATACGGTTAATAATCCTAACCGGGGAGAATCAAGATTCCGTAAATTAATACCCATTCCCAATACTACCATACTTGACAGCAGTTTTGTAACGCTGGCCGAAACCATGAGATCTGCCGGATACCAGACAGGTATGATGGGTAAATGGCATCTTGGTGAAGGAGAAGAAACAGACCCTGAAGGACAGGGTTTTGATGTTAATGTTGGAGGCTGCCACAAAGGCCATCCGGCTACCAATTTTAGTCCATATAAGAATGAATTTATTGAAGATGGTCCCGATGGTGAATACCTTACCGACCGGATGACGGATGAGGCTATCAAATAGAATTGAAAATCACGAACACCTATTAAAATAAACAATTGAGTGAGTAAATAAAAATTTATGGCCTGTCCCGGTTTATCGGTAAACATCATTTTTACAAAGACGCTTTGGAAGAGCTTGACAGGGTCATTGAAGTGGCATAAAAGCAAAGAAAGGAGGAAAACATGAAAACCAATACGATAGTGTATGGAAGAAGTACGTTTACATAGCTCAAAAATCAGAAAATAGTGGGAATAATCCCCTAAACGCAAAGGCAAACAAAATTTTGTTAGGAGCGAATTCAATAGTGAACCTGTTCACTATTATTGAGTGACGACGCAAAATCTATAAATATTTAATCTCGGATTTAAACTAATTTGGCCGCAATTGAATAGCTTTTGCAGATATATCGGATTAACTCCGATTCAAATATTTCAAATTAGATAATTAAGTTTTAAATAATTTAATATGGCAGATAAAAAAGTCACTAAAAAAAATGATTTGAAAATTGACAGAAGAGACTTTGTTAAAGTAGCAGCTCTTTCCGGTATAGGTATTTCACTGGCTCCGCATTTATCTTTTGGATCAAACTTATCTTCCAAAACAGCACGCATAGGATTTATTGGAGTAGGAAGCCGGGGACGCAGTCATCTGCGGAACATACTTAACCGTAAAGATGTAATTGTTCCTGCTTTCTGCGATATCGATCCTGAAGCAAACAAAAAGGCACAGGAAATGCTTGTAAAGGCCGGTCATAAGAAAGCTATTGTTTATGATAAAAATGAATATTCGTTTGAAAAACTGGTTGAAAGAGATGACCTTGATGGTGTAATAATATCTACACCATGGCTATGGCACACAAAAATGGCTGTTGCAGCAATGAAAGCAGGAAAATATGCCGGGGTTGAAGTATCAGCGGCAAATACTCTTCAGGAATGCTGGGATCTTGTAAACACATATGAAGAAACCGGGGTTCCCTGCATGATAATGGAAAATGTCTGTTACCGCCGCGATGTTATGGCAGTATTGAACATGGTAAGGCAGGGAGTTTTTGGAGAGCCTGTACATACCCGCTGCGGATACAGGCATGATCTAAGACGTGTGAAATTCAATCCGGGTGTAAATTTTGGAAAAGGTTCGCGTGGTGAAGCCCGGTGGCGCACACAGCATTCAATTAAAAGGAATGGTGATCTCTACCCCACTCACGGAGCAGGACCTGTTGCTACATGGCTGAATATCAACAGGGGCAACCGGTTTGTTTCCCTCACTTCAACAGCTACAAAGTCACGTGGTTTACATGATTATATCGTAAACCATCCTGAAGGAGGGAAAAATCATCCCAATGCAAAAATCAAATGGGAGCTTGGCGATGTGGTAACTACCCTAATAAACACAGCTAATGGAGAAACAATACTAGTAACCCATGACACCAATCTACCCCGCCCCTATTCTCTTAACTTTCATCTTCAGGGGACAAAAGGGCTTACAGATTTTGACCGTCACACAAGAAGAATTTATATAGAAGGAAAGAGCAAACCACACCGATGGGAAGATATGCAACCATGGCTTGAAAAATATGACCATCCACTCTGGAAACGTTATGGTGAATTTGCAACAGGATCGGGACACGGAGGAATGGATTTCTTTGTCGATAATGCTTTTATTGAATCGGTAAAAGGAGCGGTAAAACCACCATTAGATGCATATGATGCTGCTGCCTGGAGTGCAATTTCTCCATTGTCCGAAAGGTCAATAGCTAATGGAGGCGAACCACAGGATTTTCCTGACTTTACCCGAGGACGCTGGATTGTAAATAAACCCATCTTTGCCATGAACAATGACGAATATTAATATTATTATTAACCCCCAATCGCCCGGATTTCCTGGTTTTAAATTATGGAATTAGGCAATCTTGACTGGACTATTGTTGCAATTTTTTTTGTTATCGTACTTTCAATTATTACTTAAAAAAGTAATTTAAAAATGCGTAAAAGTGATGTATTTTGTTTATATTCAAAGTGTTAATTACAGAAATATTAACAAGAAAACATCACTTTAAGAATGAAAAATACAAAGGAAAAGTTAAATCACAAATCAAAAATTGTTAAGTCCTCATTTCAACAAGTTGATGTTGCGTCTTCTCTCAGCATTACTCAAGCTTGTCTTCGGAAGTCAGGCAAGCTTGGTTCTGCATTCGTTCATTGCAACATTTCAGGCAGTAACATTACAAAGTATTCCAGACTCAATACCGTAGCGAAATATATGAACCGCCAAAACATAATAAAATTAGATAAAGCGATAAACGAGAACACGATATTCATCATGTTAAAAACCTGGGGCAAAGCTGTGCACGTAAGCTGCAAATGTTATTGCTGTCAAAAAAACGCCCAATGGTTGCATGAAAGCAGACTGGAAATTATTACACTGGACGCCGATTCAACCGTTAAATCTGTTTGTGGCAACCAGGAAGGGGCTGAGAAGGGATTTAACACGACGAAAAAATATATCCCCAAGCAAAGACAAACAGAATTTTGTTAGGAGCGAATTCAAAAGTGAACTTGTTCACTATTGATGGGTGACGAAACAAAATCTAATAAATATTTAATCGCGGATTTAAACTAATTTGGCCGTAATTGAATAGCTTTTGCAGAT
>CAZEWS010000362.1:0-3558 GCA_964515985.1 uncultured Rikenellaceae bacterium | reverse complement strand
AGATCCCGAATAAGACTCCGTCTTTTCGGGATCAATTCGACTTACAAATTTCAAGGTACTTCGTACATGAAATTTGAGTCTCATTGATTTAATTCTATTTGTATAATTTCCATTTCTTTTCATTTATTATCTTTGCCGGAAACTTATTTGAATAATGGATTTTGTTGAAGAATTACGCTGGAGAGGGATGATTCATGATATCATGCCCGGCACTCAGGAGCTGTTAAAAAAAGAAAGGGTAACCGCCTATATCGGGTTTGATCCCAGTTCGGATTCCTTGCATATCGGCAACCTGGTCCAGATCATGATGTTAAAACATTTCCAATTGGCGGGTCACAAACCCATTGTTCTGATCGGGGGTGCAACGGGAATGATCGGTGATCCGTCCGGCAAATCCCAGGAGCGTCAGCTACTGGATGAGAAAACCCTACGTTTCAACCAGGAAAGAATTAAAAAGCAACTTTCGCGTTTTCTGGATTTCGATTCAGATAAACCCAATGTTGCCGAAATGGTGAATAATTATGACTGGATGAAGGAATACTCCTTTTTAGATTTTATCCGCAGCATCGGTAAACATATCACCGTTAATTATATGATGGCTAAGGACTCCGTGAAAAAACGGTTAAGTTCGGATTCCAATACAGGAATGTCATTCACTGAATTTTCATACCAACTGGTTCAGGGAACTGATTTTCTTCATCTTTATCAAACAAAAAATTGCAAGTTCCAGATGGGAGGATCGGACCAATGGGGAAATATTTTAACCGGCACCGAATTAATCCGCCGAAAAACCGGTGGCGAAGCATTTGCCCTAACCAGTCCGCTTATTACAAAAACAGACGGAGGAAAATTTGGTAAAACTGAATCGGGAAATGTTTGGCTGGATCCTGAAAGGACATCTCCGTATAAATATTATCAATTCTGGTTAAATGTGTCGGACGCCGATGCTGAGAATTTCATCAGGATATTTACGATGTTATCACGTGATAACATAGATAAGCTTATTAAACAACACCGGGAAGCGCCGCATCTCAGGCTGCTTCAGAAAGCTCTGGCTGAAGAAGTAACCATTCTGACACACGGTGAAAAAGAATACAAGGCAGCATTTGACGCTTCACAGATCCTTTTCGGGAAAGGCACCACTGAATTACTTAAAACTATCGATGAAAATACTTTTATTGATGTTTTCGAAGGAGTACCCCGGTTTATTGTCAGCCAAAAAGAACTGGAAGAAGGATTGAATCTGCCGGATCTGCTTACAGTGAAGACTTCCATTTTTTCTTCCAGGGGAGAATTAAGGCGACTGATCCAGGGAGGTGGTTTAAGTCTGAATAAGGAGAAAATCAATCATCCGGACTTTGTGGTAACCAGGGGTCATTTGATAAATGGAAAATATATATTGGTACAAAAAGGAAAGAAAACCTATTTCTTAATCCGGGTAGACCGGGAAGAATAGTTGTTAATAATGAGTTGATTCATCATTCAATTGTAAATTGTCAGTTTTTATTGGTGCTAAATGGGAATATTGGAATGTTGAAATTTTGGAGTATTGAATAAATAATGTAAATATTCCTTTTAACATTTTTCCAGAATTCCATTATTCCATCTTTCTAAGATTTCGAAAGCGGATTAATTTTCCTCGCATAACAATCTGATTGTACTAATTGGTTATAAACGCGTTGTGCGGTTAGATTTACTTCGTGAGATCGCTACGCTAAGTTCATAACTAATTGAAGGTCAGTCTGAACTTGTCGAAGACTAGATCGGTCATACATAGTTACTCGCTCCCACGAGCTAGTCCCACAACCCGCTCGTGAGGTTTTCGCTCTCCGCCAGCTGGCGGATCGCTCAAACGTTCGACAGAGCTCAGTATGACCTTGATTTTCAACCATAAATATTTCAACCGCACAACGGGTTGGTTATAAATAATTTTTTATAGATTCTTTCGTTGGATAATTAAACTTAATTGCTCACAATCCTGTTTCATTTGCTCACTTTAATTTTTACACATGGAAAAAACAAAAAATGAAGGTTTTCGTTTTGATTCGATTGATTTGATATTGTACGTATACAGGAGAAAAATCCCCCTGATAGTCATTTCTTTATTCGCTTTTTTAGTTTCGTTAATAGCCTCTCTTACCATTCCTCCCAAGTTCAAATCAAATGTGATTATGTTTCCTACTTCATCCACATCGGTTTCTAAAACCCTCTTAACCGATAATCCTTCTCAGAAGGGAATTTTAACCTTAGGTGAGGAGGAAGAGGCTGAGCAGATGTTGCAGGTATTGAATTCGGGTCAAATACGTGACAGGATTATTATGAAATATGATTTGATGGATCATTATGAAGTTGATCCGGACTCAAAATTTCCTTTGACAAGACTTCGTAACAAGTATAAGAAGAACATTAGCTTTAAAAAGACCCAATTCATGTCGGTTGAAATTTCAGTACTGGATACCGATCCGCAAATGGCTGCCAATATAGCTAATAACATTGCATCGCTTGTGGATTCCACTATGAACCTGATGCAACAGGACAGGGCATTTCTGGCATTAAAAGTAGTGGAAGAGGAGTATTTTTCCCTTCGTGACCAAATCCGGGTTTTGGAGGATTCGTTAAATGTCCTAAGAGGTTTCGGCGTTTATGAGTATGAATCACAGGCTGAAGTGTTTAGCAATGCTTATGCAATTGCTATTGCAGAAAAAAATATTGAAGGAGCCAGGGAAATCGAAAAAAAATTAAAGGTGCTGGAGAAATATGGTGGGGCTTATGTTTCTATTAGTGATTTCCTTGAGTATGAAAAGGAACATTTAAGTGAACTAAAAGCCAAATATGCTGAAGCGCAGGTTGAGGCTAATCAGAATTTGCCACATAAATTTATTTTGGATCAGGCATACAAGGCAGAAAAAAAATCATATCCCAAAAAAAGCCTGATCGTTTTTGTATCTACTGTGTCGGCTTTTTTTCTTGCCCTTATTCTTATGTTTGTTTTCGAAAGTATCAGGGACAGAGTTATTGGTTAAATATTAATTGTCTCTTAAAAAATATAGCTCTAGTAGAGCGTTTCTTAATTAATATGGTAATAAATAAATATTAAACAGAAATTTAATTAATCTAATTAACCTAATTGACCTAATTTCTAAATAAAATCCAAAAATCAAGTCCCAATTGGGTTATTGGGAATTTGGGTATTATTTAGGTCATCCGTCAGCTGACGGATAGAGCAATTAGAAATTTTTTTTAATTGATATGTTATTTCAAAAACGAACTACTAGAGTCATTTCAAGTATAATATGACTGTTAATAGAAAGGCTGAAGCTAAGGCTAAGGCTAAGGAAATATTTTAAGATAAGCATGTTACGGTAAAAATAATATTATTCAAAACCTTAGCCTTCTCCTTAGCCTTGAAAACACAATAGTTTAAGGATTTTTGATTTTTCAGGCTTAATCTTTTCCACGTTTTGACCGAAAAAAAACACCTTATTTGGATATATCTCCTTTCGGGAGTTTTTATCCTTGCTAATTCCATTCTTATTGCTGAGGAGTTTTATTTCCTGA
>CAZEWS010000361.1:0-3561 GCA_964515985.1 uncultured Rikenellaceae bacterium | reverse complement strand
TGTTCTGTTGAGTCAGATAATCCATTGCAAAATGGATCTTTCCGAAAATCAAGTAATCCTCTCAGAAAAACAGGACGGCGCGTATGAAGATCGCTTAATTCAGAAAACTCCTTAAATTTCCGGTAATCGTCATTTGCTGTCGACCATTGCAATAAACCAATTGCCTCCGGATCCCAGGCATGATATTCTCCATCTTTCCGAAAAGCATATATTCCCTGGTGCAAAATCTGCTCATTCCCGTTGTTAATCTGGTACGCAATCTTGTGATCCACAAGAATTTCTTTAGCGATCTCATCAATGCCGATTCCTCCAATCCTTGAACAGGTACCTTTAAAGTATTTTTCAATAATATTTTCCCCTATTCCGACTGCCTCAAAAATTTGTGCGCCAAAATAACTTCTGAGAGTACAAATGCCCATTTTGGAAATGATCTTCAGTAGTCCCTTATCGATGGATTTTATGTAATTCTGTCTTGCCCTAGAATAGGGAATGGTTATTTTACCTGATTTGACCAAATCATACAAAATGGCAAAACTCACATACGGATTAATAACGCTTGCTCCATAACCAAGGAGCAATGCAAAATGATGTATTTCCCTGGCCTCGCCTGTTTCCACAATTAAACCAACCTGCGTTCTTTTTTTTGTTGAAATCAAATGATGATGAATTGCGGAAACCGCCAGGAGTGAAGGAATAGGTGCCAGTTTTTCAGAGACCTGTTTATCCGAAAGAATAATAAAATTATTTTTATTATCTACTGCTTTTTCAGCAGATTCACATAGTTTTTTTAAAGCTGATTCAAGGCCCTTTCCACCTGAATTTGCATTGAATACCATTTGAAGTGTTATATGGCTGAACGCTTCATGCTTCAAATCCTTGATTTTCCCCAGATCTGTATTGGTGATTATGGGAGACCTGAATTTGATTAATTTACAGTGTTCCGGCGTTTCAATGAGAAGGTTCTTCTGAACCGAACCAATGTAATTGGTTAATTCAGAAAACTCCTTAAATTTCCGGTAATCGTCATTTGCTGTCGACCATTGCAATAAACCAATTGCCTCCGGATCCCAGGCATGATATTCTCCATCTTTCCGAAAAGCATATATTCCCTGGTGCAAAATCTGCTCATTCCCGTTGTTAATCTGGTACGCAATCTTGTGATCCACAAGAATTTCTTTAGCGATCTCATCAATGCCGATTCCTCCAATCCTTGAACAGGTACCTTTAAAGTATTTTTCAATAATATTTTCCCCTATTCCGACTGCCTCAAAAATTTGTGCGCCAAAATAACTTCTGAGAGTACAAATGCCCATTTTGGAAATGATCTTCAGTAGTCCCTTATCGATGGATTTTATGTAATTCTGTCTTGCCCTAGAATAGGGAATGGTTATTTTACCTGATTTGACCAAATCATACAAAATGGCAAAACTCACATACGGATTAATAACGCTTGCTCCATAACCAAGGAGCAATGCAAAATGATGTATTTCCCTGGCCTCGCCTGTTTCCACAATTAAACCAACCTGCGTTCTTTTTTTTGTTGAAATCAAATGATGATGAATTGCGGAAACCGCCAGGAGTGAAGGAATAGGTGCCAGTTTTTCAGAGACCTGTTTATCCGAAAGAATAATAAAATTATTTTTATTATCTACTGCTTTTTCAGCAGATTCACATAGTTTTTTTAAAGCTGATTCAAGGCCCTTTCCACCTGAATTTGCATTGAATACCATTTGAAGTGTTATATGGCTGAACGCTTCATGCTTCAAATCCTTGATTTTCCCCAGATCTGTATTGGTGATTATGGGAGACCTGAATTTGATTAATTTACAGTGTTCCGGCGTTTCAATGAGAAGGTTCTTCTGAACCGAACCAATGTAATTGGTTAACGCCATAACCAAGCCTTCACGGATCGGATCGATTGCCGGATTCGTCACCTGGGCAAACATTTGACGAAAATAATTAAACAACAGTTGAGGTTTCCTGGCAAATATTGCCATTGGGGTATCGTTTCCCATTGAACTGACAGGTTCCTTTCCATCAACTGCCATCGGTTTAATTATTACTTCAATATCTTCCTTACTATATCCAAATACCTTAAGATAAGTCGGGTATTTATCTCCCAGGGTTGATGGAACTCTCTTTTGAACCTCAATTTCCTCAAGATTAAGACGATTTTCTTTCAACCAGTTTGCATATGGATTTCTTCTTGCCAATTCAGCTTTAAGCTCTTCGTTGGGAATAATAATTCCCAATTGAGTATCCACTAACAATAACTTCCCCGGTCTTAATCTTCCTTTCTCCCTGATTTCTTCCCCTTTAAAGGTTTGCACACCCGTTTCAGACCCCATCACAATCAGGTCGTTTTTAGTTATGAGGTATCTTGAAGGTCTTAGTCCGTTTCGATCGAGTGTACCTCCTATATACCGCCCATCGGTTAACAAGATTGATGCCGGGCCATCCCAGGGTTCCATAAACGTTGAATGGTATTCATAAAAAGCTTTTAAGCTATTGGGTATAGGGTTTTTGTCGTTCCAGGACTCGGGAATTAACATACTCAGGGCATGTGGAATAGTGCGTCCGGTAAGCACTAAAAATTCCAAAACATTATCCAGTGAAGCTGAATCACTTTTCCCGGGTTCAATTATCGGAAATAATTTCTTAAGGTCTTCACCAAAAAGTTCTGATTTCAAAAGGGATTCCCTTGCATGCATCCATAATCTGTTCCCTTTAATGGTGTTGATTTCTCCGTTGTGTGCTAAATACCGGAAAGGTTGTGCCAAATCCCACGTAGGAAAAGTGTTGGTACTAAATCGTGAATGTACCAATGCAATAGCACTTTTCAGATATGGATCACAAAGATCGGGATAATATTCGGACAGTTGATCCGGGGTAAACATTCCCTTATACACAAGCACTCTAGTTGAAAGGCTTGGGATATAAAATGCTTCTTTACAGAACAGATTGGAATTCCTAACTTCCCTTTCAATCTTTTTTCTTACGATGTATAATTTCCTTTCAAGTTCATCCTGTTCCAGTCTGGCTGAAATAAAAACCTGAAGAATTGACGGCTCAGAAGAGATTGCAATTTCACCCAAACCCGAATTATTAACCGGCACTTGTCTGAACTCAATAAAATTAAGACCTTCTTCAATAATAACCTGAAGCAGTTTTTCTTTACACCATTTAGCTGCTTCCTCCTTTTTTGGAAGGAAAATGAGACCGGTACCATATTCTCCCAGGTTTGGAACTTTAATCCCATAATGTAAAAAAAAATCATGTGGGATTTGAATAGTAATTCCGGCTCCGTCACCTGTTTTGTTATCAGCACTTTCAGCACCCCTGTGCGCCATATTCATAAGTATCTCCAATCCGCGTTGAATAATTTCATGGGATTTTTGCCCTTTTATATGCGCAACAAATCCAATTCCGCAACTGTCATGCTCATTCTCAGGATTATATAATCCGAATTTCCTTTGCAGGCTCATATACTGATCCTTTATTTTATAGGTTCTTCAGGATAATGCGTAGTTATCCTGGAACATTGGAAGGTTGGAATGTTGG
>CAZEWS010000360.1:0-3570 GCA_964515985.1 uncultured Rikenellaceae bacterium | reverse complement strand
AGCAGTTTCATTTGAATAGTATTAACCTTTTTAATTACTTTGCGAAGCTATGTTCATATTTTTGTGGCTTTAATAAGAAATAAAATAACCTTTAAAATTTACAATTATGGCCGTATTAGTTGGAAAAAAAGCGCCTCATTTTAGTGCACCTGCCGTTGTAAACGGTGGTGAAATGATTGAAAATTTTTCTTTGGATCAGTACCTTGGGAAAAAATATGTAATATTTTTCTTTTATCCTGCTGACTTTACTTTCGTTTGTCCAACCGAAATTATTGCATTCCAGAAAAAAATGGAAGAATTTGACAAAAGGAATGTTGCCGTTGTAGGATGTTCGGTTGACTCACAATTTTCACATTGGAAATGGTTACAAACTGAATTAAAGGATGGCGGAATAAAAGGAGTAAAATACCCTATTGTTGCTGACCAGGCTCAAACCATTGCCGAAAATTTTGATGTCCTGGCAGGCAATTACGAATACGAAGAAGATGGTGAAATAAAATTTAACGGAACACCTATGGCATATCGGGGAACCTTTTTAATCGATAAGAATGGAGTTGTCCGTCACCAGGTAGTCAATGATATGCCTCTGGGCAGAAGCATTACTGAAATATTAAGGATGGTTGATGCACTACAATTTAATGAAAAACACGGAGAGGTGTGTCCTGCTGACTGGCATGAAGGTGAAGAAGCCATGAAACCCACTCAGGAAGGTGTTTCTTCCTATCTTGCAAAAAAGTAACAGGAAACAAGACGATATAAAAAATTTAAGTATCTTTTTCTTTTATTAAGTATCCATTTCCATGTTGACCCGGTTTATCGATTATATAACTAATAATCATCTTCTTAACCCTGAAGATAAGATACTTTTGGCTGTAAGTGGAGGAATCGATTCAATGGTTCTGCTGAATTTATTTACCAAAACAGGGTTTGAAATGGGTATAGCTCATTGTAATTTTCAGCTTCGGGGATTGGAATCAGATGAAGATGAGGATTTTGTTAGCAAAGTTGCCGCTACACATACCATCCCCTATTTCTCAAAAAAGTTTAACACAGCAGAATATGCCGGGGACTTAGGTGTTTCAATCCAAATGGCAGCAAGGGAACTTCGCTATTTATGGTTTGAAGAGGTCAGGCTGGCAAAAAACTACGATTATATCGCCCTGGCCCATAATAAAAACGATGTGATTGAAACCTTTTTTATAAATGTTTCGAGAGGTACGGGAATAAAAGGGTTGACAGGAATAAGAAATAAACAAAATAAAATCATTCGTCCACTGTTATTTGCTACAAGGCGCGAGATTGAAGAATATTGCTCTGAAAACAAAATACAGTACAGGGAAGACTCAAGTAACATATCCACCAAATATTCGAGAAACAAAATCAGACATCACATTATTCCTGAATTCGAAGAATTAAATCCTGGTTTTTACCGGACAATGTATGAAACCATTGAACGATTGAGTGAAGCTGAAAAAATATATGCAAAAGCAATTGAAGAAAAAAGGAAAGAAGTCGTTATAGAAATTGGGGGGAAAGCGCTTATTGATATAGCAAAGCTTAAGAACCTGCATCCTTCAGCAACCTACCTGTTCGAATTTCTGAAACCTTACCATTTCCCAAGACAAATCATTCCCGGGATAATTGAAGCGTTGAAGGGAATTCCGGGGAAACAATTCCTGTCTCCCACTCACCGGTTAATTAAAGACCGGGAGCATCTCATCATCACAGAAATATCCACAGAAGAACCAAAACGCTTTTACATTGATGATTCTACTACAAGCTTAACTCATCCCATATCTCTCTTACTGAAAAGGATATCCAGAACTTCTGATTTTATCATTCCCCCCTATCCCAATATTGCTTGCATTGATTATGATAAATTAAACTTCCCCTTAATGCTGAAGAAATGGCAGAAAGGCGATTATTTCCAACCTCTCGGGATGGATAACATAAAAAAAATAAGTGATTATTTTGTGGATAAAAAATTATCCCTTCCTGAAAAAGAAAACACCTTGATCCTTTTTTCCGGAGCAAAAATAGTTTGGATAATCGGTCAACGTCTGGACGATCGTTTTAAAGTTACAGAGAATACAGAAGTAATCCTGCAAATAGAATATAAACCTTAAAATAGAAAAACAATTCGTTTCATGGCAGTTAATTTTTAGAATTGAATAAAGTTAATAAATATTCAGTTATTTTTTACCAGATTTAAAATAAAAAGGCTATACCATTTCAATGTTTTGCCTGAGCAGATTTAAAAACTGAATAATACCTTCTCCATCTCTGTTCTTAATCAGTTCAATTAGTTCTGCCAGCCTTGCATTTATATTTTTTACCTGTTCGAGTGTATAGGGGTTAAATAATATCTCCGATAGCAAGTAGTCATCTTCTGATAATAATCCTTTTGCTATATCCAGGTGTTTTCTGAAGGTTGTACCCGGCACTTCGAGTCTTTTCATGCAGGCGGCAAAAACCATAGTTGAAGAAAAAGGAATTGACAGGGAATAGGCAATGGTTTTATCATGCATTTCAAAGGTATAATCAAATATATTAAGTTTTAACGACTCATAGAAAGAATGGAAAAATGATTTGCCCTCTGGATCAGATTCAGTGATTATTATGGCATTTTCCTTGCTCAAATCCCTGACATTGCCAAATGTAGGACCAAACATTGGGTGTGAAGAAACAAACCTCATGTCTTTTTTATGGTAGTATTCCTTCAAACCATTCTTTACCGATGCAATATCAGCAATAATACAATCTTTCGGTAACATCGGAATTATCTCATCAAATGCCTCAACTGTTTTGTTCAGATTAACGGCATTTATCATTAACCCAGGCTCAAATTCCTTGATCTCATTATTCGAAATAAGTCTTTTTGTTTTAAAGAAGTATTTTAACTTTTCCAGGTCCTTATCGAAAACAGCAACATCATAGTCTAAACACAAGGACTCGGCAAACCAGGATCCCATTTTCCCGGCACCGATAATTAATATCTTTCTCATAGAGTTAATAAATATATTTTACGTTATGTATTCGCTCATCCGCCAGCCCTGTGAAATACTGCTTCGCAGTAAAGGCTTCGCCTTTATTTCACAGGGCCAGCTGGCGGATTCGCTGTCATACAATTGTCATATGTTCGCTTTGCTCACGTCATTCGCTCAGGCTACGCCTTCGCGTTATTCACTCCCTTTGGTCGTGTCATTTGCCTCGCTGCGCTCGGCTGTCATTCAGTGGTTATTTGCTCGCTATTGCTCATGAGAAAATTTCGCTTCCCTGATATTATGTTGTTAAATAATTTTTCTTGTGTCATCACAAAAATGTGCTCCAACAATGAAATAACTATCTAATACCCACCTAATTACCACTTAATTACGCGAAGCACGCAGTGCTGAGCTAATGACCATCGAATGACGCGAGCGCCAGCGAGCAAATGACTATCGTATGACCATTGTATGACTATCAAATGACGATTGTATGACTAATCAAGTAAAAAGACAAAAGTAAAAAGTACAAAGTGAAACTACCAGATTACTACTGAATGACTATTGAATGACCATTGTATGACTA
>CAZEWS010000359.1:0-3592 GCA_964515985.1 uncultured Rikenellaceae bacterium | reverse complement strand
TCCATATCAATGGATATTAATAAAAATGAATATGTAGCTATAATGGGGCCATCGGGTTCAGGAAAGTCCACCCTGATGAATCTGATAGGATGTCTGGATACTCCTACAAGTGGTAAATATATCCTGAATGGAAAGGATGTCAGCAAGTTAGACGATAATTATTTGGCAGAAATCAGGAATAAAGAGATCGGATTTATTTTTCAAACCTTTAATTTACTGCCAAGGTATTCAGCACTTGAAAATGTTATACTGCCATTGGTTTACGCCGGCATTTCCAAGGGTGAAAGACAAGACCGCGCAAATTATGTTTTGGATAGTGTGGGTTTAGGTGACAGGGTAACCCACAAGCCAAATGAACTTTCGGGTGGTGAACGGCAACGTGTAGCCATAGCAAGAGCCATGGTTAATAAACCGTCCATAATCCTGGCTGATGAGCCTACGGGTAACCTCGATTCAAAAACCTCTCTTGATATTATGAATCTCATGGATGAAATTCACGATCGTGGAAATACGATTATTGTTGTTACACATGAGGAGTTCATAGCAAAACATGCTAGGAGAGTCATTCGGCTGATGGATGGTCAGATCGAGGCTGATTATTTGAATGAAACGGTTGAAAAAATTAAGGTTTAGGTGTTCCTTGAATCTAATAATTCCTCGGTGCTTGCCCCGGGATTTCCATATATTCTCCCCTGATTTTTGGGGAGATAAAGAGGGGTAAAATATAAAATTCCGGTTCCGATATTCATTTCGAATAAATTTGGCGAAATATTCTGTAAGCTTGCCTTGGGGATAGTCAAATTCAAGGAATTTTTTTTTCCGATGAAAATATATACCAAAACGGGGGATAAGGGAGAAACTTCACTGATAGGTGGAACCAGGGTCCCCAAATTTCATGTCCGGATCGATGCATGTGGAACGGTTGACGAATTAATTTCATATATCGGATTAATTCGCGACCAGGAGATAAGAATTGAAACAAAGAAGGTCTTGATCGCAATTCAGGACAGGCTGATGACATGTGTTTCCATTCTGGTAACCGAATGTGAAAATTGTAAGGCCACTGTTCCTGAGTTGCATGAAAATGATATCAGGAAACTGGAGGATGAAATAGACCGGATGGAACAAAATCTCACTCCACTGGATTCTTTTATCCTGCCTGGCGGACATCCAATTGTATCGTATTGTCATATAACCAGAAACGTTTGCCGCAGAGCGGAACGAAATTCACTTAAAATAGGTGTTGATTTTAAAGGTGCTGAAATGGTTCATAAATACCTGAACCGTCTTTCCGATTACTTGTTTGTACTTGCCAGACACCTCGCCAAGGAGCTTGATGTCGAGGAAATCCGCTGGAAACCAAGAGGTTAAAAATATTTTCCTCAGTACATTTTTTTTTTCAATTAATTTTCTATATTTGCAAAATTTTGGACCTGGAATATCTGTAAATAGTTAATTAAATTGATAGAAAATGTACTGGACACTCGAATTGGCATCCAAGTTGGAAGATGCTCCCTGGCCCGCCTCAAAAGATGAATTAATTGATTTTGCTATACGGTCGGGAGCTCCCTTGGAAGTTATTGAAAATTTGCAGGAAATTGAAGATGAAGGCGAGATATACGAAAGCATTGAAGACATCTGGCCCGACTATCCGAGCAAGGATGATTTCTTTTTTCATGAAGATGAATATTAAGAAAAGGCCCCGGAGATATCGCGGGGCTTTCTTATTTCCACTCGATCTTTGATTTTGGCCTTGATTTTTCCAGCCATTTAAAATCCTTAAACTTCATTTCACTATCCGGGGTATCATCCAGAGGATTCAGCGTACCGCCAGGTTTTGTGCGAAAGTTGATTTTAATTATCTCTTTATCCTTTAAGAAAAGGGTAATATAGCTGCTTTCAACCTGATTAACCCCAATTATTTCATTTTCGTCTTTAGGGAAATATATGGTTTGCCCGTTTCCCTTTACATCAATTTTCTCCAATTCTCCATTTTTAAAATATCCGGTCATATTCTTTCCTTTAATTTGGTTAAACCGGATGGAATCCTCCTGCGAAATAATGAAGGCTGAACGATATAACTCCAGGTAATCAAGTTTGTTATGTTTGGTATGGATCTCAATATACTCAGAGGTTAACTGGTTTTCATCAGACCACAAGACAGGGTCTCCATAAAGTTGTATAACTGAATCCCGGAAAGAATAGGACATGGAATCGCATTTACCCTGGAAGTCCTTTTTATACATTTTAACTTTAAAGTATGCACTTAAGATTTTATGCGTATTGGTTGAATCCAATCTGGATCTCAGCGTATCAGCATGGACAAACAAACTGTCTCCGTTGGTTATCTGAATAAAAAGCGCACTATCGGTAATCATGGTTTTTTCCGGCTCCTCATAATACTCGGCATAGTTCCCTTTCAGGATAATCTGCTGAACGGTATCAATAAGTTCAACGTTTTTGAATGCTTTGCCAAAACCACGATTCCGGTCATAATACAATGAATCTCCCTTGACCGTTTGTTCTTTGTTGATCAGGTAGGCATTTTGGTTAAACTGTGAAATATCGGTTTTGGTATTATACCAGCCATTTTCACAATAGATATAACTGCTGTCGCTGATTATTTCAGTAGGCCCCAAAAAATACGAAATTTCCGATACGGTATTGTATTTAAGTGTATCGGAATATATGGTATAATCAGGGTTAATTATTTTAACACTATCCCTGAAAAAAAATATTTTTTGATTTGGGTAGTAATAACCTAACTTACTTTCAAGGGTATTTTCCCCGTTATAAATTTTCCCCCCATTAAAATAAAAACCAAATTCCTCATTGACATTGTAATCCAGAAATTCCGTAAATAATTCCATCTCTTTATCAACCAGGCGGACGTTTCGGCGAATCTCCGCAAGTTTTATATCTCCTTTGTAGCGTAAAAAGTCACCATACAAGTGTAGTGTATCGCCCTGCCTGACATGTACATTACTATACCCTTCAACCAGGTTTTTATCTTCATACAGATAAGCGCTGTCGCAATAAATGAAAACATCTTCGTGTTGAAGCTCAACATCACCGATAAGGCGTTTCAACTCCGATCCCATGCTTTTTTTCATCTCCAGACTGTTGGAGTTAAGAATCCTTATTTGCGTTCTTTCCTGGGGGAATCCGGTTTTGGCCAAACAACAAAACAGGAGCATAGACAATAAACTGCAGAGAAATTTTCGCATATTTTACAATACTATAAATCACAGGGAATTTAATTGGAACCAGCACCAGTCCCGAAAAAACAGAAATCTTTGATTTCATATTTTTTACTCCACTCCCATTTACCCTGTGAAATACTGCTCCGCAGTAGTGGCTCCGCCACTATTTCACGGGGCAAGTCCTTCCCACCAGGCCGGGTCGTGAGGTTTCCAGCAAGCTGGAAAGTTCGAGGATCCTCTGCCAAAGGCATTCCTACGGAAGAAAATTAACGTCCCAATGGGACTAAGTTTCGGGACTAAGGCACAAAGAAACACACTAAGATGCTGCCTTTGTGCCTGCGCACCAAAGTGCTTCGCGGCACACAGGTGTGAAACTTAGAGTCTTTGTG
>CAZEWS010000358.1:0-3610 GCA_964515985.1 uncultured Rikenellaceae bacterium | reverse complement strand
AACCGCTACGCGGTATTTTTCTTTTTAGTATCTATTTACTGAAAAGCCAAAACTATGCATCTTCCGGATGAACCATATTTATGTTTGTAGACCACCGGTAGCGACCGAATGAATGTTTATCCCTGCTATCCTTTTGTTCTCAGTTCTTAAATCACTAATTTTATAATGATTTTGGGGCGAATTTCCAACAATATAAAGCCATGAAGAGGGAAAGTCTGGAAAATTTCTATTGTAATCAGGTAAGGCAATTCAGGGATACAATAAATCAAATCCAGGTCTCCCCTGCCAGGGAAGCTATTCATAAGATCCGGTTGAATGTTAAAAGAATGCGCACACTTAAAGATGTTTTTTGTTTTATTGACAGTGGCCGGTTTTTTGATGAGGATTTAAAGTCTCTGACCACGATTTATAAAAAAATAGGTGAAATAAGGGAGATCCAGGTAACAAAGGGATTGATCCGGGAATTAATTCAGGATTATAGCCTGCAATTTGATGAGCTAATTATATTCCTTAACGACCTTGAAAAAGAAAAAACGGCCCGGTTAAAAAGCCTGAATTTCCAATCAAATGACTTCAGCGAATTGGATTCATTTTTCCGGAAAATTCAGGAGACTCTTCAACAAATTAGTGATCAGCAATTGACTTCGATCTTAACAAATGATTTTATCCAGTCGAGATTAAATCTATTTCAGGGACTTACACAAGAGCTGGAAAATGAAGAAAGCTGGCATACGGTCAGGACCCATATTAAACGATTGTTTTTCCTTCTTGAGTTTCTGAAAAAAGAGCCTGTAAATTCACTGGTTATTAAAAACCAAAGGAAACTGGTGCGTAAAATTGAAGCGGGACTAGGTCGTTGGCATGACCGGGTAATCATGCTGAATTTGATTGGAGAATTTCTGAAGAACGAAAAGTACATTCATTTTGCTGATAATTGTAATCTCTTCTTGATCCAAAAAGTTCTGTGCCGGGAAAAAAGATTATTTCTGGAACAATCCGTTTCATTGGTAGAAGATTTATTAAACCAGTATCATACATCGGAAAACATTAACCCTTACCAAGACTAAAATAAAGGGCGGAGTTAGTCAACGCTATTATAATCAGGAACATAAATTATGACTAACTCCGGCATTTATGCCGGAGATCTTTAAGAGCACTAAATATTGCGGGCTTTAGCCCACCAAGTTTATGTAAGGAAATTATTCATATCACTCCATAAAGCTCGAATCTTGCTATATCACAAACATTCTAAAAGACTATATTATAGTATATTATGACTTATCGAGCTCTGGTTTAAATAAGTGTTGAAATTCTTAATTTTGTGAATTCTATTGATTTAGTCCCGAAAGTTTGCTGGATAATAGCCTATTATTTTTTTAGGGTTCTATTCAGTTTAACTACAAGGTAGTATAGCGGAATACCTGCCAAAATGGTAATAACTGCTGCTGTCGACTCCAGTGGTCTGTTCATGTAGGCTACAACTAAAAGGAACAGGCTGCAAACCAGAAAAAAAACTGGAATAACCGGATATCCCCAAACACGGAAGGCTGATTCCTCCCCTATGCCCCGCTTTCTTGCAAGATATATCCCTGCCACTGCAAACATGGGAAAGATACCCAACGCAAATTCAATATAGATCAGCAATTGCTCCAGTGAACTGACACAAACCATGATTATGGCTATCCCTCCCTGAATAAGAATTGACCTTCCGGGAACACCAAACCTGGAATGAATTTTAGACGCAAACGGGAAAAATAACCGGTCACAAGCCATGGCATAATATACCCTGGGGCCTATTATAATGTAGGCACTCAGTGAGGAAAGAAGGGCTACCGACACTAACAGGCCAAACACATTCCCTATCCAATTACCGAAGGCTCTGGTAGCGGCTATTTCAACAACGGCAATATTTCCTTTCAATTCCGGGTATGGCAAAGCATAAAAAATAAACAGGTTTATAGCCAGGTATAAAACAATGACGATGACCGTACCCATCACCAGGGAAACCGGCAGTGTTTTCCTTGGATTTTTTAACTCTCCGGCTATATAACTACTGGCATTCCAGCCACTGTATGAGAACATAACAAACATCATTGCCGTACCAAAGGCAAAACCTGTCGATGATTCTATGTTACCAACAAAGAAGTGATCCGTATTCCCGGTTCCGATTATCCAGCCAAGAAAGGCCAAACCTAAAATGATCAGGATCTTCAAAATCGTTAATCCGTTTTGAACAACCGACCCTACTTTGATACCCATGTAATGAATGCTTACAAAAACCAAAATGATAACAACTGCCAACATTTTTTTGTATAAAAGGAAATTACCTGTATCCATCATTGCCTCTTCCAGGTTTGCTCCTTCAAAAAAGTATTCTGAGAATCCCAGGGCAGATGCTGCAATTGGAGCTGAAAACCCTACAAAAAAGCTGGTCCATCCGGTCAAAAATCCCAGGGAAGGATGAAATAATTTTTTTAAATAAACATATTCACCTCCTTCTTCCGGTATCCTTGTGGCTAGTTCGGAATAGCATAAAGCTCCTGCTATCGCCAGTAGTCCCCCGAATATCCAGCAGAAAAACACCCATCCGGGTCCTGGCAAATTAGCACTGATCAAACCCGTGGTAGTGAAAATTCCGGCACCAATCATATTAGCGACAACAATACTTATCGCTGTAACGAGACCAATTTTTCTGGAAATCACCGGGGATGAAGAGGAATTGTTTTGCATCTATTAAAGAAGTTGATTTTCAAAGAGTTCTGACAGGATACTGATTGAACAAAAAAAGTAAAAAGAGAAAAAAGAAGGAGGAAATACTTTCTATTCTGTTTCATAGACAATTATTTTCCCTTTCCGGCAGGTTGGAAAATATATATATTATCCTTCGACAGAAAGGTTTTTAAACCGGTTAGATAATATCCCGCTTTTTCTGCTTCATCAAGAACGGTCTCCTTTGATGTTGAATGCGAACCTGCTTCAGGTGCTTTTACCGGATCATATTCAATAATAACAAGTCGTCCGCCCGGTTTAAAAGCCGGGATCATATTTTTTAAAAGTTTTACAGGCTTATCAAAATAAGAATAAGTATTGACAACATATACAATATCAATTTCTCCCGGAGGCAGAAGCGGATCAGCAATTTTCCCTTTGATAACCATCATATTTTTCACTTTATCACGCCTGATGCGTTTTCGCATAAACCGGATAGCTGCAGGGTCAATATCATTTGCATATACCTTACCCTCTATACCTACCCGTTTTGCCATTTTTACGGCAAGCCGTCCGTTTCCTGCTCCAACCTCGGCTATGGTCATCCCTGGCAACACATCAATTGTATCCATTATGACATCGGATGGCTGAATGGTCTCAAACCATTCTTCCCATTCTTTAGACCACCTGCCTTTTTCCGGCACAGGATTGCAATTAACAATGATGAGACCAAGTAAGAATAACACAAATAATTTCAGATATCGTCTGCTCATTTTTTTTTTATTTTACCTTAAATATATAAATATTATCCTCTTCAAGAAAATCTTCGATTCTTACCAGTTTAAAACCAGCTTCTTCTGCCTCCTTAATGACGATATCTTTTGGGGTAGTATGCGAAGCC
>CAZEWS010000357.1:0-3617 GCA_964515985.1 uncultured Rikenellaceae bacterium | reverse complement strand
AAAATAATAGCAAAAAAAACAATCAATTTAATCTGACTTGGACAGGAAACCCTAATTAGTTAGTGTATTTGTGCTATTTTTTAAGGAAAGTATTATATTTAACGCATTGTGAGATTAAGTCATTTAAAACAAATTACAATGAAAAAATGTATACTCTTTTTTTGTTTTGTTTTTCTATTTTTCATTCCAAATACCTTTGCCCAAAAGGAGGCACGTTTACTCAGGACTCCTGCTATTCACGGGGATAAAATCATATTCAGCTATGCCGGTGATTTGTATGCCGTAAGCAGCAATGGTGGAATGGCTAGGAAGCTAACAACCCACGATGGCTATGAGGTTTTTCCCAGGTTTTCACCGGATGGTAAATACGTAGCCTTTACAGGCCAGTACGATGGAAATACGGAAGTTTTTCTGATACCAGCCGAAGGTGGTGTCCCCAAAAGACTCACGTATACCGCAACCCTATCTCGTGATGATATTGGCGACCGGATGGGCCCCAACAATATTGTATTCGGGTGGACACCTGACGGAAACAATATCATCTTCCGGTACCGAAAACAAACGTTTAGTTCTTTTACCGGTCAGCTCTTCCTTGTTTCCAAAGAAGGAGGGCTATCCAGAGAAATACCATTAAGTAAAGGAGGATTCTGTTCATATTCAGCCGATGGTAAAAAACTGGCGTTTAACTGGTTATTCAGGGAATTCATAACCTGGAAGTATTACAAAGGAGGTATGGCTGATGATATATGGATCTATGATTTTGAGACAAAGAAAGTTGATAAAATCTTCGAAAACCCGCACCAGGATATTATTCCAATGTGGATTGGTAATGAGATCTATTTTCTGTCGGATCGTGACCGGGCCATGAACCTGTTCGTCTATAACACATCTACCAAACAAACCCAAAAAATCACCAATTTTGATGAATATGATATTAAATTTCCTTCAAAAGGAAAAGAATACATTGTGTTTGAGAACGGAGGATTTATTTACAAATTTGATGTAAAAACCAAAACAGCGGAAAAAGTAAGCATAACTATTGCCGATGATTTTGCCTTTGGAAGGTAAAAGACGCCGGCAAAATGACAAGGAATTGGCAACCTTCCCCCAATGGTGAACGTATTGTCTTCAGTTCAAGAGGCGATATATTCAGCGTTCCGGCTGAGCATGGTATTACCCTGAACCTGACTGAAACTGCCGGCGTTCATGAAAGGAATGCTTCCTGGTCACCTGACGGTAAATACATTGCTTATATTTCCGACAAAACGGGTGAATTTGAAATCTATTTACAAACCCAGGATGGAAGCGAAAATCCCGTTCAATTAACACAAAACTCCGACACTTATATTTTTGGGTTTGAGTGGTCGCCTGATAGTAAAAAGATTTTATTCAATGACAAAAAACAAAGATTGCGTCTCATTGATATTGAAACAAAAAAAATAACCCTTGTTGATCAATCCGACCAGGCACCTAAGTTTAGCTATAACTGGTCGCCTGATAGCAAGTGGATCACTTACACAAAAGCGGAAAAAGAAATGACCAAAATACGGTTATATAATGTACAGGCAAAAAAATCGTATGAAGTCACTGAAGGCTGGTATAGTTCAACCAACCCTGGCTTTAGTTCCGATAGGAAGTACCTGGTCTTTACTTCGGCAAGGGATTTTAGTCCCATGTACAGCCGCACAGAATGGAATCATGCATACGTTGACATGAACAGGATCTACCTTGTTACACTGGCAAAGGATGCAAAGTCACCCTTTGCTCCCGAAAATGATGTGGTAAAAGAAGAAGGAGACTGAGCTTGGGAAAAATATGTGGTTCAGGATCTCAGCCAATTCAAAAAAAATGCTGGTCCGAATGAACGGGAAATATGGCGTAATTGATCTGCCATCAGGTAAAGTAACTCTTAAGGAAACAGCTAACTTATCGGATATGAAGGTTTATATTGATCTGAAGAAGGAGTGGTCTCAGATTTTTGATGAGAGCTGGAGGCATATGCGTGATTTCTTTTATGCACCCAATATGCACGGTGTTGACTGGAAGGCCATACAGGATAAATATAAGGTATTGGTTCCTTATGTAAATCACAGGTCGGATCTTGCATACATCATTGGAGAAATGATCGGAGAACTGAATGTTGGTCATGCTTACGTTAACAACGGTGAACGACCAAAGCCGGAAAGGATTAAAACCGGATTGCTTGGGGCTAAATTAAGTCGTCATTCTTCCGGATATTACCGGATTGACCAAATTTTAAAAGGGGCAAACTGGAGCAACAGGTTAAAGTCTCCATTAACCGAAATCGGAGTAAATGTGAACGAAGGAGACTATATCCTGGCAGTCAATGGGAAATCCACGAGGCGAGTAAACGATATATATTCTTTGTTAATCAATACTTCAGGTAAGCAGGTGGAATTAACAGTGAACTCAAAACCTGAGGTTGCCGGGAGCAGGAAAACCATTATTAAACCGGTTGGAGATGAATCATCACTATATTATTACAATTGGGTACAGGACAATATAAAAAAAGTCAGTGAAGCAACAGATGAAAAAGTAGGCTATATCCATATACCTGATATGGGTGTATCCGGATTAAATGAATTCGTAAAATATTACTATCCTCAGCTTACGAAGAAAGCCCTTATCATTGATGTAAGGGAGAATGGAGGGGGGAATGTATCGCCAATGATCATTGAACGGTTAATGCGTACCATTACATATGCTACCATGCATACCGGGCAAAAAGAAGGTGATCCCAATCCGGTTGGTACATTTGTAGGGCCCAAAGTCACCCTGTTGGACAAGTACTCTGCGTCAGATGGAGATCTTTTCCCGTACAGGTTCCAGGTGAATGAGTTGGGTAAGACCATTGGAACTCGTTCGTGGGGAGGTGTTGTAGGTTACAGTGGCTCAATACCCTGTATTGACGGCGGATCACTCATCACACCTTCTTATGGTCCCTATGCAAGGGATGGAAGCGGATGGATAATTGAAGGAACAGGTGTTACACCAGACATAAGAATTGAGAATGATCCGGCACGTGAATATGCCGGGATTGATGATCAGCTTAGCAAGGCAATTGAGGTAATTCTTGAGGATCTGAAGCATTTCAAAGATGCCGTACCTCCTATCCCACCGTTTCCTGATAAAAGCGGGAAGAAGTATTAAAGAGTTCCGGGTTCTCAGTTCTCAGCCTGCCCCGAGAAATGCGACGAAGGAGCATATTTCACTGGGGTTCTCGGTTACAAACACAAAATTCTCCTCCTTAGATAAGGAGTCTGCCTGCCCCGTTGATTATTGCCATAGGCAAATCCACGGGGCCTGCAGAAGCCGAAAGGCTTCTTTCGGCATAGGCAGGGAGTACCCGACCGAAGGGAGGGGGAGGTGGTTGATTTTCTTTATCTACCTCTCCATCCCCCGCCAAACACTGCCCCGCCTTCGCATACTACGGCGGACAGGCAGGTCAGGAAGACCCTGGCAGGTTATTCCCAGCTTAAACGTCGCCAAGTCTAATTCCAGCCGAATACAATTCGGCTCTACATCCTTCCCCACGCCCTATGTGCTTTTCGTCCTTAGTTACTCGCTCCCACTATCCATCGCTCTCACCTGCTCGT
>CAZEWS010000356.1:0-3631 GCA_964515985.1 uncultured Rikenellaceae bacterium | reverse complement strand
TTTTGAATTTTTCTTTAGCCATAATTTTATAAAATTAGATAATTAAATATTTCATGTGTTTATAATTTTATTTTCAACGGTCACATGTAGCTCACATGACAAAAATATAAACATCCCAATGTGTGTCAAAATATATTAAATTTTGTCATGTTCGGTTCATTTATTCTTGAGCCAATGACGGGACTTGAACCCGTGACCTCATCCTTACCAAGGATGCGCTCTACCCACTGAGCTACATCGGCTTGAAAAGAATAGAGCGGGAGACGGAATTCGAATCCGCGACCCTCAGCTTGGAAGGCTGATGCTCTACCAACTGAGCTACTCCCGCCTGTTTTTGCCAGCCACAGCCAGAATCTTCCCGACTGCTTTTTACAACCCACCTATTGAGTGGGGAGAGCAGGATTCGAACCTACGAAGGCATTCGCCAGCAGATTTACAGTCTGCCCCAGTTGGCCACTTTGGTATCTCCCCTACAGAAACTTATAGTTTTATTGAATATTTTTTGGAATAATCCTGAAATTATTATTCAACTTTCTAGCCTTACTGTCCGTACATGAGCCGATGGAGGGATTCGAACCCGCGACCTGCTGATTACAAATCAGCTGCTCTGACCAACTGAGCTACATCGGCGATTTGAAAGAACTCTGGATTTCAGGAACACTCCTGAAAATCGGTTTGCAAATGTAGGAATATTTTATTTATATCACAAAAAATATTTTGTATAATTTTTAGGATTTTAAACACCACGTATTTTTTCTTTCTGCTTGGTTATTTGCTTCTTAAGAGCATCGACGGCATGGTTGGTAGCCTCCTCAAAAGTCTTGTTCTGCTTCCTTGCAAACAATGGACTCCGGGGAATATCTAACTTGATTTCAGTAATCTTATTGTCAGCATCTTGTGCTTTATCCAAACGTAAAAATACTTCAGCTCCAATAATATCATCACTATACTGAAGCAATTTCTTCACCTTACCACTTATAAAATTGAGTAACTTTTTATCGGCATCAAACCGAACCGAATGAATTTGAATATTCATCTGAATATCTCCTTTTTATTATGCTCTTGGATGAGCCTGTTTATATATTTGTTTTAGCTTTTTAAAAGTATTGTGTGTGTATATTTCTGTCGCTGACAGGCTGGAATGACCAAGCAATTCCTTGATGGCGTTTAAGTCAGCCCCCCTGTTTAGCAAATGAGTAGCAAAGGTGTGTCTTAAAATATGAGGGCTTTTTTTTTCCAGAGTAGTGATCAGTTCAAGATGTTTGTTAACGATCCTGTAAACCAATTTTTCATATAATTTCTTACCGCTTTTTGTGAGGAAAAAACAAGAGTTCATTGTATCTGTTTTTATATCATTTCTCACGATACGATATGCTTCAATACTTTTTCTGAATTCTTTCGTAATAGGTATTATTCTTTCCTTGTTCCTTTTGCCCAACACTTTTATGGTAAGACGGGAAATATCAATATCAATGTCTTTCAAATTAATCAATTCAGCACGTCGTATTCCGGTTACATATAACATCTCAATAATTAACCTGTTTCTTACGCCTTCAAAATCATCTCCGAATTGATAAAAATCAAGTAGCTTATCCATCTGGGCCTGTTCGATAAACTGAGGAAGTTTTTTTCCCTGCTTGAGTGTAAGAACCTTATCGACCGGGTTAGAATCGATTAACCCTTCACGCATCAGGAATTTAAAAAATGTTTTTAAGGTTGATATTTTACGATTAATAGTTCGTGCTGAAATTCTATTTTCCATTAAGAACACAACCCATGCCCTGATATCTTTAAAATTAACTTTAATAATACTGTGTCCACTTTGCGTATTTATACAGAAATTGTAAAACTGATTCAAGTCGTTTTCATACGAACGTACAGTATGGGGAGAGTAACGTTTTTCAAATGTAAGATATTTGAGAAAGGATTCCTTGTGCTTCATCAGAAGCCTTCTTGATTAAGGTTTACTATATTCTATTAACGATGTGAATAAGAAAAACGATGAATTTATTTTCATTTATTTATAAAATAAATCCATAATTGCCTGATATATAAGAACATATTTGCCTGGGAAAATAGTGATTAACTGTACTTACGAATGACTGGAAAGATCAACAAATAGGTTGATGTTAATCTTCATCTTGCTGTATCCGTTGGATATAAACAGCCTTTTTTATCTCATTCCTTCTTCGAACTGAGGGTTTCATAAAAGCTTGTCTCTCTCTGAGTTCCCGGATTACACCTGTTTTTTCAAATTTTCGCTTGAACTTTTTTAAGGCCCTGTCAATGTTTTCACCTTCTTTTATCGGTATTTTAATCATAATTTAATTTTTATTTGAGCCGCAAATTTATAAATTGGATTTTTTTTTCCAAAGAATAAATGAAAAAATATTTACCCTTTTTCTTCCCAATATACTGATTAGTTACAAACCTATTACTATTCAATAATCCGATCTTCTATAAAGTTAAGAAAAAAAATAGAATTATTCTTTTTATTCAACACATAAATATGATCTGACCCGAAGAAATGTATCTTGTGGTAAAAGTTTGTTTTCTGTTAGTTCCTTAACCTCGGTATAACGACCCTTCAGTTTTCTGTAATTTAAAATGGCTCTCACCTGATATTCATTCAAATAGGGATGCCTGATTAACTCGCGATAGGTTGCTTCATTAATGTTAATTTTAATTATCAATACAGAATCTACATCAATAACGGGGGAAATTCTTTTCAGAGTCTCCTGTTTAAACCCGTAAACTTCAAGCAACTGATCCTTTGAAACAAACCCTCCCAGAAGATCCCGGTATTTAATAATTCTTCTTGCGAAAACCGGTCCTACTCCCCAAAGACTCATCAGATCAGCCGTATCGGCTGAATTGATCTCAATAAAATGTTCATTTGGTTCCGGATTAAATTGATTTACTGGTATTGCCGGAGAATGTGAAGCAGGTGGTTCAACCCGGATATATGGCTCCAACGTTTCATATTGTGCCCGGCTTAAATTGTAAATCTTAGCCAGGTCTTCCTTTTTATAAAATTTTCCACCACTATTTAAATAGTTGAAAATTGTATTAATTTGTTTATCCGTCAATCCCAGCCTTTCCCAATCTTTCCTGGTGGTTTGGTTCGGATCAAACGGAAAGAATTCCTGAGAGTGTGACCTGGCATCTTTCCCTGACCATTGATCATTGTTATTATCTTCATCCTGTTTTTCAATCTTCAATTGTTTCTCAAATTCCTGAATTTCATTTTCAAACTCCGAAAAATCAACCACCCTGTTTTTCTGCAGATATGGCAACAGACCGTTTACGATCAGCAGGATGCAGATAAAGAAAATTAAAACAAGAATGCCATTTCTTTCACTTTTTGAGAAAGAAAAATAATCCTTAAGAAATTTTTTGATCAGCATATCAGAATTTAACAATGCCCAGACCATTCAGGAAGACCAGAGCAATTGCAATAGGAGCAATAAACTTCACGATAAACATATAAACAGGAAGGTATCTGGCTTTTAACGCTCCTTCGTTTCCAGCTTCCTTACGGGTTTCTTCCTTACCAAAAGACCATCCGATAAAGGCTACAATAAAGAATCCACCCAATGGAAGCAGAATGTTTGCCGAAGTGAAGTTTAAT
>CAZEWS010000355.1:3300-3641 GCA_964515985.1 uncultured Rikenellaceae bacterium | reverse complement strand
TGTATCTAATGCAATGTCCCAGAATCCAGGGTCTCCCGGTGGAATTGCAGCCGTGACTCCTTGTGAAAGAGTGAACCGTACCGAAAGATTTGCCACTTTTTCGTCTTCAATAGGTATATACCAAAGTCTGTCATAGGGCTTTTTTGTACCCTCCGGAATTCTTGTAAATGCAAGCGCCTTGAGTGCCAGAATACCCATTTTTTTCTCTTTTGCCTTTTCAACCACTTTGGGGCCGAAATTACCCTGGTTCCAGCAAACAAAATTTATTGGAAAAAGTATGGTATCAAAGTCGAATTTTTCCATAGCCAGCAGGGCTGCTTCCTCAGAATGAGCAGAAAATC
>CAZEWS010000355.1:2219-3090 GCA_964515985.1 uncultured Rikenellaceae bacterium | reverse complement strand
CAAAAAGCATTGATCCCTGTATGGTTTCAGTGCAGGTCCAAGGTGTTCCTCGGCATTCCCATAGGTTGGAGCAACATCAAAATAATTAATTCCTCTATCAAAAGCCGATGCAACCATGTTGTTTGCAGTTGCCTGTTCAACTCCGCTGACCAATATACCGCCAAACCCGATAATGGAAAACTTTTCTCCTGTTTCTCCCAATATCCGTTTGGGAAATTCAGTTTGTGGTTCAGATTTTTTACTCCTGCTAAAGAGAGGGAAGGCAGTTAATGCAATTACCCCGGCAAGGCATCTTTCGAAAAATGTTCTGCGTTTCATAGTAATTGATATTAAAGTTGGTTGTTATAAATATTAGGGTTATGTAATCCCGAAAATAACAAAATAATGAACTCAAGGTACCAACTTATTATCAAATCGAACATTTATTAGACATTTTTTTTGTTGCTTTCTAATTTGGCTGTTGGAATATTGCGCCGAAAGCAGCGAATCACTCTTGATCAACTCTTGCAGTTTCGGCACATTTGTATATTAGTTCTGTTATCTACAATAATCGAACCTCTACAAGGTTCTTTTTTAATCAAATCTACTCGTGCCCCGTCCCGTCGAGCAAGCCGGGCAGGCCCTGTGAAATGCTGCTTCGCAGCAGTGCCCGCCTGACTTATTCGGGCAGGGCTCCGCCACTATTTACACCGTGAAATCCGGCTTCGCCGGAATCCCGTCCGCCAGCTGGCGGACGGGATTATTTCACCGGTGTTTCACAGGGCGGGTGAACGGAATGTCTCATGAGCAGCTTTGAGCGAAGGATTGTGGGAGTGAATAACCCTGTCGGGGTTAAATTTTCTTTTACTATTTTTGTCAGTAACAAAATCCG
>CAZEWS010000355.1:0-2209 GCA_964515985.1 uncultured Rikenellaceae bacterium | reverse complement strand
CAGGCAGGCCCTGTGAAACACCCGTGAAATAATACCGTAAGCATTCCGGCTTCGCCGGGTTTCACTGAGTAAATGCTGCTTCGCAGTAGTGCCTGCCTATCGGGATTAATTTTACTTTTACTACTTTTGTTAAGGAAAACCACATCAATCCGTTTCATAGTGATCTATCCAAAAAACTTCGACAAGAAAGTCGGCTTTGATAAAATCAGGGGAATGATTATCAAAGGATGCCTGAGTGAATCAGGCAGGCAGAAGGCAGAACAAATGTCATTTCTGAATTCTTTCGATCGTATTAATACCCTGGTTAGCCAAACGGCTGAATTCCTTAAGATCCTTCAAAATCCGGAACCTTTCCCTGCTGATTATTTTCCGAATGTTACGCCCTTTCTTAAAAAAATAAGGGTCGAAGGCACCTACCTTGAAGTTGCAGAATTGGTCAATCTACGAAGGTCACTGGATACTATCCGTGCCATTCTGAATTTTTTTAAAAAAGCAGGAAAGGATGAATTTCCGTTTCTGACGGATTTATGCCGGGATGTAAAAGTATATCCCTATGTTATTGATTCCATTAACTCAATACTCAGCAAACAAGGGAGTATAAAGGATAAAGCTTCTGCGGAGTTGTCAAATATCCGAAAAAACCTTGCTGACAAGCAAAATGCTGTCTCAAAGAGAATGAACGCCATTCTTAAAAAGGTTCAATCGGAAGGTTGGGTGGAAAAGGATCTGAGTCTGGCAGTCAGAAACGGCCGGTCGGTTATACCTGTAAGTGCCAATTTTAAAAGAAAAATAAAGGGTCTGATCAATGATGAGTCAGCAACCGGTAAAACCGCCTACATTGAACCGGAGGAGATCGTTGAGATGAATAATGAAATCAAGGAACTTGAATATGCTGAAAAGAGAGAGATCATAAAAATCCTGACCCGATTTTCAGACTCGATCAGGCCTTACCTCGATGATTTATTGTATTCGTATAATTTCCTCGGAATAGTCGATTTTATTCGTGCCAAAGCTTTACTTGCCCAAAAAATCAATGCGGTAAAACCCGAAATACAGCCGGAACCCTGTTTAGACTGGAAAAAGGCTAATCATCCTCTTTTGTACCTGGCTAACCAGAAAGAAAAAAAGAAAGTTGTTCCTTTAGATATATACCTGAATGAGAATACACGGATCCTGCTGATCTCAGGTCCGAATGCCGGAGGGAAATCGGTATGCCTTCAAACGGTTGGATTATTGCAATACATGATCCAATGCGGAATGCTTGTTCCGTTAATGGAAAATTCCCGCATGGGCATTTTTAACAACATTTATATTGATATCGGGGATGAACAATCTATTGAAAACGATCTTAGCACCTACAGCTCTCATCTACTCAACATGAAGTTTTTTATCCGGAATGCCGATCAAAATACCCTCATTCTGATCGATGAATTTGGCACGGGTACCGAACCGACATTGGGTGGCGCCATTGCAGAATCAATCCTGGGCGAGCTAAATGAAAAGGGAACCTTTGGCGTTCTTACAACTCATTATACAAACCTGAAACATTATGCTTCATCTATCGATGGTATTGAGAATGGCGCAATGCTATTTGACAGTCACCGGATGGAACCATTATTCAGGCTGGAAATAGGTAAACCGGGAAGTTCTTTTGCGTTCGAAATTGCGCGGAAAATAGGGTTACCTGAAGAAATCCTCAAAGAGGCAACCGGAAAAGTAGGAGAGGGGCCTGTCAATTTCGATAGGCATTTAAAGGACATAGCAAGGGATAAACGATATTGGGAAAACAAAAGAAGCCATATCAAAAAATCGGAGAAAAAGCTGGAAGAACTTATTGAACGATATATAAAAGAGCTGAATGATATTAAAAAGTTCAGGAATGAAATTATCGGTAAAGCAAACGAGGAAGCAAAGGAGCTCCTGGCAGAGGTAAATAAGAAAATTGAAAATACTATCCGGATCATTAAAGAAACAAATGCTGAGAAGGAACGGACCCGTAAAGCTCGCCGCCAGCTTGAAACCTATAAGGAGAAAATTGATAAGAATCAGCTATTAAAGGAGGAGAAAACAAGTGGGGAGATTAGCCGGCTTGAAAAAAAAGAACAACAATTAAGGAAGACAAAACCTCATCTAACAGAGAAGTTAATTAAGGAACTACGTTTTTTCAGGACAAGCCTGAAAAAAAACCGCTTTGCGGGATGTTACATTA
>CAZEWS010000354.1:3214-3655 GCA_964515985.1 uncultured Rikenellaceae bacterium | reverse complement strand
GTGGGCACGGATGACGGATTAATCCAGGTTACTGAAAATGCTGGGGGGATCATGGCAAAAGATCAGCAGCTTCCCTGGTGTGCCTGAATATACTTACGTAAGCGACATATGCCCGTCGAAATTCGAGGAGAATATTGTTTTTGCCTCATTTGATAACCGTAAAAGGGATGACTTTAAGCCATATATTCTGAAAAGCACCGATAAAGGAAATACCTGGGTATCCATTAGTAATAACCTCCCCAAAAACGGTACCGTTCACACCATTGAGCAGGACTTTGTTAATCCCGACCTGTTGTTTGCAGGTACGGAATTCGGCGCCTTTTTCTCCATCGATGGAGGTAAGGAATGGGTACAGCTAAAATCAGGAATTCCAAGTGTTGCCGTTCGCGATCTGACCATCCAGCGAAGGGAAAACGACCTTGCTGTTGCTACGTTTGGCCT
>CAZEWS010000354.1:0-3076 GCA_964515985.1 uncultured Rikenellaceae bacterium | reverse complement strand
CCGTGGTAAAGGCAGCCAGGGTTCATCCTATTTTGCTGCAAAGAATCCTCCATACGGAGCTACATTCACTTATTACCTTAAAGAAGGTATTAAAACCAAAAAGCAACAAAGAAAGGAGAAAGAAAAGAAACAATTTGAGAAAGGCGAAAAGATCAAGGTGCTGACCTGGAACGAGCTGCGGGAAGAAGACAAGGAAGAAACACCTCATTTGATTTTTACCATATATGACGAAAACGACAATCTCCTCAGGAAACTGACCACCAAACCTTCGAAGGGAATAAACCGTTTTACCTGGAATCTAAGGTATCCTTCACCAGTTCCTGTAAATCTGAGAAATAACAAGTTTGATCCCCTGGCTAAGGGACGGGATGGTATTCTGGCTGCGTCAGGAACATATAAGGTGGCACTAGCCAAATCGGTGGATGGCGAAATTACTGAACTGGTTCCACCTACCGATTTTAAGGTTGTAGCCCTGGCAAATACCACACTGCCTGCTGTTGACAGGAAGGCAATGATTGAATTCCTGAAAGAAGTAGGTGTACTTGCCAGAACCATGCAGGGAGCCATAAGGTTAAATAGTGAACTTTCAGAAAAAATTGAAAAGATCGTTCAAACTTTACACCTCACACCAAAAGCTACTCCGGAAATGATAAAAAAGGCAAAAGCGCTCAGAAAAGAACTCGATGGGATTAACTTTATCTTTAACGGTTTTCCAGCCAAAGCAAGTTGGGAAGAAGTTCCTCCGCAACCTATGCCTTTGAACAGGAGGTTGAATTACCTCACGCGCACACACTACAATTCAACCACTGAAATTACACAGACGGAAAAAGATACATACCATATCCTCAAGGAAGAACTACCGCCTGTCCTGGAAAAACTGAAAAAGATCAGCGAGGTGGATATTAAAAATCTGGAATCTGAAATGGAAAAGATAGGCGCTCCCTGGACCCCGGGGCGTATACCGGAATTGGATTAAGAATTTAGAATATTCAATTATGAATATAGAATAAATAAATAAAATTCTACATTCAACATTTTATATTCATTATTTCTATTTTTTATTATCTACACAATCTTCACTATGCTTATAAAAATAATGTTAAAGAATGAGCCAAAATGGATTATTTCAACGTGTTAGATGTGATATCCAGTCGCTTATACTTACAGAATTATTTGCTTATAATTAAGGTATGCTTTTTGAATAGTATAAATAAAACGTTAGATGAAAAGAATCTGTATCATAATAGGCTGCCTTTTTTTTTACCTTTATAAAATATTATAGGAAAAGCTACGTTATTTAAACTGATTCTTAATAATTTTTAACAGAAATTTCTGTTTTTATTTGATTTTTATATTAAAAAACATAAATTTGCTATTTCTAGTTTAGGTACTGAAGTAGATAATAAATATTCAAATACAATGAAGAGATTATTAATACTGTTTGCGTTCTGTATGATACTGGGGACTGCATTAAGCTCCTGTCATCGGGAACTTTGCCCGGCTTATAGCCAGGCTGACACAGAACAGGTTGAAGACAATGTATAGGTAAAAACGGAATCGTATCTCACCGGTTGCCTTTGCTTTTTTTCTTACGCAAATATATCTTTGCCAAGTTTGCTTGATTTTTTTTCTTTTCCCGGAAAAATGAAGAAGTTAATTCTTTTATTCCCTTTCCTTATACTTTTTTCATCCACAGGATTTGCCCAGGGAGAATTAGATGATCAACAAAAAATCTTTTTCCGAAACGAGCAGTCAGTCGGATTGCTTTTAAATTCAACCGGCTGGGGTCTTAGTTTACGGTATGGCAAGCGTATCAACTACCTGAACAAAAGATTATACGAAGTTGATTTCACCCATATTAAACATCCCAAAGAAATTAAAACGACCAATCCTTATAATAACCGTGGATTTGTTTTTGGAAAACTGAATCTATTCATGAATCTGAGGGCGGGTATGGGCCATCAGAGGGAAGTGTTTAAGAAAATCGACCTTGGAGGGATTGCTATTCGTTACTTTGGTTCTGCCGGACCATCCCTGGGATTTTACAAACCCATTTACTACGAAGTGCTTTATCCTCTTGCCGATAATATATACGAAATCAAGATTGAAAAATTCAGTGAAGCCATTCTGCATTGTCCTATTTATGGTCGTGCTTCTTTTTTTAAAGGCTTCGATGAAATCAAATTTGTCCCCGGCGCATATGTGAAGCTCGGATTGAATTTTGAATATAGTAAAATCGACCGGGTGATCCATGCTCTTGAGGTAGGTGTAACCTTCGACGCCTTTACAAAAAAAATCCCTATCATGGCTTCGGAAGATAACAAACAGTTTTTTTTCGCTATTTTCGTCAGTTATCGTTTCGGCAGAATTATTGATCCAAAACGCCAGACCATAAGCCCTGATATGGAAGAGCTTAGTGATACTTTTTGATGCATCTTTTAACCCGTCGGACCGCAATATAAATAAGAATAGAACACGGATGACACGGATAACGCTGATTTTCACGTATTTTAAATATTTACATAATAAACTTCATTTCCTGTCATTCGTAAATATCTTTCTTTTAAATTCTGCTTTCTTGCCAAAATTCAGTAATAATCCAATTTCCATCTTAGTTGCTTTCAGATAATTTATAGTATCGGAATTTACTCACCCGCCCTGTGAAATAAAGTCGAAGACTTTACTGCGTAGCAGTATTTCACAGGGCAAGTTCATGAGATCGCCCCGATAGCCATCGGGGCTAAGTTCAAAAATTTCCCTTATCATATGGGTGATTCCGTAGAGATTAAAAAAATCCAAAGTTCAAAATCCCAAGTTCAAAATAAATTCCAAACCCCAAATCCCAAGTTCAAAACTATTGCTTTGAAAAGCAGGATTAACTTCTTTTTCCACCAGTTGACTTGTTAATCATAGGGTTTTTTCCTTTCTGCCATGTTTAGTTTTTTGGATTTTAAAGTTGGGATTTATTTTGGATTTTGAGCTTTGACCTTTGAACTTTCATATCTACTGTTTTTCAATTAGTTTACAAAGTTCTGTTCTTAATTCCCTTTTTTAATCAATTTGCGAAGCTATGTTC
>CAZEWS010000353.1:0-3679 GCA_964515985.1 uncultured Rikenellaceae bacterium | reverse complement strand
CATCTATGTAGTCTCTGGAAGAGGTCGCTCCTCGCCCGCCTCCGCCTTCGCCAAGGGTCGAGCGCCCTTCTTTTAGTGGTAATCCTTACTCAAACCCGGGCGAAGTTGTCGGCGGCCGTATCCGCTCCCTAAGAGTGGTCATTTGCAGCTTCGCTTTTCATCTTGCTGCAGAGCTGCTTCCGGAAGATATCGGAATTGACTTAAACCCATTGTTTTTATCACAATAACTTTTTAAAAGAGTTTAGATCTAAAAAGTACCCCTGCAATTGTGTCGTTTTTTAATGCACTCTTCAGGCCTCAATTCTGCCGGCAGTGTCGCATTTTGTACCTTCTGCGACATCTTTTCCCACTGATCCAAAATCGATATTTTGCTTTTACGACATCACTCATTTATTAAAATACGAAATAACACTTGACTTTCATTTCGCTATTTGTTATATTCTGTCCAGTCCAATTTCACAATTTAATCCAAGGTACCTTTTATTGATAAAATTAATTAATTTGGCTCAGTCTTCATTTTTAAAAGTTTTAACTTTCATTCATACTGCCGATCCATGTCCGGACCATGAATGTATCGAGTACTGTTCCATGGCAGACCTACTTTCAAAATTACAACCAAAACTCTGGCATAATAAAAAGAATCCAAGATGAAAAATAAAACTCCAAATCAATTATCCATTCCAAATTTTTTAGCACAGTTTCCCTCTTTCGGCTCATCCTGTGTCCTCTGCTCATCAAGGTTAGGCGTTAAAAATGTTCTTGCCTTATTACCAGGTCAAACCATTCACAAATTCTCTCTTCTTTGTCATTCATGCCAACAGTTGCCGGAACTTAAAATTACAGAGCTCATCAAAAAATAACAGGTAAATTATGTACCCTTTTTTTAACTGGCGGAAACTTATCACTCACAAACCGAAGCCCCCTAAACCGGTACATCGTTGTTCTTTTTGTAACTCCGCATCAAATTTAAAATCTGTTTCTTTAAAATCTACCGGTTACCAACTTGCAAGACCTTCATACCTTTGTCGCTCTTGCAGGAAATCCTTTAAACATTTATTGAGGTGAACAATGATTGAAACAATCAATGAATTAAAATGTCCCACTTGCAATTTAGTCTTGTTAAGACGCGGATATTGTCAATATCTGTGTTATGGATGCTCCACCTCTTTTTATTTATCCAAACCATACCATTCACAAAAACTTGAAATATTGGAGAACAATCATGATAAAAACAATCAGCGAAACCGAAATTAATAAACTTCTTTCTTTTACTCATCCCAGGAGCATCCGCGATTACACCATGATTCTCCTTGCCCTGATGACAGGTCTTAGAGTTAGTGAAATTGTCGGTCTCTATATCGAGGACTTATCGGCAAGAACGGAAAAAAAAGGGAAATTCCAATGAATCAAGAAACTCGCAAAATCCTTTATGATTATCTTGCCTTCAAAGAAGGACGCTCTGAACCTACAAATCCCAATAGCTTTCTTTTTGTCTCAAGAAACAATCACCGTCCTCTTTCAAATCGCGATTTTCAACGAATCGTCAAAGAATGTTCCATCGGGTCCATTGGAAGAGCTATCACTCCCCACGACTTAAGGCATACCTTTGCAACCCGCCTTTTGAAACACACGAACATCAGGGTCATACAGGAGCTTCTCGGTCATTCATCCATTCAGACAACTCAGATTTATACTCACGTTAACACGGAGGACTCGAGATTAGCCGTTGATTTAATTATGAACAATATAATCGGTTCTTAATATGTCGGACTGCATTCATAAAATCGTTTATTATTTAGGTCCCCAGGAGACTTATTTTGAAGACCTGTTCTTATGTCTCTGTACCTGTGTTCACTGTGGCTCTACTATCGCCATTCCTAATAGGTTTATCCTTGACACAACCGGCAAACCTTTTTATAATACTTCTTAATTTTAATGAGGTTATTATGCCAATAGTTAGAGTCATCAAAAACAAAAAACATCCATATCTTTTAATGAATAAAGCGGGTCTTAACGACCCGAAACTCAGTTTTAAAGCAACCGGTCTTTTGGCATACCTTTTATCAAAACCCGATAATTGGTTTATATCCTACAAGAACCTAATCTCTTCAAAAACAGACGGTCAGCGTTCAGTAACTTCCGCTTTCAAAGAATTACTTAATTACGGTTATATTTCCAAGACGCAGCTCCGAGATCAAAACGGTCAATACGGTCATTATTATTATTCAGTTTATGAAATTCCCCAATTTCCAATTCCTTTAAAATATAAATCTTCACCGAAATTACATTATCGCAATTCGGTTAATCCCAATTCGGATAACCGCACACTACTAATTAATAAAAACAAGAAATTAATAAAAACAACAACAACACTCTCATCCCTGCACTCAAAATCTACACTGCCAATTGTTGATGTTCACGATTCCTCTAAACAAAAAACTGAAACCAAAAATCTATTAAATGAGCTCAATATCAAAAACCACAAAAAATTATTTGTTTCATTCGAATTATCAAATATATTTTCTTATGCCAGTTGGATTAAAGAAAGAAATTTTAACATGAAAAATCCAACCGGCTTTCTTATAACCGCCATCCGGGAGAAATGGATGGATCAGGAGTCCATCGACAACACCAAGGGCTTAAGAGTCTTTTTTCAGGAATGCTCTGTTTGCGGTACCTCTTTTGCCTATGAAGAATATGAACCTAAGTTCACAAAATGTATTAATTGCAGAAAATAACAGGAGGTTTAAATGTCAAAAATTACTCATATAAATCTATCCAATTTAATCATTCCTCAGTTTGAAGCCCATAAACAAATTCCCGATAATTATATTACGGAAATAACCGAAAGTATCAAAGAACACGGAATCCTTGAACCCTTGCTTGTCAGACCTAAAGAGGATGATTTTGAGATCGTTGCCGGCTGTGTCCGGTATCGATGCGCAAAAATTGCCGGTTTGAAGGCTGCACCTTGTATGATACTAGCGCTTAATGATAAGTATGCTGAAATTATAAAAATCCATGAAAATATTAAAAGGGTTCCACTTGATCACATCGACCAGGGAAACACTTTCGTTATGCTCCGTGACAATTTTTCTATGACCGAAGATGCAATTTCATCCATTGTCGGAAAATCAGTCGCTTATGTTTCCCAGCATATTAGTCTTGTTTCCCAGGACGAGGACCTCATCAGAGCGGTCCGTGAAGAAAGGGTCTCTTTTTCCCAAGCAAGAGAACTCATGAAAGTTAAGGACAAATCCGAAAGACGCAGATTCCAAAACTACTGCGAAAATGAAGGCGCTACTGTCGAGGTCCTTAAACAATGGATTCAAAACTATAAAAATACCTTGCTCCAAAAACCAACCACAACCGACTCCGATAATACCACATCTTATATTCCGGACCGCCCCCAGGATTTTCGTCTCTGTCAGGCTTGCGGTAAAGCGACCGAAATTATGCATATAAGGCAGCTTTTCCTCTGTCCCCCGTGCGAAACTGCCCTCAAACTTGCCATTTCAGAGGTTAAACCCGAACCAATACAAAATAATACCGTCAGGGACGCACAGGAGCAACCCTAAGCCTCTATTTCCCCTCTATCCAGCCAATGCCATTACCTGTTTTTCTCCCTAACTCATACCCTTGTTATCATTTTTACATAAATAATATATATTATTCTCTT
>CAZEWS010000352.1:1852-3694 GCA_964515985.1 uncultured Rikenellaceae bacterium | reverse complement strand
TGCTTTTTTATGGTGAACGATTTTTTCAGAAGGGGAGATGGAGGAATAGGAGGATTACCGCGTTGTTCGATTTTAATATGTTTTTCCGAATGGACCGATTATAATAAAAGTATCCAATACCAAACCTTTGATGTTACCGGTTTTCTTAACCAGGGGGAAAATGTTATCGGGGCTACACTTGCCGATGGTTGGTATATGGGATTCTTTGCCCAATGGGGAAGCAAAACACCAAGCCGTGGTGAGAATTATGGAAGTCTTGACCGGAAGTTACTGGTCCAGTTGGAAATTGTTACAACGGATGATCAGACAGATACAGTTATTACAGATGAAACATGGCAGATATGGAATGATGGTCCCGTACGCAGCGCCGACATGTTTTTGGGTGAAGTATATGACACGCGTAAAGAAATAATGGGTTGGGATATGCCTGAATTTGATGATTCTAAATGGGAAAATGCCTCTGAATTCCCGGCAACAGAAGCTGAACTGGTTGCGCAAATGAATGAACCGATACGAATAGTAAAGGAACTCAAACCTATTGCTGTTACCGAGCCTGAAACCGGAACCTACATTTTTGATATGGGACAAAACATGGTAGGTTGGTGCAGATTAATGGTTAATGAACCTGAAGTGACGAAGATCAGACTAAGGCATGGGGAAATGCTTACAATGGATGGAGGGATCTATGTTGAAAATTTGCGCATGGCAAAACAGGAAGATATTTTTTTAACGAATGGAAAAGGTGAGAATACATTTGAGCCACGCTTTACATACCACGGATTCCGGTATGTGGAAGTAACAGGACTGAGCAAAAAGCCCACACCTGAAATGCTTACGGGTATGGTTGTAGCTTCAAATGCTGATCTGACAGGGAAATTCGAGTGCTCAAATTCTAATCTGAATCAAATATGGAAAAACACTCTCTGGTCACAACGTGGTAACATGCACAGCACTCCAACCGATTGCCCCCAGCGCGATGAAAGAATGGGGTGGATGGGCGATGCCCAGGTATTTTCCCAAACCGCTATTTTTAATATGAATATGGCAGCTTTCTTTTCGAAATGGATCCAGGATATCAGGGATGCCCAGCAGCAAGACGGGCGTTATGCCGATTTTTGCCCTTATCCGAATAGTGAACGTGAACACCTGAATTCACCGGGATGGGCTGATGCCGGAGTAATCGTCCCCTGGCGTTTATACCAGAACTACGCTGATGAACGGATTCTGGAAAAACATTATTCATCGGCAAAACGATTCATCGACCATGTTCATAAAACAAACCCCGATCTGATCTGGACCCAAAGCGTGGGAAATAATTACGGCGACTGGCTCAATGGTAATACCATCATTTCTGACGATTATCCAAAAACCGGGGGAGAAGTTCCTGACGAAATACATGCAACCATGTTTTTCGCACATTCAACCCGGATCTTGGCAAACATAGCAGAAATAATTGGTAATGAAGAAGATGCCCGAAAATATTCCAAACTGGCAGACGATATATGGTCGGTTTTTAACAAGAACTTTGTCGACTCCACAGGGCAAATTAAAGGAAAAACCCAGGCAGGATATGCGCTTGCCTTGAATTTTGACCTTTTACCGGAAAAGTTGCGAAAAAAAGCAGCGAAATGGATGGCTGATGCCGTTCATGAATATGATTTACGAATATCAACCGGCTTTCAGTCAACATACCGCCTGATGCTGGAATTAACCCGGTTGGGATATAACGATATTGCATATCAATTGGTCGAAAGTCACAGGTTCCCCTCATGGCTCTATTCCATCGACCAGGGTGCAACCACCATCTGGGAACGGTGGGACGCCTATGTTAAAGGCAGGGGT
>CAZEWS010000352.1:0-1842 GCA_964515985.1 uncultured Rikenellaceae bacterium | reverse complement strand
CATTATTCCTTTGGTTCGGTTGTTGAATGGATGGTAAAAACCATTCTGGGGATTAACCCCGATGATGAATTTCCCGGATTTAAGAAATTTATTATACATCCCCAACCCGGAGGATCCCTTGAGTGGGCAAAAGGAGAATATAACTCCATTCATGGGAAAATCGAAAGTGAATGGAAAACAGAAAACGGTCGGTTCAAATTGAATATCAGTATACCGGTAAATACAACTGCAAAAGTTTATATTCCTGCTAAAGACCCCGATTTGGTAATGGAAAGCAACAAACCCATCAAGAAATCAAAAAGCATTCAATTTCTTGATTTCGTAAATAGTGAAGCTGTTTATGTAGTACCTTCGGGTAAGTATGAGTTTACAGTGCCATATATCAGATAATAGAATTGTATTTAGGATTTTGAAAAACGACACACCCCTCCCATAGGGATCTGCCAAAGGCATGCCTATGGCACCTTTGGGACAACCCCTCTTGATAGAGGGGAGCCACTCAGTATATGCAATATAACTTATTACAAACTTTCATTTAAGGTGAGAGAGAAAAAGGTAATATTATATAGAAGAAAATTTTGGGATAGAATCCAGTCTTTAATTAATTAAATTTTACCCTGCTTGCATAACCGGGTTAACGTTTTATGGTATGGTTAGTAATGGATTGCGGGATTATCAACCTGTCAATATGTACCGAATTTGATGCGGGTGATTTGCTTCGTAAACCACTGAATCCCTTATTAACTAAACCATCTGTTATGCAATGTTGCCTGCTTATGATTTGCGTAAAATTGCTATTGCCTGTTTTTGTAAAACAGGAAGGTCATTATTAATTATTTGCCAAACCTCCTCTGCATCAATTCCAAAATAGTCATGAGCAACCAGATTTCGGAATTCCTTTATTTTAATCCACTCTATTTCCGGGTGGAGATTTTGCAGATCTTCACTAATTTTAGAGATCATTTCACCAATGATCACAAAATTCATCATAACAGCATCAAAGGCAAGATGGTTATCATTAAATTGATCGGGATTCTCAAACTTTGAGGTATATATTTGAATTTTCTTAATTGATTCAAGAATTGAATCTAAACAATGTTGATCTTTACTCAACATATTGGGTTTCTTTTAGGATAGATTTTTTGTATCTGGGTTTAATGTATTTTTCACGGGCTAAATCGACATCCAGACCAAGTTCTTTTTTTATGAATTCCTTGATTTCTCGTTTCAGACTGTAAAGGTTAGGAGTGTTTTCCTCAAACTCTACGACCAAGTCAATGTCACTATAGGGATGTTGCTCATTCCTGGCAAATGAACCAAAAAGACCAATTTTTACAATATGAAATCTATTCTTAAAATAATTCCTATTTTGAGATAAAAATTCTAATATGTCTTTTTTGGTTTTCATTTAATTCAAAGATACAAAAATCATTTCTTTTTCAATTGTTTGGCTAAAAGCAGGCAATTTTGCTGAAAAAATCTCCCCTCTAAAAAGAGGAGACTAAGGAGTGTGTATAAAAATCCATTAACCATGAAAATATACTATAACCCTAAATTAAAGGAACTTGCCCGCCAGTTAAGAAATAACATCACTCAATCCGAAATCAGACTTTGGAAATATCTGAAAGGAAGGCAAATGATGGATTAATAGCACAATTATTATATCATTACCATAGTTCAGGTAATTTTCAGACATAATTTTTGCATTACGAACAAATTGCCGTTTTATTTTTTTGTGTTATATCAAAGAACGTTTTGTATTTTTCTTTTAGTTATCGGGTTCGGGAGCAAGAACAATGCGGACAAAAAAGTTATGATCCCTGAAGGAGACTTACATCATGT
>CAZEWS010000351.1:403-3743 GCA_964515985.1 uncultured Rikenellaceae bacterium | reverse complement strand
ACATGCGCATCGTAATCAAATTCTTTACTCTCGGTCTTTGCTTCTTCCCCTTTCAGGATCTCATTTTTATTAACCTTTGCTTTCCTGGAAGAAGGCCAAAAAGATTCATCATACATCCATTTTTCGATGAGGATCTTCTCCTCTACTGCCTCTTTGAGAATAAAATCCAATGCGGCACTAAAGTTAGCTTCACTAAATTTATTCTCTTTGGTTTCTTCATTCTGTTCTGCTTCCTCTTCAGTAACAACTGAACCATTCTGCTCCTCACCGGATTCCATTTTCCGGTTACCTGAATATTCAGATTTTTTAGTTTTCTTATTTACTGTTTTGTAAATGTTATTCGGTAAAGAAAATCCAGATAGAAAAAGTATGAAGCAAAAAATACCCAGAACAGTCAGAATAAATGCTAATCCCAATGGTTTGGGAAACCCGTTTTTTTCAATTACCAGTGATTTCATTTTTTGGTCCTCCTATTTTTAGTTTTTTTATTTTACGGAATTCTTCAATCCTTTGAATTCCAATGTAAAGTTACGACATGAGAAGGGCCAAAATCTAATAGATATATCCCAGTGTTTAACAGAAATGTTGCATTTGGGGTGCAGGAGGTGGAAATTGGCAGATAAATATATGGTTTGGAAGAAATTTTTATGGTAAGGTGGGTTTTGGAAACAGTCATTAGGTAGTCATTTGCCCGCTGACGCTCGCTGTCATTCATAGTCATACAATAGTCATTCGGTGGTCATTGGAGACTGGAGGCTGGAGACTGAAGACTGGTTCCTGGTTTACTCGCTCCCACATTGCCACAATCACAATATTCCTGCTAGTGAGACATTTTGTTCTCTCAACTCTCAGCACTCCGCTCTACGCACCATGCTCCCTCAACCATTAACTATTAACTTTTAACATTCAGCATGCAGCTTTAAGCTTGCTTCCTATACTCCGAAGGTAAAACTCCATACAATTCTTTAAAGCACTTCGCAAAATAAGAAAGGTTATTAAATCCCACTTCATAGGTAATTTGTGCAATATTCCCGAATTTTTGTTCAATCAACTTTGCTGCACGTTTCAGGCGTAATGTACGTATGAATTCACTGGGTGTTTGATCTGTAAGGGCTTTTAATTTGCGGAAAAGCTGCATTCTGCTCATGCCTATTTCGTCCTGAAATTTCCGTACCTCAAACTCCGAATCACCCATGTGTTCCTCAATCACTTCAATGGCCCTGTTCAGAAATCTTTCATCAGCAGATGTAATAGCAATATCTTTTGGCTCAAGAGTAATTTCACGGCTAAACCGTTCCCGTAATTTTTTCCGCTGTTCAATCAATTTCTTAACCCTGATCTTAAGTTCTTTAATATTAAAGGGTTTGGTAAGGTAGGCATCTGCACCGGTTTCCAGACCCTCTAACCTGTCTTCTACACTGGCTTTAGCCGTAAGCATGATCACCGGGATATGACTGGTCCTTTCATCGGTCTTCAATTTTTTACACATTTCAACCCCATCCATTTTGGGCATCATCAGGTCGGTAATGATCAAATCGGGGATATTTTCGATGGCTTTAGCAAGACCTGCAACACCATCTTCTGCTTCCATGATGCGGAAACTATCTTCCAGGTGTTCCCTGATATGAACCCGGATATCTGCATGATCTTCAACAGTAAGAACCAGGGGGAATTCTTCTTCAGGCTTTGTTCCCTCGTATAGGCCTTCAGGACACTCTTCCTCTTCCGTTACAACTTCTAAATCTGCTTGTATTGCAGGTTTAGGGATTTTCTCTCTCTTTTCAATAGTATATTCCGATTCCTTCAAATGTTCTTTACCAACAGGTATCTGTACAATAAATGTCGTACCCTTTCCCAATTCACTTTCTACCTTAATACCACCGTGAAGAAGGTTAACCAATTCCTTCGTAAGGGAAAGACCTATGCCGGTACCTGTACTTTCCGGTTCATGCGATCCTTCCACCTGGTGAAAACGATTAAAAACCTTATCCAACTGATCGGCAGGAATTCCTTTACCTGTATCCTGAACCAATATTTCAACAAGATTTTTCCCGGGATCAGGTAATTTAACCTCACATTTCACCTCCCCTCCCTCGGGAGTAAATTTGAAGGCATTTGAAAGCAGGTTATTCAGTATCTTCTCAAGCTTATCCGGATCATACCAAGTAGTAAGTTTCTCATCCAGGAGCTTATGAATGAAATTTATCTTTTTTTTCTCAGCCAGGGAGGCGAAAGAGAGGATACTAACACGTAAAAATTTAACAATATCTTTTTCGACCAGTTCTAATTTAAGACTTCCCGCATCCAGTTTTGACAGATCAAGCATTTGGTTCACCAGGTTCAGTAACCGGTTGGCATTACGCTGCATCATTTTAACTGCTTTCCTCCTGGTTGGTTTTTTTTCTGTTTTCGAAAGCATTTCCTCAATAGGTCCAAGAATTAAGGTAAGAGGAGTACGAAATTCATGGGAAATATTGTAAAAAAGCCTTGATTTCAACTGATCCATTTCGGCGAGTAATTTGTTGGCTTTATTTTTTATCCTGTAATTCCGGAATATCACAAATGCCAGAACTAAAGCTAATCCAAAAGCAATCATAGAAAAGTAACGGATAAGCTTTTCACGTTTTAGTTTTAAAAAACTTATTTCCCGTTCTTTAACCATCTCAATTTCAACTTGTCTGACAGCAAGTATTTTTGCCATCTTATTTCTTCTCAAGCTATCATTTATTTCCGTGTAAAGATCATTGTAGTACAAAGCTTCAATAGGTAAATTTAACTGCCTGTATGACTGACTTAGCGATTTAGCCGCATCACTCTGCCGCCTTGGCAAACCAACTTCCCCAGCCATTTTGAAAGCTTGGTGTAAATAAAAGTTTGCGCTGTCGTATTCTTGCATTTCAATAAATACACTTCCTATGGAATTGTAAGCTTTAATGACCCTTTCTTTGTCAGTTATTTTTTTACTTATTTCAAGGCTATTGAAAAACAGATCTTTTGCCTCTTCTAAATTACCTTGTTGCATAGATATATCCCCATGGTTCAGGTGGATAGTGGTGATCCTTCGTAAATCATTCGTTACCTGAAAAATCTCTAGACTTTTTTGATAATTTATAAGGGCCTCGCCATATTTCTTCTGTCTATGATATACAGTTCCGATATTTAAAGTAACTATTGCGATCCTTAACGTATCTTTTAATTCTTCATATATTTCAAGGCTTCGATCGTAATGCTCAAGTGCATCCCTAAACTCTCCTAAATCATCAAATATATTGCCAATATTATTAAGAGTCGAAGCCATGAAATATATGAAGAATTAAAAGATACGTTAAGGATCGCAATA
>CAZEWS010000351.1:0-318 GCA_964515985.1 uncultured Rikenellaceae bacterium | reverse complement strand
TCCAATCCTTGTTTCCCATATTTAATTGCCGTATCAACATCTGTTTTGGCCATTTCAATACTTAATACTTTATAAAGCCAGACCTTGTTTGTATCTTCCTTTGCTCTATATAATTCACTTTTTAAACTATCAATTAACGATTGAGCCAGTATAGGAGAAGGATTATTGTGGAAAAAGATTATATGAATAAGAAATGCTAACAGAAACTTTTTCATGATGATAAAAGTCTATTCCAAATAGATCGGAAAAGTTTTAAAGAGAATCTGCTTTTGCTATAAGATTATCTCAAATGAGGAAATAATTTTAAGGAATTTACTT
>CAZEWS010000350.1:0-3793 GCA_964515985.1 uncultured Rikenellaceae bacterium | reverse complement strand
GGTATGCCTACAGAACCTGAAAATAATGTTCATATCATCCTTGATGCTTTTTCAAAAATGACTTCACAAATCCTGGTTGTTATTGGAAACTGGAATTGGAATACCTATGGAAGGAACCTGAAAAAAACATATGGCAATTACAAAAATCTGCATTTACTCGATCCCGTGTATGATCAGGAATTGCTCGATAGCATACGATCAAATTGTTATCTATATATTCATGGACACAGTTCCGGCGGAACAAACCCGTCACTTATTGAAGCCATGTACCTTGGATTGCCTGTTGTTGCTTATAAGGTTTCATTTAACCTTTCGACAACTGAAAACCAGGCATTTTATTTCGAAAATGCCCGCCAGATTATTGACCTGGCAACCTATATCGAATCAGCCGAACTTGAAAGATACAAGAAGAAAATGCTTGAAATCGCAAACCGGCGATTCAGGTGGAGTAAAATTGCCGAAAAGTATACCAGATTATTTTCCGAACTAGTTAAAAAATAAATAATAACGAACCACGAACCCGGCTAAAGCGGTTCGGATTCGTGTTGGTTGTCGCAGTATGGGGGTGTATCAAAACCCTCAATTATATCATTCCTGACGAAGCGAAGATCAGGAATCCATAAAGTCTTTACTATTAGTTAAATATGGATTCCTGCTTTCGCAGGAATGATTACCCAAATAGGGTTATGATACAGCCCCTATGAACATTAACTTAATTCCTTACCCACATTTTCAAGCAACTTCTTTGTTGCCATAATACCTTCATCTTCGGTTAATTCGCTACCTTCGTACTCTATCCCTATATATCCATTGTAACCCGCTTCTTTCACAATTTTCAGCATTTTATAGAAGTCAGTATGAATTTCATTACCGTTTTCATCGAAATCATGTGATTTTGCACTTACGCCTTTTGCATAGGGCAATAATTCTTCAACTCCCTTATACCGATCATATTCTTCTTCTCTACTGATCCTGAAATTTCCAAAATCAGGTAAGGTTCAGCATTTAGGATGGTTCACCTTTTTCAATTACTCCGGCCAGCCATTTCCCATTCGAGGAGTACCCGTTACCCTGGTCGTAGGGTGGTGGTGCTTTTTTTAACAACCACTTATTCGAGGCCTTAGAATAAAGCCCTTATTCCAAAATTTTAATCTTAATATTCCTGTACCAAACATCGTCTCCGTGGTCCTGCAAACCGATATAACCCTCCTCAGCAGGTTCGACAAAATCGGGATATTCGCTAAACTTACTGGCAAGTACCATATCGTTCCAATCCTGAGTCCAGAGATGATACTCAACCACTTTTTCCCCATTTTGCCAGTGTTCGACAAGTCCTTTGTAGATCAGGATCTTTACCTGGTTCCATTCACCTGCAGGCTTAGTATTTTGAGGTACAGCGGCAATAAGATCATAAAGGGATCCTGCCTGATGATTTGCATCACGGCCATCCGGGTGTCTCTCATTATCGAGCACCTGCATTTCAGGTGAGGATTGCCAAATAGGTTGATCCGGTTTTTCCTGAGCCAGGTAAAGAATTCCGCTGTTTCCCCCTTCAGAGATCTTCCATTCAAGCTGGAATTCAAACCACTTGTATTTCTTGTCGGTAATAATATCTCCACCTTTTCCACCTGCTTCACCCCGCCCCGATCCAATGCAATGCAGGGTGCCATCCACGATTTCCCATCCTCCTTCAGGGAATGATTCCTGGTTATATCCTCTCCAACCGGTCGAGGTTTCACCATCAAATAAACTGGTCCATACTTCTTCAACCACTTCTTCCTCAACTGCTTCTTCAGCAGTTTTATCGGTAGTTGAAGACTTACAGGATACCATAAACAGTACAAAAACAAAACTTAATAAAAACAACAGACTTTTGGTTTTCATGATAATTTATATTTTGGGTTAAACAATTTCCACTAATCAATTCAAGACATATCAGGTATCGACCAACCTTTACGATAATTATGCTTGATTAATTCATTAGCAAACTGTCTTGCATTAAACGGGTCAGTCCACTTCTTTTTGAAGGTCGGGTGTCCATCTTGGATTTCGAAATTGTCTTCAATACATATTCTTATTGTTTCGGAATCTTTGATATTGGTGAAGGTCATGTTTTCACCGTCCCACTCAAGTTCCTTGTTCAAGCCCTGCAGACGAACAGCAAGAACGCCCATAACTACCATTTCGTTAAACGGACCTGCTTCGCTGAATGGTGAAGCGGTTTCAACACGGCTATCAGGACTTTCCTTACATGCCCGGATCCAATCTTTTTCGTGACTGGTTTCTACACGACGCCTTTTTGGAGGAACGTTTGGAACACGACCCGACAATAACCAGGGATCTTTACCATAGCAACCGCAAATCAGAGTATCCTTGGTACCATTGAAAAGGACACCACCTCCTGCATCATTCATGTTTTTACCTTCGGGCCATCCTTCCGGCTTCGCAGGCTGCAGACCACCATCGAACCAGGTTACTGTAACTTCAGGCATTTTAACCGTTACGTCTTTATGATCAGTACGTGCAGGAAAAGTCATTTTAACCATTTCCGCATTGGGAGCACAGTCGGTCAGCAACAAGGTTGAGCTTCCCTGAACTTTGATAGGATATTGAAGTTTGAGACCCACAAAAACCGGGTGAAGAATGTGGCAAGCCATATCACCGAGAGCGCCGGTACCAAAGTCCCACCAGCCGCGCCAATTCCAGGGATGGTAGATCGCATTGTATGGACGCACGGGAGCCGGACCAAGGAAAAGGTCCCAGTCTAACGTGTCAGGAACCACCATTTCCTCTTTTGGACGATTCAGTCCCTGGGGCCAGATTGGCCGATCGGTGAAAGATTCCACTTTTTTTATTTCACCAATTTCTCCGTTCCATATCCATTCGCAAGTCAGGCTAACACCTTCACCTGAAGATCCCTGATTACCCATCGAGGTTGCCACCCTGTATTTTTCAGCCAGCCTGGTAAGCAAACGAGATTCGTAAACTGAATGGGTCAGAGGTTTTTGCACGTAAACGTGTTTACCCATAGTAATTGCTTGGGCAGCAACAAGGGTATGCGTATGGTCGGCAGTTGCAACGATCACTGCGTCAATATCCTTGCCCATTTCATCATACATTTTCCGGTAATCCTTGTACTTTTTTGCATCCGGATAATCATCAAAGCATCTCTTGGCATAAGCCCAATCTACATCGCAAAGAGCGATAATATTTTCCGTCTTACAATTCCTCAGATTGGTTCTTCCCATACCGCCAACACCTATTCCGGCAATATTTAACTTATCGCTCGGAGGGGTATGCCCCAACCCACTTACAACATAGCTGGGTAAAATTGTAATTCCGGCAGCAGTGGCTGCAGTTCTTCCAATAAAAGACCGTCTTGAAATTTCTGAATTTTCTTTACTCATAATTTTTGTGTTTATTAATTAGATAATATTTGAATGAATGTTGTTTTTAAATAATGCTTTTAAAAGTAATAAAAAATATACAACAGGAAAGGATTAAAACTAACATTTTAGAAATTTTTTTTTATCGGCAACCATTCAGTATTTAGTCGTCGTTTTTTTGATATTCAGGAAAATAGTTAATTGTTACAGGTTATAATAAAAAAGGATAAAAGATAAAAAACAAAAGTTTACCCTGTGAAATAGTGGCGGAGCCCTGCCCGAATAAGTCAGGCGGGCACTGCTGCTAAGCAGCATTTAACAGGGGCAAAAGTCCCTCACCCGCAATCGGGAATAAAATAAAAAAAAGGAAAAAACGCTTTATGAAAAACCCTGAAAAGATCAAAAAC
>CAZEWS010000349.1:3530-3825 GCA_964515985.1 uncultured Rikenellaceae bacterium | reverse complement strand
AGGGTGTATTAGAGTGGCTTGAATACATGGGTATGGCTAAGGGTTTTCAAACTTCTGATATGGGTAGGTTAGGGCATGAGTTAAAGATTTCTACTGATCCTAATGAGAGGTTGCACGATTTAACACATGTTGGTGTCGGAGTAAGTCAAGTTTTACCCATTTTGGTCCTTTCATTACTCGCTGAAAAATCATCAACATTAATCTTTGAACAACCAGAACTTCATTTACACCCAAGAGTTCAATCACGATTAGCTGATTTTTTTGTGTCCCAAACTCTCATTGGCAAACAATGTAT
>CAZEWS010000349.1:3082-3413 GCA_964515985.1 uncultured Rikenellaceae bacterium | reverse complement strand
CATAGTGAATATTTGATCAACAGGTTAAGGTATCAAGTAGCTCGCTCAGAAGATACAAATACTTCTAAAAACATTGCCATTTATTTTGTTGAAAAGAAAAACCAAGAGTCTGTTTTTACACCAGTAGTAATAAATGAGTTCGGCGTAATTGATAATTGGCCAAAAGGATTTTTTGATGAAAGTGAGGGATTAGCTGCAGACATGTTAAATGCTGCTTTGCAAAAAAGAAGAAATAAAGAATCCAAAAATAATGGTTGAATTTTTTCTTGATCCATTTTTTCTTGCTTGTCCTCATTATTCTGAGGGGAAAGATATATTTGAGAATTACGTT
>CAZEWS010000349.1:2487-3072 GCA_964515985.1 uncultured Rikenellaceae bacterium | reverse complement strand
ATAAAAGATACTGAATGGTCGAAGTTTTATATTCAAAGGGATTTGACCTTGTTTTTGTTAGACAATAAGAAATACCCCCTCTGGGATCCTTTAATTGAAATAATCCATAACCATAATATTGACTACATTCAACCCGATGCAATCGTTACGTTAGTTGATTCATTTTTAAACAAATCTTCAATACTTGAAAATAATATTGGGATAGATGATTTATTATATGAGAACTTGAAGATTAGCACATTAATTAGTTCAAGACCACCCAAATTTGTTGATAAACTTTTAGATTTTTTAGCAACCATTGGATTAAAACAAAAATTTGATGAAGATTCAACCTTGCAACAATTGCTTACTTTAAACTTGTCAATAACCGTAATTAAAATTGAGGCCACAATATCAATTATTCAATTTCAAGGTGGTCGTGAAAGGAGTAATCTGAAATATCCTATTAAACTAAATTATGAGCTGCCTACATTTTCAAACTTCAAAACATTTTGTCTTGAGGTCGACTGTATAGAATTATGGAAACATGTTGAAAGCCTGGAAAGTTATACTTTTACAGTAAAAATTTCAGCTTTCCAACAAAGT
>CAZEWS010000349.1:0-2477 GCA_964515985.1 uncultured Rikenellaceae bacterium | reverse complement strand
ATTGAATTTTTGGAGATATCAAATTTTACATTGAAAAGTTCTTTTGTAGATGGTATATTTTTCTCAGGTTATAGTTCAGACCAAACAAAAATCAACATACTCCTTAGAGCTATGGTTGAGGTAATCTTAGGAATTAATTTAAAAGATACGCATGCTCTCAGAACAGGAAGAGGTGCTAATTGTCCTCAAGTAATTGATGGGAGTCGTAAAGCATATAGGAAAAATATTGATAGAGAATTTCGTGTTCATTATTGGAAAATAGGAGATATATACGAATTTGCAAATATTGCTCATCACAATGATTTCAACATATCGTATTAAATATTTAAGATAATAAAATATAACAATTGATTCTGGATACTTATTAGGATACAGACAATAGTAGTGTTGTAACTATATAGGGTTTCACAAAACTAAATCTTCCTAACTTTGCGAAATTGAGGTGTAAAAATGAGCCGAAAATGGTGATTTTTGCTAATATAACACTAAAATTGATCCTGAAAATCAATAAGTTATGAATAGTTAGGAAATGTACATTTTAATGGCTTTGTAACTTGATGATTTTTAATTAGTTCTGAGTTTTGTGAAAGTCTATATATAAAACAAAGGTTAGAGTTCTGTCGGGGTTTGTCTTGTTTCAAAAAACATTTTCTTAAATTTTGTAATTTCACAAATTATCTTTTCATTTGTGCCCGTGGAGGGATTTGACTGATTGCAACCACCGAAAAAAATGCTAAAACAGTGTTTATTCCTGTTCTTCAATCCCAAATCCTTCCCAATCCCTTTTTATTTTTAATCCGCCTAATACCGGACAAATTTTTGAATTTTTAATTTTTAATTTCTTCCCTCATGTCTTACTTATTTACTTCCGAATCGGTATCAGAAGGACATCCCGATAAAATAGCCGATCAGATCTCCGATGCTCTGCTTGATGAATTTCTGCGTCAGGACCCTGAGGCAAAAGTTGCCTGCGAAACACTGGTCACTACAGGACTGGTGGTCTGCAGCGGCGAGGTCAGAACAACCGGATATGTCGATATACAAAAAATTGCAAGAAGAGTAATAAAAGACATTGGCTATACAAAAGCAGAATATAAATTCGATGCTGATTCCTGCGGGATCATTTCCACCCTCCACGAACAATCGCCCGATATCACACGTGGCGTTGAAAGGGAAAAGGTAGAGGAGATGGGTGCCGGCGACCAGGGAATGATGTTCGGGTACGCCAACCGCGATATGGACAACGGGATGCCCCTGCCCATGGAATTATCCCATATCCTGCTCCAGCAACTGGCAACCATCCGAAAGGAAGGGAGGGAAATGACTTACCTCCGCCCCGATTCCAAATCACAGGTCACCATCGAATACGAAGAAAGCGGAAAACCCGTCCGTATCGATACCATTCTGGTTTCCACCCAGCACGATGAGTTCGTCAAGCCCAAATCCAACAGCCTGGAAGCTGTAAAAGACGCCGATGAAGCCATGCACCGGAAAATCGAGGAAGATATACAAAACATACTTATTCCCAGGGTTAAAAAGAGGGTTCCTGACCGGATTAAAGTTCTGTTCGAAAATGGCTTTCAATTAATCGTCAATCCCACCGGCAAATTCGTGATCGGCGGTCCTCACGGGGATACCGGACTAACAGGCAGGAAGATCGTTGTCGATACTTATGGTGGAATGGCGCCCCATGGGGGAGGATGTTTTTCAGGAAAAGACGCTTCCAAGGTTGACCGTTCCGGGGCTTATGCCGCCAGGCATATTGCCAATAACCTGGTTGCCGCGGGGGTGGCTGATGAGGTTTTGGTACAGATTGCCTATGCCATAGGCATTGCACAGCCGGTCAGCATTCATATAAATACTTTCGGATCCTGTAAAATAAAAGACCTCAGCAGCGCTGCTTTGTGCGATGGTGAGATCGCCAAAAAAGTAAAAGAAATATTTGACCTCCGTCCTTATGCCATTATTAAGCGTTTCGGATTAAAAAACCCCATATTCGAACGCACTGCTACCTATGGTCATTTTGGCCGTTCCCCTTATTCTGAAGAAGTTGAAGTTTACTACCAGGGAGAAGGAGTGACGGAAAAGATTTTCAACGGGGGGAAAAGATACTTCAAAAAAGTGGGATTCTTCGCCTGGGAAAAGCTCGATTATGTGGATAAGATTAAACTAGCGTTTAATCTTAAGTGATCAGTATATCATTTAAAAAATGTTATAGGTATAGGCGTTTAGGTCGCATATTTAATTATTTGAATAAAACGTATTGGATTGTTTGCTACCATCCATTTTAGTAGTGTATTGAAGATTAGCCCTGTATTTTAAATAATAAATGTCTGCCAAAGGCATCCTCCGAAGCTCCGAAGGAGTCCCTGTGGGAGAGTCCTTCGGACCTTCGGGAGAATGATAAATAAAAAATGTTAAAGTAAATCATACTTAACTTTATTATTTATCATTTGATATTCGAAATTTGAAATTTA
>CAZEWS010000348.1:0-3843 GCA_964515985.1 uncultured Rikenellaceae bacterium | reverse complement strand
CTGATTTATTTCAGAAATTAATGCACTTTGCAACGCAAAATTAGACTAAAGCCAACTTAATTTTCAAATGGCTGTATATTAGCAGGTTACAATTTAGTTGTTTTTTTTTCAATTCTTTTGGTGAGGGACTACATACTTTTTGTCTAAATACTACCTACTTTCCTACTATCTGCTTTCAGCTACCTGCTACTTACTAGTGTGAACAGATTGTAGAATTTCTTACAGATACTACCTTCCTCCAAGCAACCTTATTCAATTTTTATTAGTCATATATAAAATCCTTTAGGCATACATTCTTAATGGATTTTTTAGTTTTGTATCTTTAGGCCATGGAAAAATTCCTCAAAAAGAGGTTATTGTTTATTCTTATTGATCTTCTCATAGTAGGTCTTTCTTACTTTGTTGTTGTTTGGATCAAACCCGGAGAGAATGTTCCATATCTTTCGCGGTATTTCTTTTCCTTTGTCGTTTTTTTATGTATCTGGATCTTTGTTTCTTCCTTCTTTAAAAAATTTCAATACAAGGAAGATTACGATTTTAAAACGATTATACTTCCTATACTTATCAGCAATTTCATCATCCTGGGCAGTGTTTCTCTCCTGATATTTCTTCTGCGTATCTCTTTCTACTCCCGGACTATTGTTTTCGGGACCATTCTCCTGGCCACCTTCCTGGAATTTTTCTTTACCAACATGTATTACCTGTTTAAAGCCGCAGTCGTATACCAGAATCCTCCCGATCATGAATATGCTGCCCTGAAAAGATTACAGGAAACCGGTAAAATAAACGGGAATAATGGGTCAATCCTGCAAACACAAACCGGTGATAAGTCAAATTTTCCTGAATCCATTCAACAAACCATCATCAAAGAATGCGGCGAGCACGGTTTTTGGTTCATCAGGGAGAATAATTGCAGCAATTCGGACGAAACCCTGGTTGTTTCAACAACAACAGCCTTTAACATCGAAACCCAGCCGTTAAACAAATTCAAAGGCGTAGTTAATTTAAGGCGCATTAACGATATCCGGTATCTCAACCGGTTTTTTGAAGCCGTCAATACAAAACTTCCCAAAGAAGGGACATTTGTCGGATGCGTTGAAACCAAAAACCTGCGTAAGAAAAGAATTTTTGAAAAATATCCGTTCCTTCTTAATTATTTTTTCTACTATTTACTTGATTTCCCTGTAAAAAGGGTTTTGCCAAAATTCAAAATGACACAAGGTTTTTACCATTTTCTTACCCGGGGACAAAACCGGGTGATCACCAGGGCTGAAACACTGGGAAGATTGATTTCCTGCGGGTTTGAGGTAATCAATGAAGATTATATAGACAGTCTGTATTACTTTGCGGTGAAAAAAATAAAAGAGCCTGTCTATGATCTTCATCCAACCTATGGTTTGTTTGTACGGTTGAAAAGGATCGGGAAGAATGGTAAGCCTGTTAAAGTAACAAAATTACGGACCATGCACCCTTATGCGGAATACCTGCAGGATTACATGTACAACATGTACGACCTGAAAGAAGGGGGGAAGTTCAATCATGATTTCAGGGTTTCCACCCTGGGCAAGATCATGCGGAATTTGTTTATCGATGAGCTTCCTATGCTGTATAACTGGATTAAAAGAGATATGAAGCTTGTTGGTGTACGTCCTATTAGTGAGTATTATTTTAAACTCTATGATAAAGAAGTCCGGGAAAAACGTATCAAATATAAACCCGGACTTATCCCACCTTTTTATAATGACCTGCCTAAAACGCTTGAGGAAATACAGGCCTCAGAAATGAAATACCTTGAGGCTTATGAAAAACGTCCTTTCCGTACTGACTGGAAATATTTCTGGCGTGCCTTATACAACATTATTTTCAAAAATGCCAGAAGCCAGTAAAGAGTGGCAGTAGCAGTAGCAGTTGTGGTGGTCGTGACAGTAGCAGTTGGAGTAGCAGCTGCAGTGGCACTTGCAGGAAAAATCAAGAAATTTCTTATTTTTATTTAAAAAAGAAAAAATGTCACAAGGTTTTAAAGATTTAAAAGTTTATAAATTGGCATATGAAGCAGCCATGAAAAAAACTTTGATCCTCTTTGTATTAATTATTAATCTAAATAACAGTTTTCCTCAACAAGTTTATCACCATATTTCAAACTCTACAATCTATACTTTCCTTGATGAACTTTCTAATCAACAATTAATTAGCCTTAATTCTGCTGTTAAACCTTATTCCAGAACCTTTATTGCTGATAAACTTCAGGAAGTATCTGACCAGAAAGAAAATCTAAACCAACGACAAATAAAAAAACTTGAATTTTACCTGAAGGATTTTAATAAGGAGCTCCTGCCGGATAAAAATTTCAATAAACGCCTGGATCTGTTTTACTATAAAGATTCTCTATTTACTTTCTCAATTAATCTGATCGGAGGACTTCAATACTGGACGAATAAAAACGGTTCGGTTTACCATCGCTGGAATGGAGCGGAAGCATTTGCTTATGTCGGAAAGCATTGGGGTTTTTATGCCAGTCTGAGGGATAATCATGAGAATGAGATACTTTCAGAAGATCATTTTCTGAACCAACGGATGGGAGGGAATTATAAAGCAAAATACGATTACAGTGAGATGAGAGGAGGGGTTACGTATTCCTGGAAATGGGGAAGTCTGGGTTTAATTAAGGATCACTTTGCCTGGGGAAACAACCATAACGGTTCAAACATTTTTTCCGGCAGAACACCTTCCTTTGTTACGTTCAATCTGAACCTAAAACCGGTAAAGTGGCTGGATTTTCATTATGTCCATGGAAGGATCATTTCTGAAGTGATCGATAGTACACGGTCTTATTACCTTGTTAACAGTTATGGATTAAACTACCGGGAAGTCTTTTTTCATAAATTCCTTGCAGCCAATTTTTTTACCATTACCCCTGTTAAACGGTTAAACATTTCATTTGGGAATTCCATTGTTTACAGCGATCTGGGTGTTTATCCGGCATACCTGATCCCCATTTTCTTCTACAAATCCGTTGATCATACTGTAAACTCAGGGATCGACAATCAAAATTCCCAGATGTTTTTTGATATCAGCTCCCGGCAAATAAAAAACCTGCATCTGTATGCCGGCTTATTCATCGATGAAATTGCTATAGGACGAATGTTCAAACCGGGTGAACATTCCAATTTCTACAGTGCAAAGACAGGTTTTACATTGAGTAATTACCCACTTCAAAATTTTTCATTTACCGCGGAATATACAAGAACCAACCCGCTGGCTTACCGGCATTATGTGTCAACCATCACCTTTGAATCAAACCGGTTTAACCTTGGTCATTATTTAAAGGATAATGCAAGGGAAATCTATTTTTCTATTGATTCCAGGCCTATCCGGGGTCTAAACATCCATCTCTCTTACACTCATGCCCAAAAAGGACCTGACTACACTATTCCGGGCGCAGACAGACTTGGATTACCCTTCATGGAAATGGTAGAATGGGAAAATAAGACCCTGGCTTTAAAAGCCAAGTATGAGGCAATTAATGACGGGTTTGTTTTTGCCGAATTCCTGTTTAGGGACATTACCGGGGTAGAAAGTTACACTCCGGAATTCTGGTATGGAAGGACGAGTACGGTTTCGATGGGAGTAAATTTTGGATTTTAATTGTTAAACAGGGAGTATAAAATATAAACAGTCATTGCGATTCCGACAAAGTCGGAAGAAGCAATCTTATTGTTTTTCTTTAAGGAAAAATTCTGCCGTTTCCTGAATTGTATCAATCAAAAGTCTAAACTCCATCCCTATTATATCCTTAATCTTCTGATTTGAAAAATAAACCTTCCTATGCCCTGATCTGGCTGA
>CAZEWS010000347.1:0-3857 GCA_964515985.1 uncultured Rikenellaceae bacterium | reverse complement strand
AACTTAGTACAGACGATAACGAGAAACGAAACATAAATCAAAAAATAATTGAAACCTTTGAAAAGATATTCGAGGGAAAGAATTCATTTAACCATCCCTTCAAAACTCTTTCCAGCCTGGGTAAATTATTATCTTCCGACAAAAAGGTAAAGATATATACATGGAATTTGTCATATAGTGATGGTACGCATGAATACTTCGGTTTTGTGCAATATTACTCAAAGAAGGAGAAGCAATACCGGTGGTATCGTTTAACTGATAAATCGGATGAACTGGTTAATCCGGGAACCCTTGGCTTGTCTAATTTGAATTGGTTTGGAGCCTTGTATTACCAGGTCATTGCCAAGCAGGTGGACGGGAAGATGTATTATGTTTTATTGGGGGTCGATTTTAACGATCTGTTTTCAAGGAAAAAGCTTATTGATGTTATCCATTTTTCTGAGAATGGCGATCTTTTAATGGGTTATCCAATTTTTTTTCATGAAAAAGAAGTATTGAGCAGGGTGATTTTTGAATTTTCTCCGATGGTATCAATGAGTTTGAAATACGATGAAGGCAGGGATATGATCATCTTTGATCATCTCTCTCCTCCTGATCCCATATACAAAGGACAATTCCATTATTATGGTCCTGATTCATCATACGATGGCTTCCGTTTTTTTAACGGAAAGTGGGAATTGGTAATGGATATCGATGTTAGAAACCAGTAGGCAGTCGGCAATCGGCAGTCGGCAATGGGCACGGAGCGGAGAGCGGAGACTGAGAGAGACCTGCCAGGGTCCGTAGGACCTGGCAGAGTCTGGGTTAAGGAATGGATGCTGAGGTTAAGATTAAGGCTGAGGTGACCGTGAGAGATGATACTGGTTGCTGGATACTTGATTATATGGTCAGACAACCTCCCCCCGGCTGTCGCCGGGGTACTCCTCTCCCAAAGGCATGCCTTCGGCGCTTATCTAAGGAGGAGAATTTTATGTTTGAAACCGAGAACTGAAAACCCAGAACCGAGAACTATAAACCAAAATTTTAAATTTTAGTCGAAAATGTTGAAAAAATTGAAAAACCTTACACAAGTCTATTTAATAGATGATCAAAAAGCCTATTTTAATGAAATTACTGAAAAGTTTGAGAATCCTTTAAAATACAAAGTCAATACCTTTACATCTGTACTTTCATTTATCAGGCATTTAGAATCAAATCCTGTTATGAAAACCAATCTGCAAATTGTATTTTTATCATTCAATCCGGATCATAACCAAGCCGGCGATAAACCGGAAGTAATTAATGCACTACAAAAAATCAAAAAGATTATTCCTTTCAGTGAGGTTTTTATACTGTCATTAAAAGTCAGTGAAGAATTGGAAAGCACACTTATTACTTCGGGAGCATCAGGCTTAATTCAAAAGAATGAAAATGCGGTGTTGAGAATGACTAATAAAATTAAAGGCCTGATCAGTGAGAAAAATCTTGAACAGAAACGTAAAGTCAGCAGGATTTTTATAAAGCTTTTAATCTATTTTGTTTTATTAGTTGTTATTATTACGGCCATCGTTTACTTTATATACCCTGATTATTTTTCTTTCTAACGATATAAATTATTTCAAAGGTTTAGCTCAATAGTTACTCGCTAACGCTCGTGAGATCGCCCGTCCGAAGTCATTCCCGCCCGGATGACCCGGTCGGACGGGCTGGCGGGAGCGGACTTCGCTAAGTTCACAAAACTGGTTTTTGTTTTTAAATTAAAATAACAGGGTAAAAACTTGTTTAAGTGACTATTTGTCAGTTTTCAGAAAATGGCATATACTTTGAAAAGTGCAGGGATATATAAGAAAGAAATGTTTAAACCTAAAGAATTCAAAAAATGCAAACTGGTAAAATTGGTGTAACAACTGAGAATATTTTTCCCATTATCAAAAAGTTTCTCTATTCAGATCATGAGATATTTCTACGAGAATTGATTTCCAATGCCATTGATGCCACCCAGAAATTAAAAACCGTTATATCGGCTGGAGATTATAAGGGTGAATTGGGTGATCAAACAATACGGGTTTCCCTTGATGCTAAAAAGAAAACTATTACTGTTTCGGACCGTGGAATTGGAATGACAGCAGAAGAAATAAAGAAATATATCAATCAGATCGCTTTTTCGAGTGCTGAAGATTTTCTTGAAAAATATAAGGACCAGGCCAATGGAATGATCGGGCAATTTGGATTGGGGTTTTATTCTTCATTCATGGTATCCGACAAGGTGGAAATTATTTCCAGATCATACAGAAAAGGGGCTAAAACAGTAAAATGGACTTGTAGCGGTTCGCCGGAATATATACTTGAAGAAGGTGAAAGAGATGATGTTGGTACTGATGTGATCGTTTATTTTGATAAGGATTCCAAAGAATTCCTGGAAGAATCAAAAATTACGGAGCTATTAAAGAAATATTGTAAGTTTCTTCCTGTTGAAATTGCTTTCGGAAAAGTAAAGGAATGGAAAGATGGAAAGCATGTTGACACTGACAAGGATAATATCATTAACAATACAAAGCCTGCCTGGACCAGGAAACCGGCTGAACTGAAGGATGAAGATTATATAAACTTTTACCATGAATTGTATCCTGTCGCCGATGATCCACTCTTTAATATACATTTGAATGTTGATTATCCATTTAACCTCACAGGTATCTTGTATTTCCCGCGGATCAAGAACAATATCGAAATTCAGAAAAACAAAATTCAGCTTTATTGCAACCAGGTTTTTGTTACCGATTCAGTGGAAGGAATTGTTCCTGATTTTTTAACGTTATTACATGGGGTACTTGATTCACCCGATATACCCCTTAATGTTTCAAGAAGTTTTTTACAGAGTGATTCAAATGTTAAAAAAATATCAAGCCATATTATGAAAAAGGTTGCTGACCGGTTATCCGAAATCTTTAAAAAAGATCGAAAGGAATTTGAAAAGAAATGGGATGACATTAAATTATTCATAGAATATGGAATGATCACCGAGGAAAAATTTTATGAAAAGGCTTCAAAATTTACACTGTTGAAAAACACGGATGGGAAATATTTTACATTTGAGGAATATGAAAAAATAATAAAGGAAAACCAAACCGATAAAAACAAGACGGTTATTTATCTCTATTCGACCCATAAAGAAGAACAATTCAGCTTTATCGATATTGCCAGGGCCAAAGGATATGATGTTTTATTAATGGAAGGTCAATTGGATACACATTTCATTAACCAGCTGGAGCAGAAATTTAAGGATTCCAGATTTGTAAGAGTTGATTCTGATGTAATCGATAAGCTGATTCAAAAGGAAGAAATCACTGAGTCAAAATTAACCAGTGAACAAAAGGATTTTTTAACTCCTGTTATAAAAAGCCAGATACATAATAGCGATAAATTTATGGTGATATTTGAAAGTCTTAAGGAGGATGATAATCCAATGATCATTACACAATCCGAATTTATGCGTAGAATGAAAGACATGTCTGCGCTTGGTGGTGAAATGGGCTTTTACAGGGATATACCCGATAATTATAATTTGGTGGTGAATGCCAATCATCCGCTTATTGAGAAAGTTGTAAATGAAATGGAAAAGAAGGTAGGAGAGAAGGTTGAAAAGATCAAAGAAAAGATGAAGCCTCTCGAAGCCGGTAAAGTGGAACTGGAAAAAGAAAGTGCAGGAAAGAAAGACGAGGAGATTAAGCAGGAGGAAAAGGATCGTATAGATGACCTGAAAGGTGAGATAAAGGAACTGGAAGAAAAAAAGACTAAAATTCTGACGGACTATGGGAAGAAAAATAAATTGGTAAAGCAGATCATTGATCTTGCCTTGCTCTCTAATAATATGCTGAAAG
>CAZEWS010000346.1:0-3859 GCA_964515985.1 uncultured Rikenellaceae bacterium | reverse complement strand
AACTTTTCGATCAATCAGAAAAATATTTTAATTCCTTCGAAAAAGTAAAGCTGTGAGCAAAGAATATTTATTGCGGATGAAACAGATTGCCTTCAGGGGAGGAAAAATTGCCCTTGAACTTATATGGAAGAGTAATTTCTCTCTGAAACCAGACAAATCTGTTCTGACAAAAGTGGACACAGAAATATCAGCAATTGCACGAAGTGTCATAAAAGATATATTAGCAAAACCAGACCATATATTGATTGATGAGGAAGATATTGAAAGCACCAGATATCTTGATCAATCATACCTTGAAGCTACACATTTTATCTGGGTAATAGACCCAATAGATGGAACGAGAGCATTTTCGAACCATATGCCTAACTTTGGTATATCGATAGGTTTACTTAAAGACTTGAAACCCTGGCTCGGGGTAGTCTATTTCCCAATGTTTGGTGAACTATTTTATTCTAACGGAAACCAATCTATCTTTGTCCGGAATGCATTTACAAAATCTGAAATAAAAACCGTTATCACCCCAATTGACCTGAAGATAACAAGCCAATCCATATTTCTTTGCAGTGATTCTTTCTTCGAAAAATACGAATGGAATTCTTCTGATTGTAAATTAATGAATCCTTCCTGTGCAACTTTATGTTTATGTTGGCCAACTATCAGTCGTGGGTGTGGAGCCTTTTTTGGCGCCCATATTTGGGATTTTGCAGGTTCCTGGCCATTTTTTTTGTCAGCAGAATTAAGTCTTTGTTCATATCAAACTGGTAAAGAGATAAGTCAAATAGATATTGGACTATTTGCCAGAGAAAGTAAAGATCCCTGGAAATTGAAAGAATGTTACATTCTTTCATCAAAACGAAATTTTCCAGTACTTAGAGAAAGGATAACACCAAAATATAAGAAGGTAAAAAACAAGTAAAGGAATTACAAAATAAAATAGAAGAACTTATTAAAGGACAAATTATAGATCCAAGGCTCCTGATCAAAAGGGAGAAATATCTTATTAACAGTGCTGGTGAAGATATTTGGATTCTTGGCATTAATGCATTAGGCGTTTTCCATGAATCATTTGAAGAGATTATCCGCTTTACTAAAAACGGTGGGAAAGTAAGAGTGTTATTACTTAACCCTGAATCGGAAGCATTCAAACAAAGAGAAAAGAAAGAGGAAGGAATTGATGGCAACAAATCTGGACGGCTAAGAGCGGAATATGTAACATCAGTTGCATTTTGTAAAGATATTATTTGTTTAATTAGTCTTGAATTTCTTCTAAATTCTCAATTAATCTTGTAAGATTTGATTCATAATATTTTCTCATTTTTTTTCTTACCCAACATTATTTTTTGATATACCAATTATCTCTCCGATTTCGTTATAAGATTTTTCATCCAAATACAATAAAATAATTGCCTTTTCAATTTCACTGAGCTTATTTATTGCAGTATATAAATGACTGGTCTTTTCAATGAATTCTACAGGATGATTTTCACTGATTTCTATAATATCACTATCAGAAAATTCCGGTTTAGCTTTTATTCTATTATTTCTTCTTAAGGCTGTGATTGCAGTATTTATCGACACTTTATAAATCCATGATGTAATTTTATTTCTATCTCTCAAGGAATCAAATGATTTGAATAATTGATAAATAACTTCCTGAAAATTATCCTCCCTGTCTTCCTTATGTTTAAAATAAATGCTATTTACTTTATGGATGATCCCCTGATATTTTTCAATTAAATCGAATAATTCTATTTTATTTTTAGATTTCAACACAAACTGTTTGTTATGTTTGTTCCAATATAATAGTAGGATTAGATACAAAAAAAATTACATAATTTAAAAAAAAAATATTTATTGAATCACATAAACTGAGAACCTTGAACACCAGACTAAATTTGCCTACCTTTGAATTGTAGACCGATAAAAATAACTACAATCATTAAATGTTCAATTTCAACAAAATCTAATTCATCATGAAAAGCCATTCCCGCAGAAAATTTGTAAAGATGTCCGGATTGGGGTTGACAGGAGCAGCCCTGTTTTCCTTTAAAACGGCAGATCATCCTTTTAAGCTTCAGACACCTCCCGGGAACACATCCTTTCAGCTCGCCATCGCATCCTACACTTTCAGGAAGTTCAAGCTTGATGAAACGCTGTCAATGACCCGTCGTTTAGGGATAGAATACATTGCCTTTAAGAGTTTTCACCTGCCCATTGACAGTTCAGAGGCTGAAATTCAGGAAGTTGTAAAAAAGGTACAAGATGCTGGAATCACCCTGTATGGAGGTGGTGTGATTTACATGAAAAACGAGCAGGAAGTAAACCGGGCTTTTGAATATGCCCGTCTGGCCGGCATGAAGGTGATCATCGGTGTACCTGAACATCACTTGCTGCCGCTTGTGGAGAAAAAAGTGAAAAAGTACGGCATTAAACTGGCTATTCATAATCACGGTCCAGGCGATGACCGTTACCCAAGTCCGGAAAGTGCTTATGAGAAAATCAAGGATATGGATCCGGGGATGGGTCTCTGCATCGATATCGGACATACCCAACGGCTTGGCATTGACCCTTCAATTCCTGTTGAGAAATATTTCGGCCGGATCTATGATGTTCATATCAAGGATGTAAGTTCAGCCACAAAAGAAGGCGGGACCATTGAAATAGGTCGTGGTGTAATTGATATTCCCGGTTTTCTCAAAGTTTTAATCAAAAAAAGATATACAGGAAAAATCGCCTTCGAGTTCGAAAAGGATGCAGATAACCCCTTGCCGGGATTAGCCGAATCCGTCGGATATGTGAGGGGTGTTCTTGATACAGTCAATAGGGTATAAATAAACCTCCATTGCCTGCCTGCCCGACTTCGTCATTCAGGCGGGTGGCAATAATAGCTTTTTTCATACCCATACGAAGAAAGCTTGCTTTCGGGAGTATGGGTATGAAAAAAGCTCACCCACTTTGTAGGGAGGTTTGTTTTGAGGTCGGTGGCGAACCTCAAATGTCTAATTTTATATTTCCTATTCTTTATGTTACCAATTAAGAATATTGCTATTCTGTGGAATATATAACAGTTTCTCTTAACTTAAAAAAGTAAGATAAATAAACTTAAATTAAAAAAAAACCACAACCATGACCACAACCACATAAATTTTTGTTATCTTGTGAGCCGTTAACACAATAATTATTTTATGGCAAACATTAATCCTCAATTTAAGCTCAAGCATTCATCATCTTCAAATCCTACTTTAATTCTGTTGATGGCATATTTTAATCGTCAACGATTTGTTTATAGCACAGGGAAAAAAATATTACCTGAGTTGTGGGATAATGAATCTCAACGTCCAACGAAAGATAGGGGAATCATAAACAAATACCTTAATGCCTCTCCCGATCTGAAAAATGAGATGAAAGATCTCTTAAGTATTTTAAACCGATATGCAGATGAGGCTCGTAAATCTTATGGATACCTTGAACAACAAGATTTAATTCCAACTCCTGATAAGGTGAGAGAATTATTAGACAAAAAATTTAAACCTTTATTGAACCAAACTAAAGATAAAACTAAAGTAACACTTAATACATATATTAAGTGTTACATTGATAAAATTGAATCTGGCAAAAGATTAATCACTGAGGGTATCAATAAAGGGCAACTATATAAAAAGGGAACTATAAAAAATTATAAAGGATTTAAAGTACAATTCGATTCATTCCAAGATGAAAAAAAGAAACTATTTAATTTTTATGATATTACAATAGATTTTTATGATGAATTTGTCAGTTATTTTGTCAAGAAAGGATATTCGGTGTAAATGGCAATTACAACTGCACAGTTTTTCGTAATCGGGAATGCACAAAAAAT
>CAZEWS010000345.1:0-3864 GCA_964515985.1 uncultured Rikenellaceae bacterium | reverse complement strand
ATTGGGGTTTTATAAATGTTGGAGAATACGGTGCGGGTTTTTTTTGTTAATGAGACTAATTCTTTGCAAGGGGCTATACTAAAGGCATTCCCTTGGAACAAACAAATGATAAATTATTAATTTACTTTTTAAACAATTTAACAATTAATTAAAAAGTTTTCTAAACTTGTCCGACCATTGGCGGAAAATAAAGTTATCAGCGTATAGCATAAATTAGGTTCATCCGGGAAATGCGTAGTTTTGGCTTTTCAGTGAATTGATACTAAAAAGAAAAATACCGCGTAGCGGTTATACTATTGTAGCCTAATGTAGCCACACAGAATATTTTCGTTGTAGACGATTGATAAATTATCGATTTGTGAACATAGTTTAATTTAGCCAATTTTGTTTAACAATCTTAAATTTAAAATAGATTATGATGAGCGGTTTCTATTTGATTTTTTTGATTGATTTAAAAACAAATTTTTATATTAATCCCCTACAGGGAATACATAAAACTATAATCTATTCTTCTACAAAAATGAATGCCCTACGGGCAATTCAGGTATATAAATCAGCTTGGTGTAACCTTCATAGTTGAATTTGACTTATAGAGGTATTCATAATATTATAATATCACAAACCTATGCATTATCCGGATGAACCATAAATTAACTTAAACTATATAAACAATGATACCATCATTAATAATAGGAGCTATTTCGCTCCCTATGACAATGATCCTTATTTTGGGCTCTTTTGTTGCGGGTTGTGTAATAGCTTATTTTTCTTGGGGAAAAGCACTGATTAAGAAGAATCAACGTATTATTAAGGAAGCCGAATCTGAAGCCGAGGTCATAAAAAGAGATAAGATACTTCAGGCGAAAGAAAAATTCCTGCAATTAAGAACCGATCACGAAAAATATATTATTGAAAAGAATAAGCAACTGGGCATCCTGGAAAGCAAGCTGAAACAAAAAGAGACAATCTTATCCCAACGGATGGAAGAGACAGAACGAAAAAGCAGAGAAATAGAGGTCATCAGGGAGAACATGAATGTTCAGATGGATCTGGTTGAGAAAAAGAATGAAGAGCTTAAAGGGCAACATAAACAACAAGTTGAACAATTGGAAACCATTTCAGGTATGTCAGCTGAAGAAGCCAAAAAGCAACTTATTGAATCATTAAAAGAGGAGGCTAAAACGGAGGCTATGTCCTATATTAATGAAATCATGGACGAAGCCAAAATGACAGCGAAAAAGGAAGCTAAAAGAATTGTCGTTAATACTATTCAAAGGGTTGCATCAGAGAATGCAATTGAAAATTCAGTAACCGTATTCAATATCGATTCTGATGAAATCAAAGGACGCATCATTGGAAGGGAAGGCCGGAATATCCGTGCTCTGGAAGCTGCAACAGGAGTGGAAATAATTGTTGATGATACACCTGAAGCCATCATTCTTTCAGCATTTGATCCTGTACGAAGGGAAATTGCCCGTTTAGCGCTTCACCAACTGGTAACGGACGGCAGGATTCACCCGGCACGGATCGAAGAGGTAGTTAATAAAACGCAAAAACAAATTGAAGAAGAAGTAGTTGAAGCAGGTAAACGTACAGCTATCGATCTCGGAATCCATGGACTGCATCCTGAATTGATCAGGTTAATCGGTAAAATGAAATACCGTTCATCCTATGGTCAGAATCTCCTTCAGCACTCGAGGGAAGTTGCCAATCTTACTGCTATCATGGCTGCTGAAATTGGATTAAACACTAAACTTGCGAAGCGTGCAGGATTACTTCATGATATTGGCAAAGTGGCTGATGATGAGCCCGAACTGCCCCATGCTATATTAGGTATGAAACTGGCAGAAAGATATAAAGAGAAGGCTGAAGTATCCAATGCTATTGGAGCTCATCATGATGAGGTTGAAATGACCACCCTGATCGCTCCCATTGTTCAGGTATGTGATGCCATTTCAGGTGCACGGCCTGGTGCAAGAAGAGAAGTCGTGGAATCCTATATCAAACGACTTAAAGATCTTGAAGAACTTGCACTTGCATATCCGGGAGTGATGAAAACATACGCCATCCAGGCAGGTCGCGAATTAAGGGTCATAGTGGGCTCCGAGAAAGTTTCTGATGAAGATGCCGAAAAACTATCCTATGAAATAGCAAAAAAAATTCAGGATGAAATGACCTATCCGGGACAGGTGAAAATTACGGTTATCCGGGAAACACGGGCTATAAACTACGCTAAATAGTGTTTGTCCATAGAGTAATTGTTTTAGACAACGCGCGACAAAATAAAAAAATGAATACCTTGCCTCTAAAAAGAGGGGATAAAGGGGTGTGTAATAATTTCTGATTTATTCATTTTTTTATTTTATCGACATTACAAACAGACTCTAAATAGTTCTCAGTTCTCGGTTAATACAACCGAAAACCGAAAACTGAGAACCGAAAAACCAGATTTTTTTCCTTTTCTTTGCATATTCTTTAAATCAGTATCTGTATTAAATGATCAAAGTCCTAAATATTGTTGGTGCACGTCCCGGCATAATTAAGGCATCAGCCATAAACAGAGCTATTCGTAATAGGTTTTCTAATACAATTCATGAGGTAATTGTCCATACGGGACAGCATTATGATAATGAATTATCCTCCGTCTTTTTTGATGAGTTGCATATACCTAAACCGGACTATAATCTGCAGATAGGTTCTGCAAGACATGGCAAGCAAACAGCCGGAATGATTTCAGGAATTGAAGAGATAATTTTAAAGCAGAACCCGGATTATACCATTGTGTACGGTGATACCAATTCTACCCTGGCTGCTGCTATTGCCTCCTCGAAACTTCATGTTCCGGTTGTACATATTGAAGCAGGTTTACGTTCTTTTAACAAAAACATGCCGGAGGAGATAAACCGTGTCATTTGCGATCATGTATCCACGTTTTTGTTTACTCCGACAAATGCCGGGTTTAAAAACCTGATAAAAGAAGGATTCAGGCCCGAAAACAGTCCGCCATACCATATTGATAACCCGAAGATCTATCATAGCGGTGATATTATGTACGATAACAGTCTTTTCTATGGTGAGCTTACTAAAACAAAACAAGAATTTCTTAACAAGTTACGTGTTGAACCGGGGAAGTTCATTCTGGCAACAATCCACCGCGATCATAATACGGATGATAAGACAAGGTTGGAAGGAATCTTTGATGCCTTGAATGAAATTGCCCTGAGCGAAAAAATACCCATTATTTTGCCATTGCATCCCAGAACAACATATGCTTTAAAAAATAAATTACCGGCAGCATTATTCAAGGCAATCGAAGAAAATACGTTAATAAAAACGATGGCCCCGGTATCTTATTTAGAAATGATCCTACTTGAAAAAAATGCAAAGATCATCATGACCGATTCAGGAGGCGTACAAAAGGAATCTCATTTTTTTAAAAAACCATGCATCATTTTCAGACCTGAAACAGAATGGGTAGAACTTATTAAGAACGGAACAGCTGTTTTAGCAGATGCCGATAAAAAGAAAATAGTAGATGCATACCATTACTTTAATAATGGAAAGAACTATAATTACCCAACCTTTTATGGTGACGGGAAAACCGCTGAGTTTATTTGCGAAGAATTAGTGAAAAATTTTATTAATTAGTGTTTGTCCATAAAGTAATTGTTTTAAGCAAGGTGAGATAAAATAAAAAAATGAATACCTTTCCTCCCCCTCTAAAAAGAGGGGATAGGGGGGTGTGTAATAATTTTTAATTTATTCATTTTTTTATTTTATCGACATTATTGATCGATTTTAGTTAACACAAATATCTTTTACAATACTTTGTCCTTTTTTTGTCTTTCATCTTGGAAATATGTG
>CAZEWS010000344.1:0-3865 GCA_964515985.1 uncultured Rikenellaceae bacterium | reverse complement strand
ATTTTTAACTCCTCATCTTCGGAATGGTGGATGTGTTGAACAATAATAACAAATTAACAGGACGAATTGCAGCATTTATTGACCACAATACAGCACGTTCGCAGGACCAGCCTACCGGAGGAATGGGATTTTTTGAATGCATAAACGAAAAAAAAACAGCATATCTTCTTTTCGACACTGCAAAAAAATGGTTGAAAGGAAAAGGGATGGAAGCAATGGATGGTCCTATTAATTTTGGTGAAAACGACAAGTACTGGGGCCTGCTGGTTGATGGTTTCACCCATCCCTCATATGAAATTGCTTATAACCACAGGTATTACCAGTATCTTTTCGAATCATACGGATTCAAGACCTATTATAAACAGGAAGGTTTTCATGTTGATCTGACAAAAGAATTGCCGGAGAAATTTATGAAAATTTCAGAATGGGTGGCAAAAAAACCCGAATATGAATTCAAACACTTTACCTGGGAAGAAAAGGAAAAATTCACTGAAGATTTTGCTGAAGCATTTAATTTAGCCTGGACACCTTACAAAGAAAACTTTGAACCGTTAAAACCTGAGTATATCAGAAAAACCCTGACAAAAGCAAAAGCTATTATCGATGAAGAATTTTCCTGGCTTGCTTACCATAATGGCCGGCCTATTGCCATTTCGCTCATGTATCCTGATGTTAACATGATCCTGAAGCATATGAACGGAAAACTTAGTCTCCGGAATAAATTAAAATTTGTTTATTTAAAACAAAAAAAGACCATTACGCGTATACGGGGAGTGCTTTTGGGTGTTATTCCGAAGTTTCAGGGTTTGGGAGTTGAGGCAGCAGTAATATGGAACATTGCGCAGTCGGTAAAAAATAAACCTCAATATAAAGAGGTAGAACTTTCCTGGGTTGCTGATTTCAACCCGAAAATGCGGAAGATCTTTGTTATAGTTGGAGGGGTTTCTGCTAAACACTACATAACATACAGGTACCTTTTCGACAGGAATGCCACATTTAAAAGATATCCAATGCCGGAAGAGAAAGAGAAAAGAGAAAAGACAAAAGACACCCGCCCGACTGAATAACGTCAGTCGTTCGGGCTGGAAAGATAAAAGTTTACCCTGTGAAACAGTAACTTCGTTGCTCCTGCTTTGCTTGCCCTGTGGAAGTGGAGTAAAATTAACGTCCCATCTTAATAGAGGGGAGCAGCTAAGTATATGCAATATAACTTATTACAAATTGTTAATTTTACTGCAACATTTTCCCCTCTAAAAAGAGGGGATCAAGGGGTGTGTATTAATAACAAACAACTATGAATAAAAAAGTGTTAAATTTGGCTATTATTGTTTTTACAATATTTGTTTTATTCAATCTTTCCGGATGCCTGCCACCTGAAACCCAATGGCAAATTGCCCCTAACACAATCAATACAAGGTGGGCAAAACAGGTAAATCCTGAAAATCCCTTGCCGGAATATCCCCGGCCCATGATGGTCCGGGAAAAATGGAAAAACCTGAATGGATTATGGAAATATGCCATTCGTCCGGTTAATGAACCTCAACCTGCCGAATGGGATGGAAACATCCTTGTCCCCTACCCTGTCGAATCAGCCCTTTCCGGCGTTAAGAAACAAGTTGGTAAGGATAGCATTTTATGGTATTTTCGATCTTTCCGGGTTCCGAAAGACTGGTCAGGTAACAATATACTGCTCCATTTTGAAGCCGTTGACTGGAAAACAACGGTTTGGGTAAACGGCAAGAAGGTTGGTACACACAAAGGTGGTTACGATCCCTTTGTTTTCGATATTACCAAATTCCTTAACAGTACAGGTTCCCAGGAGATAATTATTTCAGTTTGGGATCCAACCGATGAGGGAACCCAGCCCCGTGGTAAGCAGGTAAACAATCCCCGTGGCATATGGTATACACCAACCACAGGGATTTGGCAGACTGTTTGGCTGGAGCCGGTGGCAGAATCTTATATTTCAGCCTATAAAACATACCCTGATATTGATAAGAAAAGCCTTACTCTTCATGTTGATATAGCAGATTTCCGGGAAGGAGACCAAATCAAGGTTACTGCACTTTTTAAAAATGATATGGTAGGTGCAGTTACGATGGACAATGACGGATTTTGTATCATCCCCGTTTCTGATCTGCAATTATGGACGCCGGAAAATCCAAATCTTTATGACCTGAAAATCACTCTTCTTCGTAACAACCTAGCAATCGATGCCATATCGGGTTACTTCGGCATGCGGAAAATTGCCCTTGATAAAGATAAAAATGGGATCACAAGAATGTTTCTCAATAACAAATTTGTTTTCCAGAATGGCCCACTCGACCAGGGCTTTTGGCCGGATGGAATATATACTGCTCCCACCGATGAAGCACTCAGATATGACATTGAAATATCGAAAGAGCTTGGATTCAACATGTTACGAAAACATGTAAAGATTGAATCACGCCGTTTTTATTACTGGTGTGATAAGCTTGGTATTCTCGTCTGGCAGGATATGCCAAGCGGCGACAAATACATTGGAGGTCATGATCCTGATCTTGACCGGACTGAGGAATCTGCCAAACAATTTGAATATGAACTTAGCCGGATGATCCAAACGAAATTCAATCATCCAAGCATCATCATGTGGGTCGCTTTTAATGAAGGATGGGGACAATTTGAAACCGGGCGGATTGTGGAATTTATAAAAGAACTCGATTTTACGCGGCTGGTTATCAATGCCAGTGGTTGGACAGACAGGGGCGTGGGCGATGTACATGATATTCATCATTACCCTGAACCCCGAACTCCTCAATCTGAGGAAAATCGTGCTATTGTTCTTGGGGAGTTTGGCGGGTTGGGATTACCGGTTGAAAATCATACCTGGGTTGAGGAAAACTGGGGATACAGGAATATGAAAGACCGGCAGGAATTAATGAATAAATATGAAGATTTTTATTCGACCGTCTGGAAATTTAAAGAAGATCCCGGGCTTAGTGCTTCAGTCTATACACAAATTACCGATGTGGAAACGGAAACCAACGGATTGCTTACCTATGACAGAAAAATAATTAAGCTGGATGTTGAAGCAGCATTTAAGATCAATATCAACCAATTTGTACCCGCTCCGTTTATTATACCTGATGGCGGTCTGTTTCATGAGGAGGAATCGGTTATACTGAGGCAGATCAAGGGTCAGATAATACGGTATACTATGGATGGAACGGAACCCGTTGAATCCTCACCGGAATATACCGGACCCATTATAGTTACACAAAATACAGTACTCAAGGCAAAAATTTTTTCAGAAAAGGGTAGTAGCCGTCTTGTGGAAGCTATTTTTCATACAACGCCATTTAAAAAACCCGTATATAAGAAAAAATACAGTTCAAGATTTACGGCAGGCGGGGATTATGGTCTTATTGATGGTGAAAGAGGATCAGTCAGATATCGAGACGGCAAATGGCAGGGATTTGAAGGAAATGACATGGATATTACCATTGATTTCGGAGAAGTAAGGAATATTACAGAGATCAATGCCGGATTCCTTGAGTCAACGGGCAGATGGATTTTCCTGCCGGGTGAAGTGATCTTTGAGGTTTCAGAAGACGGTATAACATTTAGCCAGGTTGGAGAAGTTTCAAATGAAATCCCTGCCGAAAACCGGGAAGCCTCGATTAAAGAACACAAGGTAACCTTTTATGCTATGCCTGTACAATATATCCGGGTTTTTGCAACGAACCCCGGAAAATGCCCTGATTGGCATCAAAGTGCCAGCGGAAAAACCTGGGTCTTTATCGATGAAATAAGATGGAAATAGGAAGTTCCCAGCCCTGGTTTATCTACTTTTATCTTTTTACTTTTATCTTTTATATTGATTTCG
>CAZEWS010000343.1:0-3870 GCA_964515985.1 uncultured Rikenellaceae bacterium | reverse complement strand
CAACAGAAGGCAGTTTTTAGTTGGCAAAGAAAATATCGAATATCGAACACCGAATGATGAAGTGAAAAAGACAGTAGCAGTAACAGGAGGCAGGATTGAAAGGATGAGTGAGGAAAGATGAAGGACTGCGTGACGGGGAGATGAGGAGACTAGGTAATTGGGAAAATTTTAGGGATTTTGGATTAGCAGGAAGCAGGAAAAGTAGGCAGAAGGAGCAGGGCGCTGAGCGAGGTGAGAAAGATAGAAAGAACCTCGGAGAGGTTCGATTATTGTAGAAAACAGAGTCTGTAAGTAAAAGCGCCGGAACTACCGGTTTTGATTAGTGTCGCAGCCGTTTCATCCGGCGCAAGTTACCGACAGCTGATTCAAAGAATAGTAGCACTGGCAGTTGCAGGGAAAGCATAGGATTGAAGCGAAGAGCGAAGATCTGAGATTTCAGGATAAAAAGACAAAAGATAAAAGAAGGCTAAGGCTGAAGTGACTGGGAGAGATGATACTGGATGCTTGATTATAATTGAACTAAAAACTGAAAACTAAAAACCATTTAGGGTGAAAGATCTTACTACCGGTAAAGAGAGTAGAGTTATTTTTCAGTTTGCATTACCCATGTTACTGGGCAATGTATTCCAGCAATTATATAATATCGTCGACAGTATCATCGTTGGAAATTTTATTGGAAAGGAAGCTCTGGCTGCCGTGGGCGCTTCTTTCCCAATCATATTTACCCTGATCTCATTGATTATAGGAATAGCATCCGGAACGACCATTGTAATAGCACAATACTTTGGTGCTAAAGATATTATCAGTGTAAAAAAAGCCATTAATACCTTATATGTTTTTCTTTTTTTTGCTGCTATTTTCACAACAATCGTTGGAATATTAATAAGCGAACACCTTTTCAGGCTCTTACAACTCCCTGCAGAAATCCTGCCGCAGGCAAAATCTTACCTGGATGTTTATCTTCTGGGTTCCCTGGCTTTTTTCGGATATAGCGGTACAAGTGCAATTCTCAGGGGATTAGGGGATTCTAAAACCCCTCTCTATTTTTTAATTATTTCAACAATATTCAATATTGCCTTTGACCTGTTATTTGTATTGGTGTTTAAATGGGGGATCGTTGGTGTAGCAATTGCCACAATTATTTCACAGGCAGGGGCATTTATAACAGCCATCCTTTATCTAAACCGGTACCATAAGATCATTCAATTTTCGTTCAGTGAATTAAAATTCGACAGGAAAATTTTCCGGCAGAGCTTCAGGATTGGACTGCCAACCGGATTTCAACATACATTTATAGCACTTGGTATGATGGCATTGATCGGAATTGTCAATACTTTCGGAACGAATGTAATTGCAGCATATTCAGTTGCAGGCAGGATTGATTCCATTGCCGCTTTACCGGCAATGAATTTCTCAGCGGCGCTGGCAACTTTTGTGGGACAAAATCTTGGTGCTAACAAACCCGGCCGGGTGAGAAACGGATTCAAAGCAACCCTGCTAATGTCATCTTCTGTTTCGGTAGCAGTCTCCATAATGGTAATCCTTTTTGGCAACTTTCTTATGAGTCTTTTTTCCCCCGATCCTGAAGTAATCCGGATCGGAAGAGAATATCTTGTTATTGTCAGTGCATTTTATCTTGTTTTATCTGCATTGTTTACAACTCATGGAGTATTAAGGGGAGCCGGTGACACACTCATCCCAATGTTTATCACCCTGGTCTCACTTTGGCTTGTCCGAATACCACTTTCCTGGTATTTATCCCAGAGAATGGGAGAAACCGGTATCTGGTGGGCTATTCCGATCGGATGGTTCTTAGGAATGTTTGTATCCTATATTTATTACCTTACAGGGAAATGGAAAACAAAGGTTGTTGTAAAACATAGAAGATAAAAGGAAAAGGAAATATTGAATATCGAACACCGAATTACGAACGTTTTGCGCAGCAAAACTCACGAGCAGGTTTGAGCGAACGATTGGCTCGAACGAAGTAAGAGCCAATCTTCATGAGCTGGTTCAAAAACCTGGATTGTAGGAACGAGTAATAAGAGTGGGAGCGACAACCGGACAAAACTAATAAAGAAACGAATTTGCGAGGAACGGAGTGACGAAGCAAACTGCTTAAGATTCAGCAATGCGCCAAAATAGAAAGACTGTTATAAGCTCACGATAACCCCTTACAGATTGCTTCTCCGCCTATGGCGGATCGCAATAATCAGTGCTTTTTTTATGCCTAAAAAAGTAAATGCAAACCAACATAAAAAGCGCAGGAACTACTGGTCTTGATCAGTGATACAGTCGTTTCATCCGGCGCAAATAGTCGGCAGTTTTTTCGAAGTGAAGGACAAAAAAGGTTGAGGTTGAGAAGGAAAAGGGCATGGGGCATGGGGAAGGATGAAGAGCGGAGAGCAGGGCGCTGAGAGAGGAAGACCCTGTGAAATAGCTTCGTATGACTTCGTGAATTTCACAGGGCAAGCATCGCATTTCACCCCGTAGGATAAATCCATAAATCCAACGGGGTTCACCCCGTAGGATAATTATTCCAACGGGGTAAACGTGGCAAGCCCGGAATACAACATCGTGCAGTTAACCGTTAACATATAACTTATAACTTAAAACATTTTATTACATTCTGTTTTTTTTCATACTAACACAATGCTTAGTTTCAATCCGGGAGTTGAACTTTTATTCTATTATTTTAACTTTGTTCGAGACAAAACCCGAATCCTATAATCTACTAGCAATAAAATTTTAATTATGATCCAATCCATGACCGGTTTTGGTAAAACCATCCTCGAGATAAAAAATAAAACCATTACCGTTGAAATAAGATCTTTAAACAGCAAACAACTGGATGTGTCTGCCAGATTACCTGTTCTTTATAAAGAAAAGGAACTTGAATTACGAAATATCATCAGTCAAAGCCTTGAACGCGGAAAAATTGACATATCGATATTTATCGACACATTCGAAAAAGAAAAGACACCAAGCATTAATCAGGCAGTTGTAAAAAACTACTATGAACAATTAAAGCAAATATCGGGTGAACTGTCCATCGAAAACTTTGATCAGATCCTTCCTGTCATCATGCGGCTTCCTGACACACTTCAGATTGAGAAACAAGAATTGGATGAAAAAGAATGGGAGCAAGTAAAAACAGGTGTTAAGGAAGCTATTCATGAACTCATTTCATTCAGAAAGCAAGAAGGGAAAGCTCTCCAAAAGGATATACACCATCGTGTAACTCAAATCAGGAAGTTACTTGATAACATAGAACCATATGAAAAAGAGAGGATCGGGAAAATTAAAACAAGAATAAACCATAATTTGAGTGAGTTTCTGGCTACTGAAAGCATTGATCAAAATCGTTTTGAACAGGAAATGATCTACTATCTTGAAAAATTCGATATAACGGAAGAAAAAGTCCGGTTACGGAATCATTGCGATTATTTTTTACAAACCCTGAAACTTAAAATACCGGCAGGTAAAAAATTAGGATTTATAGCACAGGAAATGGGTCGTGAGATCAACACTATCGGATCCAAAGCAAATGATTCCGATATACAAAAGCTTGTAGTGCAAATGAAAGATGAGCTTGAAAAGATTAAGGAGCAGCTTTTGAATGTGTTATAAAGAGCGGAGAGCAGGGAGCTGAGAGATGACGAAGTGACTGAGAGATGGGGAGACTGAGTGATGGAGAAACTGAGAGACAGAGAGACGGGAAGATTGGGAGATTGGGAGAGACTTGCCAGGGTCCGTAGGACCTGGCAGAGTCTGTGAAGGAATGAAAGATGTTGAGGTTGAGGAATTGATGTCAGATGGCAAATGTCAAATGTTGAATGTAATAAGTGCAAGTTAATACTATTAAGGTAA
>CAZEWS010000342.1:0-3908 GCA_964515985.1 uncultured Rikenellaceae bacterium | reverse complement strand
TTTGTTTATCTATTCATCTAATTATCAACAATTTATTAACTAGGAAACTTGAGTAACTAATAACATATAACTTTTAACTTATAACTTTTTATAACATTCTGTTTTTTCCCTCTCAAAACGGTGATTAGTTACAACAATTCAGCCATTCTATTCAATTCCCCAATTCCAGTTGATTTTTTATCAGGTTATAATACGCCCCCCTTTTCTTTGTTAATTCATCATGTGTCCCTCTTTCAACAATTTTTCCCTTATCCAGCACAACAATCTGATCGGCATTGGTAACGGTGCTCAAACGGTGCGCCACTACAATAACGGTTTTCCCTTTAAAAAATTCCTGAAGATTATCCATGATGATCTTTTCGTTATTGGCATCCAAAGAATTTGTTGCTTCGTCGAAGAACAAATATTCCGGATTTTTGTAAACAGCTCGGGCGATCAATATCCGTTGCTTCTGTCCCTGGCTTAATCCATGACCATTCGCACCGATTTTCGTGTTGTAACCCAAAGGCAACGATTCAATAAACTCCTGAATATTGGCTACTTTAACCGCATGGATCAATTTCTCCGTGGAAACAGCTTCATCTCCCAAAGTGATATTCTTAGCTATAGTATCGGAAAAAACAAAACCATCCTGCATAACAACACCACATTTATCCCTCCATATCCGGTTGCTGAAGTTGCGCAGGTAAATATCACCTATTTTAATTTCTCCCTTTGTGGGTGGATAAAATCCAAGTAACAGTTTAACCAGCGTGGTCTTTCCGCTTCCGCTAACTCCAACAACGGCGGTTACTTTTGATTCGGGAATTTCAAGTTCAACATTCTGCAATACCAATGGGGAATATGGTCCTTCGTATTGAAAGGATAATCCCGAAACCGTTAAACTCCTGATCCGGGGAAGAATACCGATCTTGGGTTCATCCGGAGACTCTTCATCCTCTTTAAGGTGGATCTCACCCAACCTTTCCAAGCTGATCCTGGCATCCTGTGTGCGGTGGAAAAATCCGATCATTTGATTCAAAGGGGCGTTTAACTGGCCGATGATGTATTGAACCGCCAGCATCATACCCAGGGTCATATCTCCATAGATTACCGATGTCGCTGCTATAATGGTGATCAGTATGTTTTTTGCCTCATTGATAAAGGTTGCCCCTGCCTGCTGATACTGGGTTAATGACAATGATTTGACATTCACCCTGAATAATTTCGCCTGAATGGATTCCCACTCCCATCGCTTCTGTTTCTCAATATTATTCAGTTTAATTTCCTGCATTCCGGTAATCAGTTGAATAAGGCTGCTTTGGTTGTCCGATAACTGACTGAATCGTTTGAAATCCAGCTCCCTTCTCTTTTTCATAAACACGTAAACCCAAATAATATAAAGAGCGCTTCCAACTAAGAAGATCCAGAAGATTTTCAGGCTGTAAATAGCCAATACAATTCCAAAGATCACAAGGTTTACAAATGAAAACAGGATATTTAAGGTCGCAGAAGTCAAAAAGAGTTCTATCCGGCGATGGTCATTGATCCGTTGCATAAGGTCACCAATCATCTTTGTATCAAAAAAGGCAATGGGAAGCTTCATTAGTTTTATCAGGAAATCAGAGATCAGGGATATGTTTACCCTTGTACCCAGGTGCAGCAATATCCAACCCCGGATAAAGTCCACCGACATCCTGCCGATAAAAAGGGCAAACTGGGCGATTAATATAAGGTAGATAAAGCCGATGTCCTGGTTATTGATTCCGAAATCAACAACCTGCTGGGTCAGGAACGGAAAGATCAACTGGATAATGCTCCCCAGGAGTAATCCAAGAACCAACTGGGTCATGAAACTTTTATACGGACGCAGGTAGGAAAATAAAAAACTGAAAGTTCCCTTATTGATCTTCTCGTCCTCGTATTTATAAAAATCAGGTGTGGGTTCAACAAGAAGGCAAAGCCCCACTTCTTCACCGTCTTTTTTAGTGCTGACCCAGTTTTTTACAAATTTTTCTTTAGTATATTTGACCCTTCCGTGAGCCGGATCAGACACAAAAATCCTGTTTTTCCTGATTTTATAAACTACAATAAAATGTTTTTGTTTCCAGTGGACAATACATGGAAAATTGACTTCCTTTACAAATTGTTCAAAACTGAGGCGTACACCCATAGTATGGAACCCGATAGATTCTGCGGCATCGCTTATACCAAGCATGGAAACACCTTCCCTTGATATAAAACAACGCTCACGTAAGGTTTGAAGCGAGAAGTTTTTTCCATAAAATTTTGCAATCATCCGAAGGCAGGCCGGACCGCAGTCCATTGCATCCAACTGCTTATAAAAAGGAAAGTGGGTCATTATATAAAAATGCTAATTCATTACAAAAATAATCTAAATGTTGTATTTTATTTAAAAAGTGTTGGTAATGTGGTAATATATGGTTATGGGGGTGCTTAAAAAGCACATTGCAAGAATATTCAAGGCATGACCCAATATCAGACCTTTACTAATTTTATGTAAAATAAATTGATAACCTTTACATCTTAAGACCCTAATAATCAAATATTTTAATGCATTTTTAAAGACTCTGATTATATCTTAAGAACTCAACCGGATTTGTACTTGCTGTTTTTATTACGTGATATCCGGAAATAAATAAAATGATCAGGAAGCAGATTATACCATTGGAAATAAAGATTAAGGCAGATATTTGAGTACGAAAAGCAAAATTTTGAAGCCAATTATTCATTAAAAAATAACTCATTGGAACTGAAAGAAGTAAGGAAATAAAAACTTCTAATGTAAAATTTTTTATTAAGCCCTTGTAAATATTGCCAACTGGTGAACCAAAAACTTTTTTAATAACAACTTCCTTTCTTTGGTATGATAAAATATAGTAATAATAGCCTATTATTCCAAAACACCCTATTACAATTGCAATTACAGTTAAAAGTCTTACGATCTCAGCAAAGTTAATCTCTTTTTTATAGACTAAATCCAGGTAATTATCAAAAAAATAGAAATTCAAAGGTGAATCACTCACAAAATTGCCCCATAATTTTTTAAGCATTGGCAATACTTCCGGTTCTTTTCCCTCCTGAAACCGGATAATAACATTGTAAGCATTCCCCGGGCTAAGGTTTATTAATAAGGGTACTTTTTCATATTGTAAAGGAAGAAGCAGAAAGTCATCGACAACTCCAATTATTTTTTTACTATTTATTGATTCATTAAGAGAATCTGTTAATCCCAAAGCTTCAACTCCCGTTTGATTGATAATAATTGAATTTTTTGAGTCAGAAGGGATATTTATTGAAAACGTCCTACCCTTTATTATTTTTATCCTAAGCGTTTTAAAAAAATCGTAATCTACAAGGTAATGTCGAAACACAATTTCTTTTGAAGGATTAGTAAAATGTGTAATGTTTTGTATTGCCATATTCAAGGTAGGAATTCCAAACGGAGAACCGGAAACGTTTAAAATATTAGGGTTTTTTAACGCTTCTTCTTTAAAAGCATAATAATGCTTTATAAAGTTAGTATTCCAAGTGTTAAAAACCAACAGATTATTTTTTTCAAACCCTAAATCTTCATGTTTAATAAAATTCAATTGTTTATAAATCAGGACAGTAAAATTCATCAAGACCAGGAATAAAGTAATTTGGATTGTAATTAAAATTCTTTTAATTAGATTTCTTTTAATCCTGTATGAAAATTTTTTATTAAGTGCAAGTAAAGGATTGATCTTAATAAATGCAGAAAGGACAAAAATATTCGGTATTATTAATAATAAACATATAATAATAATAGAAAAAAAAATGTAAGAAAGTAAAAAATTCCGGTTAATACCGAAATCTTTAATAAATAAGTTTTCAATATAAGGTTGCAAAACTTCAATCATCACCATTGCAACCAATAATGCGAA
>CAZEWS010000341.1:0-3953 GCA_964515985.1 uncultured Rikenellaceae bacterium | reverse complement strand
CAAATGACGCGAGGAGCAAAGCGACGAGCTAATTACCTAATGACTGTTTCCAAAACCCACCTTACCATAAAAATTTCTTCCAAACCATATATTTATCTACCAATTTCCACCTCTTGCTCCAAATTGCAACATTTCTGTTAATCATTGGGACTTTTGTATTAGATTTTGACCTTTCTGATGTCGTACCTTTACATTAGAAAAACAGATTACAAACTGATCTGTTAAATAATGTTAAAGAAAGTAATGTTTTGGAGTTAATATACGTCTAATGAATAAAGGTTGAAATTTAAAATACAGGAGGATAAAAAAATGAAAGCACAGGTAATTGAAAAAAACGGATTTCCCAAACCATTGGGAATTATTTTGATAATTGTAGCGATAAGCTTGATTTGTTTAGCACAATGTTTATTTACTCAGGCAGCAGATGCTCAAACCACCGGAGTGAAATTTGATTTTCTCAGGATTGAAGAAGAACCGGAAATTCAAATAGAGGAATGGATGATTGATGAGCGTTATTGGAATAAAAGATACACTTTTAACTTTCTGATTGAGGAGACTGAACCGGAAATAGAAGTAGAAAAATGGATGGTTGATTTTAGTACTGGTGAAAATATTCTGGTAGAAAAGGAACCTGAGATTAAGGTTGAGCCCTGGATGTATGAAACAGTTTTTTGGACAACCTCCAAAAAGACTCAATTAGCCAATAATGAATATCAGGAGGAAGAAACGAGCGAAGTTATTTATGCTCATAAAGTGAAGAAGGATAAATAAAATTCAATTCTCCTGGTCTTTCATTTAATACATCTATTTATACACAGGCGATCAGTTTTGGTCGCCTTTTTTAGTGAGACTAGATTTTTTCAAGCCATCAGAGAAGAAAAAATCCTCAGTCGAACTAATCCCGAACCGAGGAGCAAAGCAATGAGTTAATGACATAAGCTTTTAACTTGCTGAAAGACAATAAATGACAGCGAACGAAGTGAGCAAATTACGCTGAGCGATAGCGAAGCGAATAACGCGAGTCCCGATTTCGGGACGAGCAAATGACTATGCATTTACCCCTCAGTCTCTCCGCCAAAGGCGGATCGACAGCTCCCCTATAAACAGGGAGCAAATAGGTAAAATAATTGTTAATGACAGCGAAGCTAATGACAACTTAATGACAACCGAATGACGCGATCCGCCAGTTGGCGGAGAGCAAATTACGCGAGGAGCAGAGCGACGAGCTAATGACTGCTACTAAACCCCACCTTTCCATTAAAGATACTTCCAAACAAAATATTTATCTGCCAAATTCCACCCACTGCACCCAATTGTAACATATGTGTTAATCATTGGGAAATATGTATTAGATTTTGGCCCCTTTCATATCGTACTTTTACATACGGATAGGGGCTACTCATAAACCGTACCCTCTATCAGCAATTTTTTCATAGGGCAAAAGGAGCTGAACGTCGATATATAGCGTTTGGCTCCTTTTATTCTATTTCCAATTCCATGTAACTCTCAGAAGATTTCATAAACTGAAAAGAAAATTTATTATTAAATTCCTATTATTCCAAAATCCCTTTGGATTTTTAATTATACCGCTATTAAATATAATATTTTATCCATTGTTTGATTTTCCCTTATCATATTTTTGATTTTCCGAGGCATCTTATTTTCACAATTTCCAGCATCTTTAGTGCGTGCAATTACCTGTTTATAGTCAATTTCTGCAAACTTTTCTTCCAAAGACATTTTTCCATTCAGTATAACTTTCATATAATCAGGATTATTAAGGTTTTTGACTAATGGTGTATCAGCAAACATGGATTGCAGTTTTTTACACATTGAGTTATTTCCTGTTGTTCTTCGGTGGGCTCTTCTAATCTCTCTAAAAAACTGTTCTAAGATATTGTTTGTTCTTTGTGGTTGAATAAATGAATCCCCTTCGGACGAAGTGATTTGTATTGGATCGCTAAATAACTTTTCCCAGTATTTTTCAATTTGACCGATTAATTTTTGATAGTCATTATTTTTTTGTTTGTATCCCTCTTGGAAGAACCATTTCTTAAACTCCTTTACTCTATTTTCAATAGTCTCAATTTCAACATCTTCTCCATTGTCGTTTAATCCATTTGCCGTAGTTGGCAATGCAATAGACAATGCCTGTCGTAATTTGTCAAAAACCTTTTCTTTTTCTGAAAATATTTGATAAGCTTCCAAACATTCAATGTCGTTAATCAGTGGGGATAAATCATCTACAAGCTTTGTAATCATCTTTGATATTAACTTATTGTTATCGCATTTGTTTTGAAAAGACTTTAATTTTCGGTACAACAAGTCTAACCGCTTGTAAAATTCGCTATGTGGCCTGTCAAAAGGGAATCCAAATCCATTCCCGTAATTTTTACCATCTAACGTCCAAAGTATTAAGATATGGCATATCTGTTTTAATAGCTGATTGTCTTGGCTATTTAATTTCTTTGTTGTTTTTATGGTCTCGTTTATTTGGCTGACATTGATATCTTTTGTTTTATTTTCAAAATAATAGCGGAGCCGATAGCGCAATTGTGATGTAACGCCATATTTTTTTAGCTTATTACGCATAATAGAGTATTCCTTTTCTAATAAGTCTTTTCCCAGGTCCCTCAAAAAGTGAAAATGACAGATATAATGCGGTGTATTGAGAAACACTTCTGATATTGCGCTCAGCAGGGCACGTCCCATATCGCTGGTTACAGCAAGAGGGCCGCCATATTGTTCTTTTATTTCTTTAAGAAATGGGACAATCTGTTCTTTACTTTCGCTGGGGACTTTTATATTAGCAAGTACAAAATTGCTGATTTCGTCAATTGCACTTATCAAATGGGGGCTTGCCTCTTCGCTTGTTCCATCTACATGTAGGATATAACCTCCTTTTTTTTGAATTAGCTCCTTCAATTTTATCCGTGCTTCTTTATGCAGGATCGACAAATAAATTATGAATTTTTGAGCAAGGTATGCCACTTCAGAAGACGAAATATGTATGTTCCTGTTTTCTAATGCCTGTATTGTTTCCCGGAGTGTATGGTACTCCAGAAAAATCAACCGCCCTATAAATTCAATTATGTCATATCCTACATTTGAATATTTAGGCACTATATTTTCAAAATCTTCGGCAGGATAAACCTTATTGCAATCCGGGCAATACATGAAAGTCCTGTGTGCATTAAAAACTCCGATATGCAGGCTATATACTCTTCTTGTATCAGTATGGTGTACTTTTAATGCCGATTGGCAATCAGGACAATGTGCTTTTATTGTTTTAAAATGGACCACTGGTATTTGTGTAAAAACACCGGTAAGACTTAGATTGTTTACGGTGTCGTCCAATAGATTGCGTAATAAACAAACTACCTCAAATCCAGTGTTTTTTTTTCAATCCCGTGTTTTTCAAGAAAACGCATAGCCTGCAACTCACTTATCTTAACATTATCCTTTTGTAGCCGTTTTACCAGTTGAGCTGTGCTATCTTTTGGCCGACTGATTTTTTCTATAAGCAACCTTATGGCTATAAGGCATGGTATATCATCATCCCGATATTGAGCTTGGATAGATTTGTATTTATTAAGCTGTGCCTTGTATTCCTGTTCATCGCAAGAAAAATAGACATACTTTCCATATAATTTTTCCCGTCGTATTGCTGCTTTCCCTGCTAAACGATGAAGCAATGAATGGGGGGCATAGTCAATTAAGTCTCCAACTTCCTCTGCATGTAATCCACTGGAAGAGTAATTGATTAATTGAATTATGGTTTGGGTTAAGTTACCATATTTTGAAAAACGTATATCGTTATAATTCCAAAGCCCCCATGAATCGAATTTTGGAATATGCAGTAAGGTATAGTACCGTCCGTTTTTATTGTAACTGGTAATGGCTCCCCATTTCTTTAACTTCCTGCGGATGGTGATCTCCGATACCATCATACG
>CAZEWS010000340.1:271-3971 GCA_964515985.1 uncultured Rikenellaceae bacterium | reverse complement strand
GTCACCAGTTCTGCTGCTAGAATTATACGAGTTGGAAGTTTCTTCTGGTAAAAACCCTCATAAACTTTGCCGCGAGCACCAAGGACAGCTACTCCCACCACCGTGGCACATTGATCCGGAGGATAGGTTACATTAGCCTGTACCAATGGTTCGCTACCATCCATTATCATCTTAATAACATTTTTATCGCATGCACCGCCAAGGAAATACTTTATATCTTCCCTCCCGGATTCCTTGTATGCCTGCAAGGCACCAAGCATCATATCGTCGTCAGCGGTATAAACAGCATCAATTTTTGTATATTTCTGAAGATAGTTTTCCATAATTGCCAAAGCTTTATCCTTTCTCCATTCACCAGGCTGTGAATCGAGAATTTTCATTCCGGGATATTGGGCGATAGTGGCTTTTATTGTTTCAGTCCTGGTAGTATTAATTGGGCAGGGAATACCTTCAATGAGAACAATATCGCCTTTATAGTCAAGCTGTTTTGCAAGCCACTCTGATCCCTTGCGTGTATACCCTTCATCATCGTTAGAGAGATAGACATCATACACTACTTTAGAAGTACCACGATCCATAACCACTACATAAATGCCTGCCTTGTAGGCTATTTCAATAACCGATGTCACCGATGCGTCGTAGGGCCAAACTATCAGAGCATCGATACCTTTCGTTATCAAGTCTTCAATGTCATTAGCCTGCTTAGTTACGTTTTCAGCATTAACATACAGGAATTCAATGGTTTTGTCTTTGGCTTGCCAGTCAGCCATACCCTTCTTAGCCCAGTAAATAGCGCGCGCCATATACCCGGCAGTCGCTGCAGGCATGGAGTAACCTATTTTCAGCGGCTTTTCGGCTGCTGCAACTGTTAATGTGAGGGCTAGGGATAGAACTAAAACTAACAATAATAGCCATAATAATCTTTTTTTCATTTCGATCTCCTTTCTAACTTATTATATTTTTTGAATAATTCTTCATTTCAAAATCGTTCTGATTTTGCACCCTCACCTCCTCTATTGCTGGAAATTTCATTTTTATTTTGCACCCTCACCTCCTCTATTGCTAAGACTTCTGCCGTTGCAAATACACCGCGCCTATGATCACCAGGCCTTTTACGGTTCCCTGCAGATAGGGAGATATTCCTAGCATGTTAAGCATGTTGTTTATTATACCGAGGATTATTACTCCTACCATGGTACCCCATATGGCTCCTCTTCCGCCGGTAAATGGTGTTCCTCCAATAATAACCGCCGTTATAGCATCTAGTTCGAAACCCATACCTGTATTGGAAGTACTTACCGCATTGAATCGTGAGGTGAGCAATACGGCAGAAACACTTACGGTGAATCCACATAACATATAGCTTAGAAATTTTATACGATTCACATTGATGGCTGAAAACAATGCTACCAGGGGATTTGAACCTACAGCACAGAGATGTCGTCCATAACGGGTACTATTTAAAATAATATTTAGTATCGCAGCAATAATCAGCATGACTAAGACAGGCACCGGTAGAAACCAGATCGAATTCATGCCGAATTCGCCGTAGTGGCCGCTCACCGACCGTATTTCACCCGCACTCGCCATATAGAGTGACAGAGAACGAAAGATTGCCATAGAACCGAGAGTGACGATGAAAGGCGCGATTCTTCCTCGGGTGATCAGAAAACCATTTAAGGCACCGGATAGGATGCCCATGATTAAAGCAGCTAGAATTGCACCTGAGATTGCGAGGTACTCGTTATTGAAAACCCCCATAAGGTAATTAAGCGTCAGTATTCCAACGGCACCAATGAAGGCCATTAAAGAACCGACGGAAAAATCGATGCCTCCGCTGGTAATAACGAAGGTCATTCCGAGGGCTATTATACCGACATAGGACACTTGTCTTAAGATATTAAGAAGGTTCTGTATACGAGTAAAATAAGGGCTTAATAGGGCTGAAATAACAAAAAGAACAGCCAACGCGATAAATACCGCGTATTTTTCATATTGAAATTTTTTAACTCTTGCAATAACTGCTTTGATCATACTTCTTTGGCTCCTTCCCGAACTCCTGTCGCTAAAAACATTATTTCTTCTTCTTTTATTTTTTCATCCGCAAGCGTGTTCATTATTTTTCCGTCTTTCATTACAATTACTCTGTGACACATACCAATTATCTCCTCCTGCTCTGAGGAAATAAAGATACAAGATAGTCCTTTCTCAGCCAGGGAGTTTATTAAGCTATAAATCTCCTGCTTGGCTGAGACATCAACCCCGCGGGTTGGTTCGTCAGCGATGAGTACAATTGGTCCCGGATCAATACTTTTAGCCAGGGAAACTTTCTGCTGATTACCGCCACTTAGGTATTCCAGCCTGGTATCAAGGTTTTCGGTCTTAATGTCGAATCGTTCTTTGTATTTAAGGGTTGATTCCTCTTCTTTTTTCCTATTGACATAGCCGAAGAAGTAATTGCAATAAGCATCAAGAGAAACGAGGGTAGTATTTTGGATTACGGTAAAGTTTGTCAAAATTCCGCATCCCTGCCTGTCTTCCGAGAGGTAACTGATTCCGTTTCTGACAGCGTCTTTTGGGGTCTTGATAGTTATTTCTTTTCCATGCATATACAACTTACCGACAGAATGTTTCCTTATTCCCAGGATTGTTTCAGCTACTTCTGAGCGTCCAGAACCTACCAGTCCGGCAAGACCGAGTATCTCCCCTTTCCTGATCTGGAAACTGATATTTTCTATTACCCCTGGGACCGTGAGACCTTTCGCTTCGAACACAACTTCATCCTCGGGTTGCTGTTTTTTTGGAAATACCTGGCTTAGTTCACGACCTACCATTCGCTGCGCCATTTCAAGGACGGAAATATTTTCAATCATCTCGGAACAGATTAGCTCACCGTCTCTTAAAACAATCACCCTGTCGCAGATCGCCTTTACCTCTTTCAGTTTATGTGAGATATAAATAATAGTGGTGCCTTGCTTTTTCAATCTTTGCATTAGTTTGAATAGTATTTTAATTTCGTATTGAGTAAGTACTGTGGTGGGTTCGTCCATTATGAGTAATTTAGCATCCACCGAAATCGCTTTACAGATTTCGACCATTTGCTTTTGGGCAGTACTTAAATTTTCAATTTGTTCATCAGGATTTATTTCAACTCCAAGTTCCCGAAGCAGTTCGTTGGTATGTGTCATCATCAGCTTCTTGTTAAGGAACCCGTTTTTCTTTCTTATTTCTGAGCCAAGAAAGATATTATCATAAACCGTGAGTTCTTTTATCAGGTTAAACTCCTGTGGAATTAAGCTTATACCGAGGTGTTTTGCATTCATCGGATCTTTGATAATCACAGGCTTTTCTTCAAAAATTACTCTGCCGGAAGTTGCAGCATAAATACCGCTTAAGATTTTCATGAGAACCGATTTCCCTGCGCCGTTCTCACCAGCAACTCCTATTCTGACCTTAAGGTAAGGAAAAAGCTGTTAATAAACTACTTTTTCTTTTTTTCCAGATTTCGAAGACTTTAATATAGCGTCACATATTACTACTGCCTTGTAACCATCTTCAAAGGTTGCCACCATGGGCTCAAGTTCTACATCATTTATAACCGCATTTACCATATGGTAAGCAGTGTGAACAAAAGTATCTTCCCATCCGATTATATGACCATGAGGCCACCAATTTTCATAATAAGGATGATATGATTCGG
>CAZEWS010000340.1:0-261 GCA_964515985.1 uncultured Rikenellaceae bacterium | reverse complement strand
ATTCAAATCACACCTCGATATGATACGGGAATTTCTTAAAGATGAAGCCTGTATCATTGAGCCACTTGAACTAGGAAAACCTGTAAAAGATGCAGATGCTATTATATTCCCGCAGCTTATAGGAGATGCTTTCAAGCAAGTAAATCTACTGAAAAAAATAAAACTGCCATTTCTGGTTACTACTTCTGATTTTGGTGCAGTAAATGTGTGGGACTGGGAAATTGTAACATTTTTAAAAGCAGAAGGATTAAAAGTCTTTGC
>CAZEWS010000339.1:3843-4054 GCA_964515985.1 uncultured Rikenellaceae bacterium | reverse complement strand
CGATATTAATAATAGCTGTTGAAATTGAAGAAGATACTGTTTTTGGAAAGAACTTTACACCAAACCTCGGTAAACGTTATAACGAAATTTACCAGGAAATATATCAAATTATTAAACCGGTTGTTCAGGATAAAATTACCCTGGATCAGTTAATTGTTAAGACCAGTCTTGAGAAATAGCGATAACATCGCCTGAGCTTCAACTCAATTTC
>CAZEWS010000339.1:0-3576 GCA_964515985.1 uncultured Rikenellaceae bacterium | reverse complement strand
GAGGAGAATTAGCAGCTATGGTGCTCGGTATCCCTCTTTCTGTCCTGTTATGGGTTATACTGGGTTTTGAGAAAAAACCTATCTGGGAGGGGACAGGTTTACTTAAAAACCATCGTTGAATTTTGCTAACATTCTTTGTATATTTGGAATATGATTAGTGAACAAGACATAAAACAGGTAGCTACACGCCTGGGGTCTGCAACAAATGCTATACGCGTTATTTTGTTTGGTTCTTACGCCCGAGGTGATGCTATCGATAATAGTGATGTCGATTTAATGATTATTGCAGAGAGTAATTTGCCCAGATTCAAGCGTAGTCGCGAACTGTATATGTTGTTTCGGCCGTATCCCTTTGGAATGGACCTTATTGTATATACTCCACAAGAGATTGAAACAGGTAAGAAGTCACCTGTCTCTTTTGTATCGACTGTTTTACGTGAAGGAAAAACCCTATATGTTCGAGAAAATGGAAATTGCAAAACAATGGCTGGCAAAAGCCAGAAATGATTTTCTGAATGCCGATAACAATCTTCAGTCGGAAGATATTCCGTATGATACTGTCTGTTTTCATTGCCAACAAGCAGCAGGCAAAGTACTGGCATGGCTTGAGAATGCATTACCCGAAATATTCCAGGATTCCTAAACGTAACTTCCGGATGATTGGCACCCAGAACCATGAAAATAATATTCGCTCCGTCAGGAGTGGAATACCTACCTGACGGACAGGCAGGCAGGTTGGTAGTCCAATGTTAGAAACAATATCGATTATCGCTCCATTAGGGGCGGGGACCAAATAAAAGGTTTGTGAGTAGGGAATTTTTACCAGATTATAGTAAGTGTAGATAAAATATTATAACTATGGAACCTAAAAATTTGCATTTAAAAACGTTTGCTCTTGCTTTATTTGTAGTGTTTACTTTTTCCTGTACGCGACCAACAGGAAAGATTTATCCCGGTGAACACTGGTTACGCTATGAAAGCCCGGAGGAGGCCGGATGGTCATCCGAATTATTGGCTGAAGCCAAGGTTTACAGCGACTCTCTTGAAGTTGCTTCCATCATGATCGTTTATGATGGAGCCGTGGTGGATGCCTGGGGTGATATTGAACGAAGATTTATGTGCCATTCGGTACGAAAAAGTTTCATAAGCGGTTTGATTGGTATCCACATAGGAACAGGCGAAATTAAAATGGAGGAAACCCTGGAAGATTTGAAGATCGATGATAAGGATTCCCTGACTTTTGAGGAGAAACAGGCAACGGTGGCTGATCTTCTTAAGGCAAGATCAGGGGTCTATCATTCAGCAGCTTATGAAACTCAATCCATGAAAGCAAGGAGACCAGAACGCGGAAGTCACCTACATGGTACTTATTACTATTATAACAACTGGGATTTTAATGTTCTGGCGAAGATATTTGAAATTAAAACAGGCATTGATGTTTTAACCGCTTTTCAAAAAGAGATTGCCGAACCTCTAAAAATGAATGATTTCCGGATTGAGGATACTTATTTTCATCTTGAGCCTGAGCATTCGATATATCCGGCTTATCCATTCCGGATGTCAACGCGTGATGCGGCAAGGTTTGGTTTACTCTATTTACGCGATGGAAACTGGAAGAATAATCAAATCATTTCCGGGGAATGGGTTAAAAACAGCCGGCATCCATGGAGCACGAATGTCAGAAAAGGACGTGGCTATGGATATTTATGGTGGATTGCCGAAGATCCTGAGATGAAGGAATATGGTATGTACACTGCCGCGGGTGTAGGCGGACAATATATTTCTGTATTTCCAAAAGCAGACGTTGTTATTGTTCAGCGTGTTAATACATATCTTGGCGATGGTGTTGGTTATGATCAAACAACCCGGCTATATAAAATGATCCTGGATGCAAAAATACACAGACCAAAACGTGACCCCGTTTTAGTTAGGTTTGAAGAAAAAGACAGGCAGGAATTCACGTTCAGTATGCAGGAGAAGAATATTGAAATACTTCAAGGTTCCTATATCCTGGATGAGGAGGAATATTCAGTTCTGGTAAATGATCAGGGTGATCTTCTGTTTAAAACTCCGGAAGGACAAAAATTCTTTATGCTTCCCGTTTCAGATAATGAATTTTTACTGGAAGATGTTGAATTGAAATTATTTGCATCTTATGAGCCGGAAGGAGAAGTTGACCATTTACGGACGGAAATGAGAGATACATGTTTTATCTTTTTACCTAAATAAGTTATATATTAGTTCAGCTTTTTCCACCATATTAATTTTATTAAACATGAAAAATATTCCTGTTCTCGTAGTTTCTGAAAATTCCCTTGCCAAAGCGTATGAAACGGCGCTGGTCCGGTTATACACGGAAGGCATAATATTTGAAACCCAATATGACAAACCCGGGGATCCGTTAAGCCTGGATTGTACGATGAATATTACCATACTTGAACCCGAAAGCGATCCAATGATACACAAAGCTTTTCCCGGGGGTATAGAAGATCTCAAGGAGTATGTTCTGGAGCTTAAAGGGTTTAAGGATCATTGGGTAAAGAATATGAATGACCCGGATGATACCCGCTGGGAATATACCTATCACGGAAGACTGATAAACTATGGATCGTGGAAGGAATTAAAGGAAAATAAAACGGAAAGTCATGATGTGGGATTTAAAGTAAACCAGATTGAATATGTTATCCGGAAACTGGTTGACCAGCCATTTACCCGGCAGGCACAGATGATAACATGGATGCCTAATCTGGATATGAAAGTGTATGACCCTCCCTGCCTGCAATCTCTTTGGTACCGGATTCTGGAAAATGAAGACGGAGTTCAGTGGTTAAATTGTAACATTCGCTTCAGGAGCAACGATGCCTGGGGTGCGAATTTTATGAATATGTTTGGGTTTATCCGCTTTAACAGGGAGATCATTGCAGATGAAATTGCCAAACGTAATGGTAAGGTTGTGAAACTGGGTAGATTGAACTGGCATGCCGACTCATGGCATATCTATGGAAAAGATATTGAAAAAGCCAAAGCCTTGTTGTTCGACAGGCTTGAAACCACGAAATTTGAAGACAGGATCTTTAATTTCCATGATGATTTTATCAGGGAAATGTATGATGAAGCTGAAGAACACATTATGAAAAAAATTGAAGAATACGGTAAAACGCATTGATAAGATAAAAGGTAAAAGATAAAAGTCGCATAGCGATGCCTTTAGGAAATATGGGATTAGTCCCGGAGGGACTGGAAGGTAATAGCCGGCCACTTTAGTGGCTGGGAAGAGAGCACAAATTAAAATTCAGCCCGGATGGGCTTGAAAGATAGAAGCTCTATTATACAACCTAATAACGCGAGCTAATGACTAATCAAGATAAAAGACAAAAGTAAAACAACTAACTACTTAATTACATGCTAATTACTACTTAATCACGCGAAGGCGCAGCCTGAGCGAATGACACGAGCGAACGTTTGAGCGAACTTGAGAGCGAAAACCTCATGAGCGGGATTATGCGCCTGCATTTGGGTAGCGAATAACATAGCGAGTATATGACGGCGCAGCCAAATGACAATTGAATGACGCCC
>CAZEWS010000338.1:0-4067 GCA_964515985.1 uncultured Rikenellaceae bacterium | reverse complement strand
AACTGTAAAGGGCTAATGGGCTCAATAAAAGCCTCAGTCATCGGCTTATTCCTTAATTTCACTTCTCCACCGACAACAACCTTGAACATCTCAATTATATACTTTGCTGATTTTCCATTATTGATCCAGGCAAAACAAGGCTTTCCTGTATACTTTATCAACTCAGCATATAGATGAATGTCTCTGACGTTGGAAGGAATTTCGGCTGGCAAAACGAAGGCTCCCACAATATTAATTTCTTTAAGAGCATCTCCTACCAAGATAGCCGCTTTCGTATCTTCAAGAGTTCCAGGACGTCTTTTCCCGGTAGTTTCATCTATCCAGAGATACTGGCCTCCACTGGATAGAAAGAGTTAATCCTCGTATCCAAATTTAGCTACGCTGTAGGGATTCCGACCATAGAGCGTATGTTTCTTACCGGCCTTCTGAATACCCTCCGTCACCATATCTTCAGGAAATTTCACAATTTTTGTCTTCTTGTCCACAACTGCTCCGGCATCACCTAAAATATCAAAAACCTCATTATGGTTTACCTTATATGTTTTCAAGCGCTCCACAGATCAGATGCGTGAATATCGCCTATCTCCTTAGAACTTATGATTTTACAATTTAGCACCTATATCCCCTTTTCATCTTATTAAGAGCTGGTAAATCATCTATTTCTTAACTGCGCTTAGGGAAATTCCTTCCACAAAATACCTCTGACAGAAAAAGAATAATACTAATGTAGGTAAGGCGGAAATAGTAGAAGTAGCCATCAACTCCCGAATATACCTCATTCCATATTGCGACTGAAAATACCTTAAACCCAGAGTTAGGGTATATTTTTCTCTGATACCCAGATAAATCAGAGGCGTAAGAAAATCATTCCAGGTCCAGGTAAAGCAAAATATCACTGCAGCAATGAGAGCAGGCTTAATCAACGGAAGCATGATCCTTGTATAAATACCGAACCAGCTACAGCCGTCAATACGTGCAGCATCATCCAATTCCGATGGTATGGTAAGAAAAAATTGTCTCAGCAGGAAAATATAGAAAGGACCCAGGTAAGCAGCAAACCAGTACGGGACATATAGAGGTTTAAAGGTGTCAACCCAGCCTAGGAATGTGAAGAAAAGATACTGAGGAATCATATATATCTGTGGAGGTAGGATCATGCTACTCAACAAAATCACGAACAGGATATCCCTTCCTCGGAACCTTAGTCTTGCAAACCCGAAGGCAACCATTGAGCAACTTAGCACCATACCCACAATAGTCAGGCCGGTGACTATAAAGCTATTTATTAGAAAAAGATGGATCGGTGCCATCGTCCAGATTTCAAAGTAGCTCCTTAACGATGGAGGGCGGGGTATCCACTCCGGCGGATACGTCCATACTTGTGCAGGAGTCTTCAATGAAGTGGACATCATCCAGATGAATGGTAAAAGGAAGAACAATGCTGTTCCTGATAAGAAAAGGTATATGAGAAGTTTTCTGACAATATTTCTATCTGATCTTTTCACTTTTATTCACCCTTATGAAGAAGCAGTATATCATTTCTTAATCTCAGCTTCATAAAATACCCAAATTGAGGAACTTTTGAAAAAAATCAGAGTTATTCCGAGAATTACCACAAATAACAACCAGGCCAGGGCAGATGCATAACCCATATGGAAATATTGAAAAGCCTGCCGGTACAAATACAAGATGCTGGTTAGAGTAACATTGTTGGGACCCCCATCGGTCATTACGTAAGCCTGTGTAAACACCTGGAAAGACCAAATAGTATTCATGATCAAAGTTAGGAGAATGGCGGGTGTAATCATGGGAAAAGTAAGGTATCTAAATTTTTTAAAGGTCCCGGCGCCCTCAATTTCGATAGCATCGTAGAGATAATCCGGAACTCCTTGTAGAGCAGCCAGGTAGATGACTATATTTGGCCCCACAAACCATATACTCATGATAATAAGCGAAGGCATTGCCCAGGTTTCGCTAAACAACCATGCGGGCTGAGGAAGCCCTAATCGCCCCAATACGGAATTAACGAAGCCTATTTCTGGGTTCAGAAGCCACACCCAAACAAGACTTAGAGCGACAACGGAAACCATAGAAGGTAAATAATATATAGTCCTGAAAAAGTTAATAACCTTTATACGCTGGTTCAAAGCTAATGCGAAACCTAATCCTGCAACTATTCCAAGAAGCACCGTAGTAAAGGTGTAGTAGCAAGTGTTAACTAACGACTTCCAAAAAAGTGGGTCGTGTATTGATTGTGCATAGTTGCTTACCCCTACAAATTTGGAGGGAGTCAGCATATCTGCTTTTAATAGGCTTATAAAGAAAGATGCAATTATAGGTCCAATCACGAAGACCCCAAACCCAATCAGCCAGGGAAGAATAAATAGATAACCCGCCCATTCCTCTTTCCTCTGTAAACCTGTCAATTTTCCTGGCCTCCTAAACATTGCAAACATCGCTTTCCGGTAAGATACCCGCCCCAGAAGAAGCCTCTTCTCCTGGAGCGGGAGTTAACTCCCTGGCTTAAGGCTCTTGAAGCATTTTGTTTATCTTGGGAACAACCTCTTTCATTGCCTCTTCAACGGAAATTTTATTTAGCACCAGAGCCTGATCACGTGCAACATTAAACATATCTATGAATTCCTTCTGTTTGTTTATTACAGGGCTAGGAATTCCGTACGCCATCGCTTCTTGAAATACCTGAGCATTATATTTCTCAGGAAACATTCCCGGAAATTGCTCAGCCATGGGTTTCAGAGCAGACTGCATTGCTGCGTACTTTTGGTTCCACCAAGCTCCCACAGGTCCTGATGCAAATATGGCTAATTCCGCAGCTAAGTCAGGATACTTTGTGTTCTTGTATACCGCAAAACAATCTGTTGTGATCATGGTAGCTCTCTTTACAGGTCCTTTAGGAAGGTGGGCGACATTATACTCGAACTTACACTGTTCCGGATAGTAGGCCATAGGCCAGGATCCCTGTTCCTGCATAGCTACCCTTCCAGCCATGAAGTTTGCTTCCTGAGCTTCATCAGTTGCAGTTGTCAGGGCTTGCCCGGGTCTAGGGGAAACGTTATATTTCCATATCAGATCCCTGATAAACTGCATGGCTTCGATAGCTTCCGGTTCATCCAGAATACATATAGACCTGTTGCCTTCCGGGTGAATTCCTCCCCCATTCTGCCAGATCCACATGACCAGTCGATAGAGAGTTACACTTTCTTGAAATCCAAAACGAACCACCCTACCGTTTTCCTTTTTGGTCAACTTTTTTGCAGCATCAAGAAGATCATCCCAGGTCCAATCCTTATGCGGATAGCCTAAACCTGCCTCTTTGAAAGCATCCACGTTGTAATATAAGACCATTGGACTCGTATACTTAGGAACAGCAATTCTTTTCCCCTCATACACAAACCAGTTCCAGATAGCAGGATAGAACTGAGATATTTGCTCATCGGTTAAGTACTTCTTTACATAAGATTGTAGATCCAACAGTTGGTTTTTACCAGCCCAGGTCCAAGTCCAATGGTCCCAGCCTGTCAGTACGTCCGGGGCTGTTCCAGCCACCATTTGGGCAAGTAGCTTCTGTTGTGATTCCAGGCCGCCGCTGTATCCTACGAACTCAACCTTTATATCTGGGTGCATCCACTCAAATGCTTGAATGATTTGGCTATTTGCCCGCCTCTGGGTTACGTCCTCCCAGTCCAGCCACTTCAGGGTAATTTTTTCTGCCAATGCATGGGACCCTGTTAGAACCAATACAAGGTTTACTGCCAACCCCATGATAACCAACTTTTTTGTGAATCGACACATTTTTTTCCTCCTCCTCACACAATTGAATTTTGAAAGTCTCCAACAAGAAAAGGTGAATATTTAACACCTTCTCTCAGAGACCTTCTTTACTCCAAGCCAGATCAGCCTGCTTATCTCCTCACCCCCTTTCAGGCTTATTTTCTAGTTCTCTCTTCCAGAAGAAAGAACTATCTTACTTTTAATTAAGCAAAAGCTATTTTAGTCCTGGAACATAATCTTTGTAAACTGATAAGAACTCATCCAATATCTTCTTG
>CAZEWS010000337.1:1749-4071 GCA_964515985.1 uncultured Rikenellaceae bacterium | reverse complement strand
AAAATTGTCAGAAAACAGGGCTAAAACAGTGTACCAGTACCTTGAACAAAATAATCTTGGAAAAGAAAGGCTGGCATATAAGGGATATGGAATGTTGAATCCTGTAACGACTAACAATACCGAAGAAGGCAGGGCTATGAACCGCCGGACTGAATTAAAAATCCTTGAAAAAAATTGAGGGTTTCTATAACTTGCTGGTTGAGATTTGTTTATCTTAAATACTATACACCTATGAAGAGACAAGAGAGCCTATTACTTATATTAATGATTTCTTTAAGCTTACTTTTATTTTTACCCCGGTATTCCAATTCGCAGGTAAAAGTAGAATTACTGAGTGGTTTTATTTATAATGTAAAAACGCCCTTAAACATACAACAGGATGGCTATCCTGATATTAAATTCAATGCTAAATACTATTCCGAACCTTTTGCATTACCTCCTTATTATGATATACGTTTCTCGAAGTGGAGAAACAACCGTGCCTGGGGTATTCAGTTTACACACCAGAAAATCTTTTTAGAAAATAAACCCCATGAAGTTCAGCGATTTTCTATTTCTCATGGACTAAACGAATTGTTTATTCTCAGGATGTTTAAAAAAAATCAACTGCTATACCATCTTGGTGCAGGCCTCATTCTTGCTCATCCTGAATCAACCATCCGGAATGAGGCGTTTTCTGAGACCGGGGGTATTTATTTGGACAAAGGATATTATTTATCCGGTGTATGCCTTAGTGGAACCGCCGGATATAATAAAACGGTTTACAAGAATTTATTCTTGTCCCTGGAAGCACGGATTACCGGAGCATGGGCCCGTGTACCGGTATCAAACGGTTTTGCCTCCGTTACAAACCTCGCCTTCCATGGTCTTCTGGGGTTAGGTTGGGCCTTTGGTGTAGAAAAGAATCAGGATTTGACTACGAGTCAGACCCTGGCTTGGCATAAATAAAGCCCTGACTAATTCTTCCGGTAACCATTTTTTCCCTGATTTGAGATCCCGGATACACTATTTTCCCAAAACCATAACCTTTACATGAGACGGATATTTCTTATCATGATAGATCCGGTGTGTCGCTTTTTGAAAATCGTCCTCATTACAATGATATATATCCACGAATTTTTGCGGATTGCGGTCAACCAATGGGAACCATGAGTTCTGAACCTGTATCATGATACGGTGCCCTTTCTTGAAAGTATGTGCAACGTCCTGAAGCTCGAAACTTACTTTGGTGACCTTATTGGGTTTAAAAGGCTCGGGCTTCTCAAAACTGTTGCGGAACCTGCCCCGCATCACTTCACCACGGACCAGCATCTGATAACCGCCCATAGGCACTTTTTTATCATTCTCAGGATAATCAACCATTTTATCGGTGAATACGTCGATCAGCTTAACAACATAATCAGCATCGGTTCCTGTTGTACTTACAAATAAATTAGCATAAAGAGGCCCCGTAAAGGTGATATCTTCTGTAAGTGCATCTGTTTGATAGACCATTACATCAGGACGGCGAGCGGCAAAACGCTGGTCATCTGTCATATATTGTGTTGTTCTGCGTAAATGAACATCCTCAGTGTAGGGGACAGGCTTCATTGGGTCGGAAACATATTCATTATAGTTGTCATTTGAAACCGGCGGCTCAAAAGATAATTTTCCAGATGGCTGGAAATATAAATCCTTTTCAACCACGTTTTGTGGTGGCCATGTGTCAAATCTTGACCATTTGTTGGTGCCGGTAATAAAAATAGTAGCCTCAGGCAGGTCCATGTCTCCTTTCCCTTTCAGGTAATAATTGAAAAAATTCAACTCAACTTCCCTGTAATATTCAGAAGTATTGAAACTCCAATAAACATTTCCCATGTTTTCTGTTTTTCCAAAATTCCACTGACCATGCGACCAGGGCCCCATTACGATACGATTGCTGGTTGCGGATGGGTTTTGTTTTTCAATTGCTTTATAAGTATAAAGAGGTCCGTAAAGATCTTCGGCATCAAACCATCCTCCTACCACAAGAACGGCAGGTTCAATATTTTTCAGGTGGGGCAGCGGTGTACGTGCTTTCCAGAAATCATCATAGTTAGGGTGAGCTGTTGCGTCATTCCAAAATTTTATAGTGTCTCCAAAATACAATTCTTCAATATTTTTTACTGGTCCCAGGTGCATAAAAAACTCATATGAATCTTCAACAGGCCACCTGAAACGAGCTGCCGAACTACGAGTTGGTTCCGGTCGTGGACGGCCGAATCCGTAATAAAAATTAAAGGCATCAAGCAGGAAGAATGCTCCGTTGTGATGAAAATCGTCTCCAATAAACCAGTCGGCAAC
>CAZEWS010000337.1:0-1726 GCA_964515985.1 uncultured Rikenellaceae bacterium | reverse complement strand
GGGGCTTGAGGTGAAACTGCCTTCAGGGCCGGATGCGCATCGGGTAATGCCATGGTTGCATAAAAGCCAGGATAAGAAGTGCCTGTAATCCCAATTTTACCGTTGTTATGAGGTACATTTTTTATTAGCCAGTCCATGGAGTCAAATGTATCACTGCTTTCATCAGTATCCTGGTTGGTTTTTTTATCCGGGATGTAAGGTCTTACATCCTCAAATTCACCTTCACTCATGTATTTGCCCCGAACGTCCTGAAAAACAAATATATATCCTTCCTTAACATAGTCGATGAAAGCTAATAAAAAGAAATTAAAACTATCCTCACTACGCTCAGCGTTGTACGGTGTACGATACATTAAAATCGGATGTAATTGTGTAGTATCATTTGGTATGTAAACGGAAGTGAAAAGTCTGACACCATCGCGCATTGGAATATATACTTCTTTCTTTGTATATATTTCCTTAATGTATGCCATGCTATTTTCCGGAGGTTTAATCTTTTCCCTTTGAAATTCTAAAGGCAAGTTTTGTCCACTTTGGGAAAATGTACCCTTAATATTCGTGAACGATTCATCAACAATGCCTACATATTTGGCGCCTGCTCTCTTGAATATGAATTCCAGTTGCCGGGATTCGAGCGTAAGTGTGTCAAGCGGTATATCAAAGGTGTTTTGGTCGGGACTGTCCATGGTAGCTTGAAAACCGTTTTCGATTTGTTTAATATGTAGTATTATTTGAAGTGAAATGCCTTCCATGTCAAGTACGCCATTCCAGTCACCGGTAATGGTTTGGGTTTTTCCTCCCCAAATTATCGCCGGAAGGAGGATAAGTGTAAAAACAGCTTTTCTGAGAAAATGTAACTTTTTCATGGTAACAAGTATTAATTATAGTATTGGGATTAATGGAGCCCGGTTAAAAAGCAAGCAGGGATTAAAATGAATTATAAACCGTTTACTTTTGCAAAAAAACATTATCATGGGTAAAAATACAATTTTTACCGGACAGCCAATATACAAGAACATCGCTTAGCAAATTAAAAAGAAAATTTTTAATTCAGAAGAAACTAGTAAATTTGAAAGTTTGTGTTACAAGGGCCCCTACGCTAAAGCTTCAGCGACAGCGTACTAAGGTTAAGGAAAACCAAGGCTGACCCGTCCGACCACTTCAGTCGGTCCGACAGGTTTAAAGCAGGATGTAATAATTGAAAATAATAATAAAATGAAAAACTGTAACCAGGAAAAGAATATGGAATTCTGTAATTGCACCTATCCTTGCAGTAAAAAGGGTATATGTTGTGAATGTATAAAATATCATCGTGATATGGGTGAATTACCCGCCTGTTACTTCCCCGATAATGTTGAGAGGGGCTATGACCGCTTGATAGAGAATTTTATCAGAACATATAATGAACGTGGTCATTTGTGAAATTATTAAGCAAAATTGGAGAGACTTGCCAGTGTCCACCCTGTGAAATGCTGCTCCGCAGCATTAGCTTCGCTAATATTTCACAGGGCAGGTAGGACCTGCCTGCCCGCCGTAGTATGCGAAGGGATAAAGGTTAAGACTGAGGTTGAGGTTGAGGTTTAGGAGGGTGGAAATCCGTCCGACCGCTTGAGTCGGTCCGACGGATGTAGGGGTGGATAAATGTGGAAAGCATGGAGAAAGATGAACAATGAACGTTTGGCGAAGCCAAACCTCACGAGCAGGTGAGAGCGATGGACAGTGGGAG
>CAZEWS010000336.1:0-4090 GCA_964515985.1 uncultured Rikenellaceae bacterium | reverse complement strand
TGGTCTATAACCCTGAACAAACAACATTCCTGAAACTGGGAAAAGAAAAGGGAGCAGCGACCATCAACGGTTTAAGAATGCTGGAACTTCAGGCCGAAAGATCCTGGGAAATCTGGACCTCCACTGAGTAACTCAAATTAAACTAATGCTCGTAACTCGATTTCAGTTCGGGGTACGAGTAATTATTGTCTGCCGTAATGTGTTCCTCAAGGTCTGACTACGGTTCATGTCATGATTAATTAATCCAAGTTGTTGGTTCCGGGTTATCAATTCACGAGTGTAAAAACCCCGACAGGGTTCGCAACCCTGTCGGGGTTTGCTCCCAGTTCCGATTTCCATGGTTAATCGTTACATAAGACACCTATACTTCATCAACATACTATCAATTCAAGAGTGTAGCCTTTATTCAGATCGAAAAGCTTCGTCAGACGACCCGTCAAATAAGCCAGGCAGGCCCTTATGGAATGTTCTTTCAGAATTCCATAGGGCAGGTATTTCACAGGACAGGCCTGGGGTATAGTTGCAAAAAAAATCGGTCCAACTACCTTCGTTCATCGGCGGAAAATCGGTACATGGACATAAACAGTAAAAACCTTAATTAGTGTACTGTCCAATAAGTTAGCTTATTATAAAATTTATAAAATGTTGTAGGGTGTTTCCACCCTACATGTACACATTACTAATGATACGTTCCATATGTGGATATATATACTTTGCTTTGGCTTATGTATAAATTTAATTCGCATCTTTAAATACTAATTGATAAATATAATCAAAAAAGTATCCTAATGAAATCCATAAAACGATTCGCCATATCTTTACTATCCCTCATTTCCCTTTTTATTCTTAACGGTTTTCTTTTCCCCAAAATTACCTACGAAACTCGTGTTGAAGTTTCCCGGCCGGCAGATAAGGCCTTTTTCACATTCATCGACGCCGGTAAAATGAGCGAGTGGCTCGCCGGATTTGAAAAGGTTGAATACCTGAGCGGTATGCCGGGTACTCCGGGTAGCAAATTACGATTAACGTTTGAAAGAAATGGTAAGAAAATAGTAGCGATCCAGGAAATCATAGATTTTAGTTGGAATAAATTATTTGAATTCACCCTCGAAAACAAAATGATGAAAGTGAATAGCCGAACCGAATTTGTCGGGAAAGGCATTAACACTGAAATTGTTTCAACCAACGTGGTCCGGGGAAAGGGCGTTTTCCGGAGGTTCTTGATACCGTACATGAAATCAGGTTTGAAAAAACAATCACAGGAAGATTTTGACCGGCTTAAATTGGAAATTGAATCGATTTAAATCATCTGAACATATTCCAAGGTATGTTACATTCTCAATAATAATTGCAGAAATTGCAAGAATAATATAGTACGAACGCAAAACAGGGTATAAAAAACGTTAGTAGGTTTAAGTTCTGTTTTAACTTGGGCATTCGATAATGGCTTCCTCAAAAATTCTCCTCCTTAGAAAGGAGGAGTACCCGACCAACGGGAGGGGGAGGTGGTTGAATAATTATTTCAAACGAAAAATATGAATCAAAAACGATTTTACCTTCTTCTCTTTTTTGAATTATTTTTTTTAATACATGCTTCCACCCAGGATCTCACCCAAACCATAAGAGGAGTAGTTGTTGATGCTGTAATTAAAACACCAATCCCCGGGGCAAACATCATTGTCCTGGATACCGATCCGGTGATCGGCACAACCACTGACAGGGACGGTTTGTTCAGGATTGAAAATATCCCTGTCGGTCGTGTAAGCATTAAGGTTTCATTTATCGGTTACAAACCGGCATTTATCCGGAACGCCATTCTCAAATCCGGTAAAGAATTGTTTTTGGATCTGAAGCTGGAAGAGAACATCGAAGAACTGGAAGAGGTGATGGTAAAAGCCTTTGCGCGTAAGGACCGCCCCATCAATGAAATGGCTTTCGTTAGTGCCCGCTCATTTACCATTGAAGAAACCGAACGCTATGCCGGTGGCTTAGGCGATCCTTCCCGAATGGCACAAAATTTTGCAGGCGTACTTTCTGCCGGCGACCAACGCAACGATATCGTTATCAGGGGTAATGCGCCTACCGGCCTTCTCTGGCGGCTGGATGGGATCAATATTCCCAACCCGAATCATTTTGGAGCAATGGGCAGTACCGGGGGACCAATAAGCATGCTGAACAATAACCTGCTGACAAATTCTGATTTCTATACCGGAGCCTTCCCGGCTGAATTCGGTAATGCCCTGTCAGGTGTATTCGACCTGAATATGCGGAACGGGAATAATGAAAAACGTGAATATGTCGGTCAGATCGGGTTTAATGGTTTTGAGTTTGGGGCTGAAGGGCCCTTCTCAAAAAATCATTTAGGGTCATATCTGGTAAATTACAGGTATTCTACATTGTCTGTTATGAATGCAATTGGATTTAAGGTTGCGGAAGGAGCTGTACCCGAATATCAGGATCTGTCTTTTAAACTGAATCTTCCAACCAAAAAAGCAGGACGTTTTACTTTTACCGGTATTGGCGGAAAAAGCTACATTGAATTTTTGCAGGATGAGGAGTATGAAGGAACCTATGATAATCCGGTCGGACTAAATACACGCAGTGGCACGGATATGGGGGTCATAAATTTATCGAATCTATATTATATCAACGAGAAAACCTGGGTTAAATCATTTGTCTCTGTAGCCGGAATGCAGGTCAAAAACAAAATCGATTCTACTAATACTGACACGGGAACAGATAAACTCTTTTATATAGAGGACAATGCTGAGTTCAGGTATTCTTTTGGAACAAAACTAAAAAAGAAGCTCAATAAAAGAAACAACTTCGATCTGGGTGTAATTTTCGATGGTTTCTCAATCGACTATGTTGACAGTGTATATTTAGAAGAATACAACGATCTGCCATTTAATAATTACATGGTTATGACCAATACCCGGAAGAAGGGGATTTTTCTTATTCAGGCTTTCGGACAATGGCAACATCACTTTAACGACCGGGTTTCAATTTACGGAGGTTTGCATTATCATATCCTTACCTATAATAATACAGGGGCGTTGGAACCCCGGTTCAGTGTGAAATGGAATTTTGCCAAACAGCAATCGTTCAGTTTTGGTTATGGGTTACATGGCCAGATTCAACCGCTTATTGTATATTATACCGAGTCGCTTTTGCTAGGTGGTTCATACATCCAAACCAATACTGAATTGAAGCCTACCAGGAGCCATCAGTGGATATTGGCGTATGATAATCTGCTGGCAACAAACTTTCGTTTAAAAATTGAAACCTATTACCAATACTTGTATGATGTTCCGGTTGAATCCAACCCAAGCCCGTATTCCATGTTAAATTACGGCGCAAGTTTTCACCAGGCACGCATGGACTCATTGGTAAACGAAGGTACGGGCAAGAATATGGGTTTGGAATTTACCCTGGAGAAATTTTTCAGTAACCATTATTACGCCTTATTGACAGTGTCGATCTTCGACTCAAAATATAAATCGCTGGACGGTATCGAACGTAACACCCAGTTTAACGGAAGCTATGTGGTAAATGCCCTGGCAGGGTATGAATTTAAGTTGGGGAAAAAAGGACATCTGTCTTTTGATCTTAAAGTGGTCAATGCAGGCGGAAAACGGTTTTTACTAATTGATAAAGAACAATCGGAAATTCAGGGATGGGCAGTTTACGATTTTACCAATGCTTTTGAAAAACGTTCCGATCCGTATTTTCGACTGGATTCAAGGATTAGCTTCAGGTTAAATCAGCGAAAGCTGTCACAGGAATGGGCAATGGACCTGCAAAACATTACCAACCGGCAGAATATTTTTAACCAATATTACGATGCTACAACAAATGAGGTAAAGTTTAATTACCAAATGGGATTCTTCCCGATGTTCCTCTACCGCATTAATTTCTAAAAATCAACCTGTCAGGCTACATCCCGTCCGACTGCCCGCCTGACCGAGTCATTCGCCAGCCCGACAGATGTCATTCTGGCGGGGGCAGGCTCCAGTTCGACGAATATAATAAAAAACCCCGGCAGCGGTTCCAATCCCTGTCGGTGGTTTTGTTCTGAAAAACCTAGTCT
>CAZEWS010000335.1:0-4153 GCA_964515985.1 uncultured Rikenellaceae bacterium | reverse complement strand
TAAAGTATTATATATACGTATTGAAATTTCAACGTTTTGAGGTTTACAACAATTAAAAATTAAAAATTAAAAATTAAAAAAATTGTTATTCAGATGTTTTGCTTGAAATTGACCCTAAAATCTTTTTAAGCTCACCTGATTCATTAACCAAATATTTTCCTGTTTCTTTATCTCCAATGTCAAGAGCTTTAAATATTTTTAACCAATAATTTGATTCCCGCATCTCTCTTAATGAAATTTGACGGGGTGAATAGTTAGCTCCGCTTGATGTTGCCGCTTTTGTCAACTGGTATTTCATCACAGAAATTTCCGGAGTATTTTTTATATTCCTTAAAAATTTTATTACATCTATCGCAAACTTAAATAACCTTTCTCCTAATCCACTATCCATAATTTCTAATTGATAAATTTAATTTCTAATTTTTAATTTGTAATTTGTAATTTAAAATTTTTACCTGGTTTAGGGTATATTCCTTAAAATTGTATTTCTGATCAATAATTCAGTAAGAATCAGTATCCCTGCCAGCAGAGCAAATGGAAAATATTCCTCCAGTTTTTTACTATACTCCTTTACATCGATTTTAGATTTTTCGAGCTGATCGATTTCTTTATAAATTTCGATCAGTTTTTGGTTATTAGTAGCCCTGAAATAGCGACCGTTGGTCATCTGTGCTATTTCTTTCAGCATTTCTTCATCGATTTGAACCGGTATATTTTGGTACTGGATACCATAAGGAGTCTGAACCGGATAAGGAGCCATTCCTTTAGTGCCAACACCTACCGTATATACTCTTACTCCGAAGGTTTTTGCAATTTCGGCAGCTGTCAGGGGAGCAATATCCCCCATGTTATTTACACCATCGGTTAATAAGATTACAACTTTGCTGATGGCTTTGCTGTCTTTTAACCGGTTAATACTAGTGGCTAATCCCATACCAATGGCTGTTCCATCTTCAATCATACCACTTTCAATATCCCTGAACAGGTTTATTAATACAGCATGATTTGTTGTAAGCGGGCATTGTGTGAAACTTTCACCACTAAATACCACTAAACCGATCCGGTCGTTTGGCCGTCCTGAAATAAACTCAACAGCAACATTTTTGGAAGCTTCAAGCCGGTTAGGTTGAAAATCCCGGGCTAACATACTGCTTGATATATCCACTACCAGAATAATGTCAATGCCTTCCGTAATTACATTTTGCCATTTATCGGTTGACTGTGGCCTGGCAAAAGCCAGGATTAAAAAGGCCAGGCCAATAATCCTGAAGGCAAACAGGATGGTCCTCAGGTAGTGCTTGTAAGTTTTTGGGCTTTTTTCAAATCCCTCAATCGTTGATATTTGTAAACTAGCCTGGCTTGTTCTATGTTTGAGGATATACCATATGACCATTGGTACTAAAACCAATAGCAGATACAAAAAATCCCGGTTTGCAAAGGATATATGACTCATTTAGTTCTCTGTTTCTGTTAATTCAGGCACTTCTTCTATTACTTTTGTGACTTTTTTCGTTTCATTCACAAATATATATGCATTCAGCATGTTTGTTTCATTCTCATCGGGCAATGGCCTGGCTTTGGCAAATTTCACCAGGTCTGCACAGTTCAACATATCTTTTAGCAGACCAAATATCCTATTATCATTAAATCCTTCATCAAGCAACGATTGTAATATTTCTTCTGTTGTTTGTTCCATAGCCTTAATCTCATACCTGCCTTCTAAATAAATCCTGATAATCCCGGTTAGTCTTGTATAGTAACGTTTAACCTTATTCTGCTGCCATATTTTTTCTGACTTAAGCTTATCCAACTCCCTCAGTGCAATAATATGTGCCGGTTCCAATGGTTTTTTTATCATAATGAATGGTGCATCCTGTTTTCTCTTTTTTATAAAATAATAAACAGCGAAAATAAAAAGTACAAAAATCAGCCCTCCAAAAATAAACGGAGCCATTTCCCGGAAACCAACCGGGGCCCTGTATGGCATTTTGATATCGAAAACGGCCTGACTGGTGTCACTTGGGGCAATATCTGTTCTTGATACCTTAAGAAATAAAGGCATGGTTTTAAGCTTGACTGCTATTGTATCCTTGTGATAACTTACCTGGAAGGGTGGAATTGTATAAAATCCACTATCATAGCAGGTGATTAAAAAGTTTTGTTTTAAAATTATCCGGTTGTTCTCTAAAAATGTTGTGTCAATATTTGTTTTTTCCAGTATTTCAATCTTTCCGGTCAGGGTATCGAATAACTCAGGAAAATCCAGGTGCAACCCATTCGGTTGTGTTATCTCCAGGATCAAATTTACCTGATCGCCTATCAGGATATAAGATGAGTCGAGTTTGGCTTTCAGATAAACTTCCTGGGAAAAGGTAAATGAGGAATACAGTACTAAGGTTATGAACAAAAAGAGATACTTTGTATAGCCTGATCCTAACACCCTAATATTTATTTTTTTTAAAATTCTCATAATCCACTATTCCATTACTCCACTATTACTCGCTCCCACAGGCCTTCCCACAACCTGCTCATGAGGTTTTCGCTCTCAAGTTCGCTCAAACGTTCCAATATTCCTGAGCATTGATAAAATAAAAAATGATATAAATACCAAATGAATCTATATAGAATATCGCGATGATATTTTATCGTTGCTTAAATAATTTTAACAATGGTTTAACATAATCTTCATTGGTACTGATAGCAACAGAATCAACTCCTGTCTTTACAAAAACATCATTTGTTCTGTTGTTTTGGTTTTTCCACCATTCAGAAAAAAAATTCCTCGTGGTCCGGCTTGACGTATCTACCCAAATATCAGTTCCTGATTCAGCATCTTTAAATTTCAGAAGACCTATTTTAGGTATTTCCACTTCGCGTGGATCATAAATCTTTAAGGCGACAACATCGTGTTTGTTGCCGGCAATTCTCAGTGATTCTTCAAAGTCAGGTGCCATAAAATCGGATATAATAAAAGCAATACATCGCTTTTTCATCGCATTGGTCAGGAACCGCAATGGTTCGGTCAGGTCGGTGGTTTTATTATCAGGATAGAAATCGATCAGTTCCCGAATTACCCTCAGTATGTGCTTTTTGCCTTTTTGAGGTGGGATAAATTTCTCGACCCGGTTGGTGAAGAATATTACCCCAATCTTATCATTGTTTTGAATGGCCGAAAATGACAGGACGGCTGCAATTTCAGTAACCAGATTTTTCTTAAGTTTTGTTGTTGTTCCAAATTCCCGTGATCCGCTGACATCAATCAATAACATTACCGTTAATTCCCTTTCCTCTTCAAATATCTTTACATACGGGTGATTAAACCGGGCAGTAACATTCCAGTCGATGCTTCTTATATCATCCCCATACTGGTACTCTCTCACCTCACTGAATGCCATACCTTTTCCCTTAAAAGCACTATGGTATTCACCGGCAAAGAGCTGGCGGGATAATCCCCGTGTTTTAATTTCGATTTTTCTTACACGCTCTAATAATTCTGATGCCTCCACAAGTTCAATAATGTTAGTATATTGTATTTCAATAATATATTAGTTAAAGTCTGCCTATTAATTCCAAAATACAAATTTGGAATTTGTATTTTGCTTTTTGGTATTTTGAATGATATTAAATATACTTTTTCCCCAGTTCTGATTATCTTCCTCTTTAATTATTCTTCTTTTGGTCGGGTAGTGACGGTAAAAAACCATTCTCCCTTTTTTAGTTTCTTTATGTATTCTTTTTTATTAATTCGCTGAACCCATATTGAATCATTTAGTCTTATAAACTTTTCATCCATTCTTTTTCGTGTGGATTTGAAATATGCATAATCACTCATCAATTTAAAATGAGTGCATATATCTTCTTCCGAAAGGAAAAATAAAAGGGTACGGTTTCCCGGTGCATCGACATATTTTAAATAATTATAGACCGGATTTATCGCCTGATTATCAAGGTTATAAACAGATTGTTTTTCCTTCATGATCTTGATTATATCCGACTTGTGATAACTAATCAGGTTCTGGGTTTTCACCGGAAGAGCAATTACAAAAAGAAACAGGAATGTAACGAAAAATTTCATAGAACTTTGAATCTTAATTAATTGTATCGGAATTTACTCACTTCGTTCATGAGATCGCCCCGATAGCCATCGGGGCTA
>CAZEWS010000334.1:0-4154 GCA_964515985.1 uncultured Rikenellaceae bacterium | reverse complement strand
TACGAACAACACTTCAACAAACGTAACCCTTCGGTCTGATGCACCACTTATAGACATTAATGCACCTGAAGCCTGGAATTTTACAACAGGAAGTTCATCCATCTGTGTTGCTGTAATTGACGATGGTGTAGAAGACCATGAAGAACTTACAGGAAGGGTCTTACAGGGCTTCACCCCACAGACATCAGCAAACAATCCTGATACTCATGGAGGACCAAATGCCAATGATCCGCGACTTACTGATTATCCTCATGATCAGGATGACCCCTTCGGACACGGACAGTGTTGTACTGGGATAATTGCAGCAAGTCATAATGATATTGGTATTCGTGGAATAGCCCCAAATATTGAGATAGTTCCGGTAAATATTTTTAATGATTGGAGCATAATTCCATATGAAGGTCATGAATACGATTCTTGCGTATTTTGGGCGGAGGATGCACAGGATTACGCTGATGCAATAGACTGGGCATGGGAGGACGGTGAGGCTGACGTATTAAGTAATTCCTGGGGATACAATACAACTGAACAATTTGCAGACAATATTATTAACGCAATAGGCAGAGCAAGGACACAGGGAAGAAACGGGAATGGCTCAGTTGTAGTTTTTGCATCAGGTAATTGGAATGAGTGGTTTAGTGGTGTAACGTTTCCGGCAAATGTTTCAGGTGTTATTACAGTTGGTGCTATTGATAATAACGGGAATATATGGGATTATAGTTCCCGTGGACCGGAAATGGATTTGGTAGCACCGTCAGGTGGAATACCTGGTAATGTTCGCACAATTGACAGAATGGGTAGTAATGGTTATGAAGATGGGAATTATTATAATTTTTTTAATGGTACCTCTGCCGCTTGTCCACAGGTATCAGGTGTAGCTGCTTTAATGTTATCGGTAAATTCCAATTTATATGAAACACAAGTACGAACAACACTTCAACAAACGTAACCCTTCGGTCTGATGCACCACTTATAGACCAAAAATTAATGTAAGATCATTTCTAAAATCAGCTTGATTTTTCTATCCATTTGGCAGGTAATAATTCATCCAATCGTTGGATGGAATGATCTGGGATACGTGTGAGCACATCTTTGAGCCAACTGAATGGTTCTACATTATTGATTTTACAGGTGCCCAGGAACGAGTACATCATGGCTGCACGTTTAGCGCCTTCATGTGAACCGGCAAAGAGGTAGTTTTTCCTGCCAAGAGCCACGGGCCTGATACTGTTTTCAACCAGGTTATTGTCAATTTCATAACGGCCATCTTCCAGGTATCGGAGCAGGCGTTTCCACAAACCCAGAGTATAGGTTATGGCATTCCCGATCGCACTTTTTGGTAACACTTCAGGCAACTGTTCCTTCATCCATGTTTCCAGTTCCTCTAAAACCGGCAAGGCTTCCTTCTGGCGCAGTTCTTTTCTTTGATCATAAGAAAGCTTTGACTCACGTGCCTTCCTTTCGGTTTGATACAAAAACTGCATCTTCTCCAGAACATACTCTGCCCTCTCAAAATCATTGTCCAGTGCTTTCTCAAACTTCCTGCGAGCATGTGCCATACAGGCCAGTAAGGTGATGCACTCGTGTTTTTCAAATATATTGTATGCACAATATCCATCGGTTTGGACTGATCCCCGGAATTCTTCCAGGAATTTCACCGGACCATCCCGGCTTCGCCCTTTCCGGTAATCGAAACAGACAAGCTTGTCCAAGGGTGAGTAATATACCCAAAAGTATCCCTTATGCGTTGTTCCAGGCTTTTGTGATGTCAGCACTGGAATTGGCGTCTCATCGGCCATCAGGTAAGAGCTTTGAAGAACTTTTTCAATGAGTTTTTCATATAGCGGTTCCAGAAGGTTGCAGGTAGCAGAGAACCATCCGTTCAGGGTAGACTCGGCTACGGTGATATCCTGCCGCTTGAACTGCTGCACCTGGCGATAGAATGGCAGGTGATCTGTAAACTTGCTGATCAGTATATGTGACAACAAACCCGGCCCTGCATTCCCCCTGGGTATCGGAAACGAGGGAAGTTCTCCAATGATAATACCCTCTTCTGAGGGAAGGGCATACTTGGGTCGGATATATTTCTCCACGTAAAACTTGCCGGGAGTGTATTCCAGAATTTCGGTAACAACCTCGCCGATCTTTTTCGCCCCACTTGTGTCTTCTTCCGGCTCAATAACATGCTCTTCCCGGTGAAGATGACCGGGCAAAGGAAGACGGACAGGAACATTCTTCTTTGGAACTTTTGGCTTTTTGCGGGTATACGTGATCGATTCGGTTTCCTGTTCTGGTATAGGTTCTTGCTCAACATCCAGCTCCAGCGACAACTGCCCCGATGTGTCAGGAACAAACCGTTCGCTTTTGCTTCCGAAGATCATACGCTTGAGTTGTGCAAGTTCGTGTTTGTAATATAATAGCTCTGCTGTGAGATCTGATACCTTAACGGATAACTCAGCCTTTTCTTTCTTGAGAAGGTAAAATTCTTCTATTGAAATATTGTTGTTTTCGATATGGATCCCATGCCCGGTTTTCATAGAAGTAAAGATTACAGGAAATTCCCTGTAATCCTAATATTTACAAGGGTTTTTATCAAGAATAATTTGCGTAATTGTTGATAAAAAACCGCTTCCTTCTCTTGGATTTCTCGATGGAAATACCTTCAACCATCAGTATCAGGTCCGTCAATCTCATCTGGCAGGAAACAGAATCTTTATCAAAGACCGGAAGTTCAAATGTCCCGGATTCGAGCCGCTTATAATACAGGATAAATCCACCGGTTTCCCACCTTAACAATTTTACCCTGTCACGGCGTCGGTTAATGAAAATGAACACCTCGCCCGACATGAGGTTCCTGTGTAACTTGCTTTGCACAATCCCACTCAGCCCATTGAAAGACTTACGCATATCGGTGACACCACGATACAGATAATACCGGAATGAAGAAGTTAGTGAAAACATCGGGGTCAGATTAATTCAATAAGAGACTTAATATCTGAAAAGTTTGTTCCGGTGGGTAAACTAACTCGTACACCGTTAGGATAAGATACCTCGAATGACCCGGTGATTGATTCGTTATTATTCAGCCTGACAGGAACGAAACCTTCTGTGGTCGATTCATTATTCTGCCGGTATTTCCTGTACCAGTAATAGAAAAGATGTTCGGTAACCCGGTGTTCTTTGCAAAACCTTTTCTTGCTAAGCCCACTTTTCTCCCATGCCCTGATAAAGGAAAACATCTTTCTCTGCTGTTTTTGATTTGATCGATTTTTCATGGTAACTGTTTTGGAACAAAATTACCGTATATGAAAATTCTGTGAAAGATGTATCAGACCGAAGGGATACCAACAAACAGCAACGGATATGGGTGCTACAGGTTTTGATAATACTTTTGGATACGGAAGAGTAAATGCCTGCAGAGCGGTATTTGAAGCTTTTAGTGGAATAATGTCTGTCACCGGTCCCTCATTAGTTTGCTCGTCAAACTCCACCTTTACTCTTCACAACCGCCCGTCAAGCGATACAATAAACTGGACAAAAAGCGGAAACTTGCTACCTGTTAGCGGGCAGGGTACGGATAATTACACGGTAAAAGCCCATCCTTACGCGCCAGGGGGAGGGCCAGGTTGGGTGCAAGCAACAATCTCCGGTGATTGTGGTGATGCAACAATTCGAAAGGATATCGATTTGGTCGGGACACCTTATGTTAATCCGGCAACAATACAATTTACCTGTATTGAAGGACCGGGTTATTTATGTACAAATGCTTTCGGAAACGAATTTTCATTTTCCTATTCATATGATTACAACTATTTTGATGTAAAACTCACTAACCTCAGCGAAACACAAACGCTCACTCAATTTCGAATTTATAGTACTTGGGGTACTATAGAATACTCTCCACCAGAAGGTACATATAAGTTCATGGTACGAGGCAATAATGATTGTGGAACTGCCACTAACTGGAGTAAAAAAGCAGTTGATTATGTTGATTGTGGCGGTTTCGGGGAATTTTTATCATTCGTTCCCAATCCTGTCACAGTTGAAATCACAATGGAATTAAAAACGGATAACATCGTTACCTTTACCGAAGGTGATAAATGGGAAGCCGAAATTTTTAACCAGCAAATGCTGTTGATGCATAAAACAACCAG
>CAZEWS010000333.1:0-4154 GCA_964515985.1 uncultured Rikenellaceae bacterium | reverse complement strand
AAAATTGTTAATGCTGCTGGGAATGGTATTGGAATATGTTTTGATTCAAACCATTTACTTCAGGAAAAACCGGAAGAATTTGTGGCAAAAGTTGGAAATTTAATTGTTACTGTACATATGTCTGATTATGATGGAATTGATGAGAGACATTGGCTGCCTGGAGACGGAATAATTAATTGGACAAATGTTATTTCTGAATTGGTAAAAAATGAATATCAGGGACCTTTCATGTTTGAAACTTCCCGCAGAAACCCTGCTTTGCTTACAACAAATGAACCTGTCAAAAAGCTTAATTCAAAAGATATTACAGACTGTTTTCAGGAACTTAAAAGTAATTATCTGAAATCAGTGAAATAACACTTATCATTCGAAATAAATATTTAATAAAGGTCGGAAAATACACTGGTAAAATTTTGGAGGAAAGCAGAAATAATAACTCTTAAAATCAGGTAAGTATGGAAAAAACATTCAGATTGTTAAGTGCTTTATTGGTTTTAATGGCATTGTCTTCCTTTGGGGAAGGTGTTATAGCACAGGACCGTATCACTTACAAAACCGTTAAAATAGGTAAACAGGTCTGGATGGCTGAGAACTTGAATGTAAGCGAGTTTAGAAACGGTGACCCCATACAGGAAGCCAAAACGGATGAAGAATGGGAAAAAGCAGGAATTGCAGGAAAACCCGCCTGGTGCTATTATAACAACGACCCAACTAATGGAGAAAAGTATGGAAAACTATACAATTGGTACGCAGTAAACGACCCACGTGGTTTAGCCCCTTCCGGTTGGCATTTACCTTCAGAGGATGAGTGGATAGAACTTGAAATGTATTTTGGTTTAAGTAAAAGTGATGCGTATGATGAAAATTGGCGAGTAACAAAAGATTGGCGGGTAACAAACGAAGGAATCAAATTAAAAGCGTCAAGCGGATGGGAAGAAGGAGGTAACGGAACAAATTCAAGCGGCTTTACCGCGTTGCCTGCCGGCTCCCGCGGCTACACTGGAATTTTTCATGATATAGGTTACGTTGCCAACTTTTGGTCTTCTTCGGGGGGCCGTGGCAGTGCAAGGTACCGGAGGTTGAGTTACAGTTATCCAGGAGTGGGCTGTAGCTCTGGTAGCAGGAGTTACGGATTTTCGGTTCGTTGTCTCAAGGATTAGTTGACTATTTGATTATTTGGGGTACAGGGCTTAGCCCCATCTATTTTTTAAAAACGGTACAATACGATATCTTTAATTAACAGTCAAAACATATTTAAAACATATTGACTTACTACAATTAGAATTTATTATAATATTTGTTTTATATACTATAAGCCATGAACCCACAAAACTATTTACGTTGCAATTTTTTGAAACTTGCCGGTTGTATCATAACAATCGTAGTCGTAGCGTCGACAGTTGGTTTCGCCCAAGATCCAGCGAACAAGACTAATGGTAGAACCGATATAACGCTGAGAATTCCTGGTGTGGTCAAGCCTTTTACTTTTGCTCATCTGTCTGACTTGCACATTTGTTATGTCGATTCCCGAAACTCTGAATTGCTAGATTTTGTGAGTAGACGCGAAAATGTTTTTTCCAGGCATGGCTTTGGCAGTCCCAACCAAACGACTCCCAAGCTATTTAAACGGATCAACGAAACCAATCCGGATTTGGTAATTATTACCGGCGACTATATCGATATCCCCACTGAGGCTAGTCTCGAAGTGGGTGCAAAACTGCTTGATTCTTATGATGCAGGTATTATTTTTGCGATTGGTAATCATGAATGGATAGGCAGTATGCTAAAAGTATATGCTGATCGTGATTATTGGATCCAGAGATATGAAAAATTGGTGGGTCATCCGATAGAATTCTATGTCAGGCCAATGCAGGGGGTCAATCTTGTGTGCGTTAATCATAGTGCCGTGACTAATCGGATTACAGAACAACAACTCCAACAAACGAAAAATATTCTGGAAAAAGGTTGGCCATGCATTTTCTTTATGCATGTTCCTATACCTTTAGAATTGCGACCTGACAGGGAGATTACTGAGACTACCGCCGAATTCTATGAACTATTAAAAACTCATCCGCAGGTTAAAGCTATTTTCGCCGGCCATACCCATATTGAGAATAGAGTAGAATATCGTTCCGGACATTTCCAGTACATCGTTCAGGCAGGTTTCAGAAATCATTATAACTATATAACTGTTCTTCCTGTAGACTAACTTGTTGGAATTTCTGAACAGATAATAAGTTGTTACCAAAAAAAGGAATAATTTAATTAAAAGATAAAATTATATCACTAGCATTTCGTTATAAGTCAAACAATTTCAATTGGTTATAATTTTGTTCTTTGAAATGTTGTAGACTTGATATTGCAAAAAGGATAATCAAAGAAATCCAGGCAAAACTCAAGAATATTAAAAGCTTATCATCAGAATCAAAAGACAAGTTGCCTATTATCAGCGTCCCTAAGGAGCAATGGTGAACAGATGAAATTATTAACCTCAATGGAATTTTATTTTTTATTTTATAGAGCTGAAAATTGTAAGTCTTCAAAGAATTCGTAAAACGTATATATATATATAATAAGGACAGCTTCCGGTTTTCGGTATCCATCGTATGTGGATCAAGTTGACAAATTCTGCTTTGGCGAAAATTACGCCGGAATTTATCCGTGAGATTACATTCATGGTAATGAAATTTACTCTAACCCAAACTAGGGAAAACTTTATGCTTATCCCGAAAGCGAAATTAAAGTGATCATACAAGAAAATTACCTTGAGTTTATGACATACTGATTAGTTACACATTTTTTATTATTTTTATCAGCTATGAATTCTCTAAAATTTTAAATTATTTTACGATGCATACAAAACTAAACTTACCCTTAATTGGAACAATGTGTCTGGGAGTAACCCTGACAACCTTAACCGGTTGTGTCAGTGGTGATCAGAAAGAAAAAACCACACCTCCCAACATCATCTTTATTTTGGCCGATGACCTGGGCTATAATGAACTGGGGTGTTATGGCCAGGAAATCATTAAAACCCCTAATATCGACAGGATCGCAACGGAAGGAATGCGGTTTACACAACATTACTCCGGAAGTCCCGTATGTGCTCCTTCACGTTGTGTGTTATTGACCGGTAAACATACGGGTCATTCCTATGTGCGAAATAATTTTGAAGTGAAAGGCGGGGATGGTTTCTGGGGTCAGAAACCAATTCCTGATACTACCATAACTATCGCCGAAATCCTTAAATCAGAAGGATATGCGACTGCAGCTATTGGCAAATGGGGACTTGGAAAAACCGGATCGGAAGGAGATCCGAATAATCAGGGTTTTGACCTGTTTTACGGTTTTAACTGCCAGCGTCATGCCCATAACCATTATCCGAGGTTCCTCATAAAAAACCAGGATACGGTCTGGCTTGAAGGCAATACCAGGGAATTAACCGGAGAACAATATTCGCAGGACCTGTTCATTGAAGAAGCATTACAGTTTATAAAAAATAACAAAAACACGCCCTTTTTTCTATACTTGCCTTTCGCAATTCCTCACCTGTCAATTCAGGTACCTGAAGAATTGCTGGAAGAATACAAAGAAATAATCCAGGAAGAAGATTATGAACACCGTGGTTATCTCAAACACCCTTTCCCCCGGGCCGGTTATGCGGCAATGATCACGCATATGGATAAGGGAATAGGACAAATCATGGCATTATTGAAAGAATTGAACATTGAAAATAACACATTAATAATCTTTACATCCGATAATGGTCCAACCTTTAACCGCTTAGGTGGTTCCGACTCGGAATTCTTTAAAAGCGCGGGAGCGTTCAGGGGACTGAAAGGAAGTGTTTATGAAGGAGGTATCAGGGTTCCGTTTGTTGCACGCTGGCCGGGTAAAATAAAACCCGGAACAACAAACGATCACATTTGTGCTTTTCAGGATATTCTGCCAACCCTCAGTGAAGTTGCCGGTGTTTCTGATAAAAATCCTGATGATATTGACGGAATTAGCTTCGCTGCCACTCTTCTGGGTAAAGACAATCAGGAAGAACATGAATATCTGTACATGGAATTTGCGTCTTACGGTGGTCAGCAAATGGTGAGAATGGGCGATTGGAAAGGGGTGAGACAGAACATGTTTAAGGATAGTCTTCA
>CAZEWS010000332.1:0-4194 GCA_964515985.1 uncultured Rikenellaceae bacterium | reverse complement strand
TATTGATTTCGGGGACTTGGTATATACATACACTATTTGTGAACTGGCTATTGCCCTTGCCTATGCAATGTTCAATAAAGGAAACCCACTGGAAACCGCTATCCCGGTAATACAAGGTTATAATACGATTTTCCCTTTAACAGAACCGGAACTTAAAGTTCTTTTCTATTTAATTTGTACAAGACTTAGCACCAGTGTTACTTTATCGGCTTATCAGAAAAAATTACAACCGGAAAATAAATATCTGGCCATTTCAGAAAATCCTGCCTGGACTTTGCTGGAAAAACTCATTGAAATAAATCCCGTAAAAGCGCATCAGGCTTTCAGGAATGCTTGTCAAATAAATACACTTTTACAATATGGAAAAACAAGCGGGAAAATATTAAAGGAGAGGGAAATCTACATCGGAAGATCTTTGAGTATTGCTTACCGGAAACCCCTGAATATCATCAGGGGAGCAATGCAATATTTATATGATGATACCGGGCAGACATACCTTGATTGTGTCAATAATGTATGTCATGTCGGGCATTGTCATCCTCATGTCGTCAGAGCTGCTCAGAAGCAAATTGCAATTCTTAATACCAATACAAGATATTTACATAAAAACCTTGTACTATATGCAAAACGCCTTACTTCCCTATTGCCCGAACCACTAAAGGTTTGCTTTTTTGTTAATTCCGGCAGTGAAGCCAATGAGCTTGCACTGCGAATGGCACGGACATATACAAAACAAAAGGACTGCATTGTAATTGACAATGCATATCACGGGAATACTTCTTCTCTAATCGAAATAAGTCCTTATAAATTCGATGGCCCCGGCGGAGCCGGTCCTGAGTCTTTTATTCACAAGGTAATAATGCCTGATGTTTACAGGGGACTTTATAAATCTGAAGATCAGGATGCAGGAAAAAAATATGCAGGACATATCCGGGAGGCTATTTCAAAGATAAAGGAACAAGGGAAAGGGTTAGCTGCTTATTTTTGTGAACCCTTGATGGGTTGTGGCGGACAGATCGTACTACCCGAGGATTACCTTAAAACAGCCTTTCAACATGTCCGGGAAGCCGGGGGTGTATGCATTGCCGATGAAGTTCATGTCGGATTTGGACGGGTTGGAACCCATTTCTGGGGATTTGAAACCCAGGGTGTGATCCCCGACATTGTTACACTTGGAAAACCCATTGGGAACGGGCATCCACTGGCAGCTGTGATAACCACTCCTGAAATTGCCGGATCGTTTGATAATGGCATGGAATATTTTAGCACGTTCGGAGGAAATCCCGTGTCTTGTGCCGTTGGAATGGCTGTTCTGGATGTTATTGAGAATGAGAAACTGCAGGAAAACGCGTTGAAAGTAGGCGCTTACCTCCTATCCGGGCTAAATAAACTGAAATCAAAATATTCCATTTTTGGAGATGTCAGGGGATTGGGTCTTTTCATTGGTGTTGAACTGGTATTAAACCGGGAAACCCTGGAACCGGCACCTGAACAAGCAACCTGCATCATCGAAGCAATGAAGGAACAAGGTATATTAATCAGTATCGATGGTCCATTGTATAATGTACTAAAGATAAAGCCACCATTGGTCTTTACCAAAGCAAATGCTGATCAGGTTGTCAATACGCTGGATTTAGTTCTAGGCAACCTGATTTAAGGTTAAGATTGAGGATACAAAGGGCATGAAGCTTGGAGCATGGATCGAAGAGAGAGTCTGTGGGCTGAAAGGTTGTTTTGGTAGAAAAATCCTAAGGGTTTCTCCCGTAGGGATGCCTTCTTCCGAAGGAATACCTTCGGTAGGCACGAAATCCTTAGGGTCTTTCTCAGCGGCAAACAATTATGTTGCCATTATTCTACTCATATCGGAGTGTATCAGCCGGGTTGGTATGAGCCGAACTAATCGACTGATAACTAACTGCTAATACAGCTATCAAAATGGAGATTGTGCCTGCAAAGAAAAAAATCCACCAGGACAGGTTTGTTTGGTAAGCATAATTCTGAAGCCATTTATACATGGCATAACCTGCTACCGGCCATGCAATTAAATTGGCCAGTAAAACCCATCTTACAAAAGAAGTATTCATGAGCAGGAAAATATTGAAAACACTTGAGCCATGTGCTTTTCTGATCCCTATTTCTTTGGTTCGTTGTTCTGCCATAAAAGAAGCCAGTCCAAACAGGCCAAGGCAGGAGATCAGAATGGCAAGAATGACGAAATAATTAAATAACGTACCCATCCGTTGTTCAGACTGGTACATCTGATCAAATTCATCATCCAGAAAACGGTATTCAAAAGGTTCTCCAGGATAAAATTTTTCCCAGATCTTCGTAATTTCCCCGAGGTTTTTTTTAAGCCCCAAAGGTGAAACACGAAGAACAACTTCCTGGAAATAATCTGGTACTATGAACAGAATGAGTGGATCAATGGCCCTGATCAGTCGGTGAAAGTTGAAGTCCTTTACCACGCCAATTATGGTACCCTCATTTCCCCACACGGACAATCGTTCTCCCACAGGATCCTTAAGCCCCATTCTTCTGACCGATTCCTCATTGATAATATAATTGTTGGAATCGGCAGGAAAGTCAATGGAGAAGGTCCGTCCATCAAACATCTCCATCTTGAAAGTTTCAAAATAGTCAAAATCAATAAAGATATATTGAAACAGGATTTGAAGGTTGGGATCCTTTCCATCCCAGTTTACGTTTGAACCTGAATTGGTCATAGTTACAGGGACCCTGTTTGTTGCAGTAACATTCGTCACGCCTGGTAAGCTCATAAGGGCTTGCTTCATAGGGACATATTTACTTTTAATGTCCCTCATGGAAAAATACAGGATATTGTTCTTGTCGAAACCGAGATCTTTGAAACGGATGTAATGACGCTGTTTGTATACAACCAAGGTACATATGATAAGGGCTACCGATATAGTAAATTGCACAACAACGAGAAATCTTCTGAAAAAGGGAGAACCTGTTCTGGCAGTACTTTTCAGTACTTCTACCGTATTGAATGAAGACAGGAAAAAGGCAGGGTAACTTCCTGATAGTAAACCGGTAAAAATTGTTATTCCCAGTAACACAGATAACATCTTCCACTCGTAAAATTTAAAGTTTATTTCTTTTCCTGCAAGATTGTTGAAAACTGGTAGAAGCAGTTGAACAATAATTATGGCAAAGATGAGCGCTATTAAGGTTAAAAGTATGGATTCACCATAGAACTGCAGGATCAAATTTCTTTTTTTACTGCCAGAAACCTTCCTGATTCCCACTTCTCTGGCACGTCGTCCGGAACGTGCGGTTGTAAGGTTCATAAAATTAATACAGGCAATAATAAGCACAAACAAGGCTACAACAGAAAAGATTTTAACGTATTGGATAAGCCCACCTCCCCAAATGGAATACAAATATGATTTGACTAAGGGATGAAGATATAATTCCAGGGAGGATTCTTCAAGATGTTTCTGAATGAAATTCAATATCTTTTTCTCAACAACTTCCTGACTGACGCCTTCCTGTACCTGAATATAAGTTCGAAATGAATTACTACCCCATTGGCCGCGTGGGGAACCCCATAATTCCAAAATAAAATCAAAAGGCACCAAATAATCGAACCTGACATGTGAATTGTGGGGAACATCCTTCATAATACCCGTAACCAGAAATATATATTGATTATTTACCGTTATGGTTTTCCCCATAGGGTCTTCATTCCCAAAATACTTATTAGCCATGGATTCAGTCAAAACCATTGAATAAGGTTGAGAAAGGGCAGTTTTCGGATCTCCCGCAATAAAAGGAAAAGTGAACATTCCAAAAGTTGCCGGATCTGTGGCGTAACCACCTGTTTCGTTATAAATTTTTTCCCCGTACCTTAAAGTGAGCTTGAGCCAAAGTGCATTAAGACGAGTAGCGCTTACAATTTCCGGAAATGTCTCTTCCAAAGCAGCCGCTAAGGGTTCTGGAGTGGCAAAAACCTTAAACTCTTCACCACCAGAATAATACTGTTTTTCATATATCCGGTATAAATGATTCGCATTTTCATGAAATCGGTCATAACCTAACTCATCACTTACCCAAAGCATAATCAGGATAAAACAGGCAAGACCGATGGATAACCCAAGAATGTTTATGAATGAATATATTTTCTGACGGACAAGATTTCTCAGTGCCGTTATAATGTAGTTTCGTAACATT